>JBDKGH010000103.1:0-78041 GCA_039798265.1 Bacteroidota bacterium | reverse complement strand
GGTATCAACGGTGCTGGTACAGCTGCAGTTAGCGGTGCTAGCTTGTTGTGTCAACAGTCGTTGAATACTAACCTATTTGGTGGTACTGCAGTAGATAACATGTTGGTAGTACCAGAGTGTTATACTTCTGTATTGTTCACGAATGGTGGCACTTTGGCTGGTGGTTCATTCCTTCCAGCAGTTACTAACGACGAGCCAGCGGGTGCCGTAGCTATCGCTACTGGTATCGCTCCTCCTGCAGAATACTGCGGTTTCTACCGTTCTGCAACAGCGACTGCTTCTGCGGGTATCACAGCTGCTTGTGCTGGTACTCCAGATGACGACGTTTGGTTTACTTTCTTCAACCCAACTACTCAAGACATTCGTGTTTCTGTAGTTTCTGAGGCGAACTATAACCCTGTTGTTCAATGTTTCTCTGACTTGGGTGTTACCTCTGTTGGTTGTTCTAACGCAGGTGCTACTGGTTTAGTTGAAAACTTGACTATGACTGCTCTTCCTTCAGGTCAATACTGGGTGCGTGTATTTGATTCTGGTACTGGCGCAGCTGGTGCAGGTCACTTCCACATTTCTGCTTTCAACCCTCCTCCAGTTCCTACGAACGACGAGTGTGCAGGTGCATTCAACATTGTTCCTGGTATCACTTGTGCAGCTCCAGTTTCTGGTACTACAACCACATTGGGTGCTACTCCTTCAGCTAACACACCTCAGCCAACAACTGCTGATGATGATGTATGGTACAAATTCACAGCTACAACTACTTCTGTAGAACTTCAAGTTCAATCGGGTCCTGCGTTCAACGCGGTATTCCAATTGTACGATGGTGGTGTAGCTCCTGGAACTTGCGCTACTGCAATGACAGCTATTGGTGGTAACATCAATAACACAGGTACACTAGGCCTTGAGACAAACACATACACTGGTTTGACTATTGGTAACACCTACTTCGTTCGTGTATGGCACAACTTGATTGGTTCGGGTAACGGTGGTTTCACCATCTGTGCTCGTGCAATTTGTCAAGATGTAACTGCTGTTACAGCTACTGCTGATAACATCGCTTTGGATGTTGATTTCGCTTGGACTGGCGGTACTGCAGATCTATACTACGGTGTAGCTCCATTGACTGCTCCAACAGGTGCTACAACTCCAACAGCTGCTAGCGTAGCTTCACCTCAAACTATCACAGGTTTGACTGCTGATACACAATACCAAGTTTACGTTCGTAGCAACTGTGGTGGTGGTTTGGTGGGTAACTGGGTAGGTCCAATAGCTTACGACACTTTCTGTCCAGCTTTGACTGCGTTCTCTGTAACGGCTAACGTAGCTGCATTAACAGCAACCTCAACTTGGACTGGTGGTAACGGTGACCTTTACTATGGTCCAGCTGGTATCACTCCTCCAACAGGCGCTACTACTCCTACTGTTTCTAACGTAGCTTCAGGTTATGTAATCACTGGTTTAACACCAGGTTTGATTTATGATTTGTACTTCCGTTCAAACTGTGGTGGTTCACAAGGTTTGTGGTCTACTGTTCGTAATTTCAACACGTACACATTGGTTCCTAGCACAGGTAACGCCACTATCACTTCTTGTAATGCGGTTATCGCCGATCATGCTGGTCCATCAGCTAACTACAGCGCTAGTGTTGACGGTTACTTGGTAATCAATGCTACTAGCCCAACAGCTTACATGGGTATCCAAGGTACTTTCGATGTTGAAGCTGGTTTTGACTACATTCGTATTTATGCGGGTGTTGGCACAGCGGGTACTCTTCTTTATCAGTCAAGTGCTTCATCTCTTGACGCTGACCAAGGTACTTTTGCTGTGTATTCGCCAACAGCGGGTGGTTCTTTGACTATTCGTTTCAGCTCTGATACATCGGTGAACTATACTGGTTTCACAGCTAACGTTCAGTGTTCTGACTGTGCTCCTGTAACAGCGATCACTGCAGTAGGCGATGCATTCAACATGGATGCTGATATCACTTGGACTGGCGGTGCTGCTGACATCTACTACGGTGCAGCTCCATTGACAGCTCCAACAGGTGCAACTACTCCAACTGTGAGCAACGTAACTTCAGTTTACAACATCACAGGTTTGACTGCTGCTACTAACTACACCGCTTACATCCGCTCAAATTGCGGTGCTAGCCAAGGTTTCTGGCAAGGTCCATTCAACTTTAACACAAACTGTCCTGCATTGGTTGGAACTCCTTCAGTGATTACCAACCCAACAGCTGGTACAGGTGTGATTAACTGGACAAGTGGTATTGCTGATTTCTATTATGGAACAAGCATTTCTGCTCCAACAGGATCTACTACACCAACATTGGCAGCTGCCTCTCCTGGTGCATCAATTTCTGGTTTGGCGGCCAACCAAAACTACACTTTGTACTACCGTTCTAACTGTTCTGGTAACTACGGTGCTTGGGTTGGCCCAGTTTCCTTCAATACATTCATCACTGTACCAGCTTCTGGTTCTAACAGCTTGACTGTATGTAACGCTACCGTTTACGATAGCGGTGGACCTGCTGGTAACTACCAAAACAACGAAACAGGTTACTTGACGCTTTATCCTCCATCAGGAAAAGTGTTCAACATCGTGATTGTTGTTCCAGTTGGTGGTCTTGAAGTAGGTTGGGATTACCTAGAACTTTATGAAGGTCCAGACAACACGGGTACTTTGTGGGGTGCTGCTAATGCTGCGGGTACTTACACTCAGTTGACTAGCTCAACTCCTGGTGCTCCTGTAACTTTTGCAACTAACTCTGACGGTTCTGGTATTGGCACTGGTTACACTATTACTGTGGCTTGTGTTGATCCTCCTCCATGTCCAAACTTGACTCCATTCACTGCTTCAGCTTACGGTGCAGGTTTCCAAGCTCCATATTCTTGTGGTGCTGGTTGTACTTCTGCTACTGTTGAGATTGAATACGGTGCTCCTGGATTTACTCAAGGTACGGGTACTACTGTAACTACTACAGCTAACCCAGCTATTGTAACAGGTTTGACTCCACTTACTGCTTATCAGTACTACATCCGTCGCGATTGTACTGGTACTGGTGATGGTTATGCTGCTTGGGCTGGTCCATTCAACGTGACTACCTCATTCGCTAATGACGTATGTATTGGTGCAGAATCTGTAACTTGTGGTGCTACTGTTAGCGCTACTACAGTAGGTGCTTCTAACGATCAAATGCCTGATCAGTGTGGTGCCGCAGCTGGTACACAAACTGCTCCTGGTATTTGGTACGTATTGAGCGGTAACAACCAAGAAGTTACAGTTACTGTAGCTAACTTTGACTCACGTATTTCAGTTTACACTGGTACTTGTGGCAACTTAAGCTGTATCACTGGTAATGATGATGATAACGTGAGCGATCCTTTCGGTCTCGGTTCTACTGTTACATTCAACTCTATCACTGGTAACGATTACTACATCATGGTACATGGATTTGGTACCTCAACAGGTGCATTTGATATGACTGTAACATGTAACCCATTGTGCAGCCCACAACAGTCGAACGACTTGTGCAGCGGTGCTACAGCATTGAGCATCCAAAGTCCATTCAACACCGCTTACGTATCAGGTAACACTACTTGTGCTTCTGCGGGTCCAAATGCGAACATTGGTGTTTGTGGTGGTACTTTCTCTATCCACAAAGATCTTTGGTACTCTTTCGACTCTGATGAGTTGAGCAGTGTAATATTGAGTATGAATGGCGGTGCTGGCTCACCAGCATCGGGTACTTATTACTATGCGTTGTACACTGGTTCATGCAATAGCTTGACCTATGCCAACGTATGTGGTTCATTCACGGTGGGTAACCCAATTGGCATTGCTGTAACTCCACAAACAAACTACTTCTTGCGTGTTTATAGCTCTAACCAAGCTACATTCACTACAGGTACATTCAACTTGGCTGTTGTTGAGCCTTACACCAACGATTTGCGTGCAAACGCGTTGGCTTTGACTCCACGCTCATACCCAACTTGTATCTCTAGCAACGTAGTTTCTCAAAACCTTGATTTGGCTACTCCTGGTGCCGGTGCTCTAGGTGGTGCTGCTCCTGCTGGTGCTGGTCAAGACTTGTGGTACCGCTTCACTGCTCAAACTAATGCTTGTCGTATCTCTGCTACGTCTGCAAACGATACTTATATCGAATTGCAAAACGCTGCTGGTACTACATTGGTTGAGTCTGAAAATGATGGTACAAACACTATCTTGTTGAACGACGCTTTGACCGTAGGTCAACAGTACTTCGTATTGGTTCGTAACCAAGATGGTACTAACGGTGGTGCTCCTACTACTGTATGTATCCAATACCTTGGTGCTTCAGTTTGTAACAACGTATCTTCGAACTTCACTAGCTTGTGTTCTGGTTTCAAAGCATCATATACTGGTGCTAACTCTTACACAGGTAGCTTCACTGAAGTTCCAACAGGTGGCGACCCAGTTGCTGATACCTTCACATTCTCTACTTCTGGTGGTAGCACTACTATCCCAATGTCTAGCGTGTTAGGTATGCAATACGGACGTTCTTACAACGTGTTGGTGAATGCATCTTACAACTTGGCAGACGCTGCTAGCAACGCTGAAACAATCGTTGTTAACGGTATCACTCCATGTACGATCACTATCGCTCCTCACGCTGAATTGAACTTGCGTGCTTCTGACGCTCAACCAAACCAACGTTTCTTGAACTCAACTGTAGGTGCTACAGCTTGGATCTGCGGTGCTTCTTACTACAAGTGGGAATTCACTCAATTGACTCCAACTGTTGGCGTTGCTACTACATTTGATGGTCCAGCTGGTAACCGTTTCTTGTCTTTGGCATCTGTAAACGCTACCACTCCTGGATTCTTGGTTCCTGGTGCTACTTACCAAATCCGTGTTGCTCCTGTATTCGGTACAGTAGTAGGTACATTTGGTCTAGTTGACCAAGTTCTTCAAATCGCTGGTTCGGCTATGCCAATCGTTGAAGGCGAAGAGCTTGAGAACATCGAAGCTCGTAACGAAGAGTTCATGGGCGAAGAGGTTGCATTGTATCCTAACCCTAACAACGGTACTGCAGTTAACTTGAATGTTTACGGTGTTGACACCGATAAAATGCAAGTTCGCATCCTAGATGGTATGGGTCGTGTGGTTTACACTAACCAATTCGTAGTTGAAGGTTCACTCAACACTATCGTATCATTCGAGAAGCCACTTGCTTCTGGTCTATACATGGTTGAATTTATCTACAACGGTAAAACCGAAACTCAACGCATGATGGTTCAGAAATAATCTGATTCAATCATAATCACTGAAAAGGGGCCCTCTGGGCCCCTTTTCATTTTTATGCTAAAAGATTCCAATTCATTCGTGGTAGCATCAGCTCTCCAATATCTTTGCAGCCGAATGAGTAACCCGATTGATAAAGTACTAGCGAAAGCACAATTGCCCACTGTTTCAGGGCCGTTTGATATTCTCGCTTATGAAGGACAAAATGCTGAAATGCCTCATCTGGTGCTAGCTACTCCCCATTTGAAAATCAACGGCGTGGTAAATGTTCGTATTCATTCGGAATGTATGACGGGTGATGTTTTTGGTTCTACGCGTTGCGATTGCGGAGAACAATTGCATGCTTCTATGGAATACCTTCAAAAGAACGGAGGGGTGTTACTCTATCTGCGCCAAGAGGGCCGGGGTATTGGGCTCGTCAATAAGTTGAAGGCCTATAAGCTGCAAGAAGAAGGAATGGATACCATCGAGGCGAATCACGCTTTAGGATTTGAAGCCGATCAGCGTTCCTTTGAAGACGCTGTGCAAATACTTCAATCATTGGGAATTCAAGCTATCCATCTACTTACGAATAATCCCGAAAAAATGAACGCTTTTGATGGTTCGAGGATTACACTTCATAGCCGTATTCCTCTCCAAATCAAAGCGCGTCCGGAGAATCAGGGTTATCTTGATACGAAAAGGAATGATATGGGGCATTTGCTCTAAGGAGTTCTTATAGGTGTACGCTGTACACTTTCTTAATTATTTTCATACATTGGTCGTCCTCACCAAAACCAACGTATGAATCAACCTACGCCCAAACAGAAATTGAATTTCTGGCAAATTTGGAACATGAGTTTCGGCTTCTTCGGAATTCAGTTTGGCTTCGAATTGCAAAACTCCAATGTGAGCCGCATCTTTGAAACCCTCGGAGCCAATAAGGACGAAATTCCTATTCTATGGATCGCTGCACCGCTTACCGGATTGCTCGTGCAGCCCATCATTGGTTACTTGAGTGATCGAACGTGGCATCCTTATTTTGGTCGTCGCCGCCCCTTCTTTTTCATCGGTGCTATTCTGGCTAGCTTGGCCTTATTCATTATGCCCAATTCTTCAGCCTTATGGATGGCCGGTGGCATGTTATGGATTCTCGATGCGAGCATCAATATTTCAATGGAACCTTTCCGGGCGTTTGTAGGGGATAAACTACCCCAAGAACAGCGCACAAGAGGTTTTGCGATGCAGAGTTTTTTCATTGGCACGGGTTCGGTTATCGCGGCCGCATTACCATGGATTTTCACGAATTATTTTAACGTCAGTAACACCGCGCCAGCGGGTGTCATTCCTGATTCAGTAAAGTGGTCCTTTTATCTTGGTGGATTCGCGTTTTTGATTGCCGTGTTATACACCGTTTTTACCACCAAAGAATTTCCTCCTGCTGATATTGAAGAGTTCAAAAAAGAAAATGCACGCACCTCTTTCCGACAGGCATTGGTAGAACCATTTACCGGTATTCTCAAGATGCCACGTACCATGCGTCAGTTGGCATGGGTTCAGTTTTTTACTTGGTTCTCGCTATTTGCCATGTGGATCTACAGCACCAATGCGGTTACGTCTACGATTTATGATATGAAGGTGAATAGGTCTGTTTTTGAAAAAATGGAAAATAGTGTACGTACTCAGTTAGCCGATTTTCAGGGCAAGCCAGAAGAACTAAAACTGCTTCGAGCATTAGAAACAGATATCTCTGAAATCATACAGTTTCAGCAAGGCAAAGATGAAGTGACGATCTCCATCAATTTGGCCAACAATTTTGCTGGAAGCGATGTGCTTACAGCAGATGAAAAAGCGCGCATGGAATACGTTAAGGCGCAGTATAATGATGGTGCCGATTGGTTAAATATCTGCAGTTCTATCCGCAATGGTATGGCTGCGGTATTCGCTTTTATCATCCCCTTAATTGCACGTTATGTCGGACGTCGTAAAACGCACCTCATTAGTCTTGTAACGGGAGGTATTGGCCTTATTTCGATAAAATACATACATGATCCGAATATGTTGGCTGTGGCCATGGCGGCAGTAGGTATCGCTTGGGCGAGCATTCTTTCGATGCCGTATGCTATTCTTGCGGGTTCTTTGCCAGCAGATAGAATGGGCTATTACATGGGGGTATTCAATTTCTTTATTGTGATTCCTCAAATTGTAGCGGCCACCATTTTGGGTTACTGCACCATTCATTGGTTTGCGGGAAATACCATGAATACCATCGTGCTCGGTGGCGCTAGTATGGTGCTCGCTGGAGTTCTTTCTCTTTGGGTAAAAGATGATGAATAGTTTTTTTTCAAAGACATAAAAAAAAGCTGCCCCGAAAGGAGCAGCTTTTTGTTTTTAGGAGAACTTCATTTTACAAGTTCGCAATGTATTTTTTCTTTGGATAAGTAACATTGAACTTCAAATCTTTCTTCACCGTTTCACCGGGTTGGATGGTCAATTTCCAAGTAACTAATCCAGTTGCAGCATCATAGGTGCCTCCAGAAAGCTCTTCTGTTTCAACGGTTACATCGCCATTTTGAGAAATCGGGAGTTGATCTTTGATCTCAATGGTGATGGCTTGTTTCTTCGTGTTGGTTACACTGATTTGGTAAGCCTTGCTGGTTTTTTGTTTGCTACCAAAAAGACTTGTTTTACAAAAATCTTTGATTTGCTCACGCTTCACATTGATGGATTTGTCGCGACCGAGTGACAAGCTTAAAGTGTCATTGGCAAGAGCTGGATCAATGTATCCTTTTCCTACAAAAGTACCTTTGAAATAGATGTTACTTTCTCCAGGAAGCAAGCTGTACTGCATCCAATCGATCACATTAGCACGAAGGAAGGCGTCGTTGTCCATTTTTGGAATGGTTACATACGCATACTCCGCTTTAAGTGATTCGTGTTGCATGGTTACGTCGTACTGCTGATTATCGCTAGGGATATCATAGGGAACAGAAATTTTAAACTCTGTGCTTACACCAGCATTTTGAATGGTGGTATAGCTAGCTGCCGTTTGAAATCCATTATAAACTTCGGCGTCTGCTTGAATCTTATCAGATTCTCCCATGCTATAAGCAGGAGCCGCCGCAGGCGCGTAATCTTTGCGAGAGTAAATGCTCATAGGTTGTGGATCGTACAAATAGATGTACCATGGATTGAGGTTAGGAATTTGACCACCAATAGCGGGGTTGCCAGTGGATAGTGTAAGATTCACATCATTCCAATCGTTACCTGTGCTTTGGTACACTTTAGCGCGGTAAGAGAAATCGATAGGGCCATTGATTTCTTCAGCGCGCAAATCATACGACGGAACCCAGCCTGCATTTTGGGCGAAGTAGGTGAGTTTGAGGTTTGATTTTCCTTCTTTTCGTGCGATTACTGTTACCAACACTTCGCTAGGGTTAGTGCTAATGCGGGCATTCAGTGCATTCAATTTGTTTTGAAGACGATTTAAAACATCGTTGTTCTTTTTTTCTTGATCGCCTAGTTCAAGCAGTTTGTACTCGATGCTTTTAAAGCGCTCACGAAAGAAGTTGGCCATTTCTTCTAGGTCTTCCATAACAAGCACCGCATCGGCGCCCTTAATGTTGCGGTTGGCTTCCAAAAGAGCGCGTTCCTGTGCATATACATTTTTCATGCTTTGGATTTCTGATTGTTTGAAACGGAAATCTTCTAAGCTGTCGAGAATGGCTTTGATGCGCGGGTTTGAGGTGTTGTTTGTTTCGTAGTTAACCTGATGACGAACGGAGAGAATAGTGTAATCAGAGTTGCCTTCTACTTGAACCGAATTAGGATCCAAATAGGCGGTAAGATCATCGATACGGAAAATGTTTTCTCCTGCTTTTAGGGTCACTTCACCGTTGTGAGTAACTTGAGCTCCGGCAAGGAAAACGGTCACATCTGAGATGCGGGTTTCAATTGTTTTTTGCGCTTGGAAAACCAGCGAAGCAGCTAGCATAAAAACTAGTGCGATTGTTTTGTTCATCATAGAAATTCAGATTTCGTTGTAAAAGTAGGACAATCCCTATACCCAACTTACATGCCGAGCTTGATCTCGTTCAGGGTTATTTGTTTAAAAATGCCAAATGGTCAAACAAATGAAGTGCGAGTGGTCAATGTTCCGTTTTCTAATTCCCAGATACAGTCGGCGTATCGGTGAACCAAGTCGATGTCATGTGAGGTGAACAGGATAGCAAGATTTTTTTCGTGAGCCCACGTTTTGAGTTGTTGTATCAGTTCCTCTCGAGCAATATAGTCGAGGTGGGCGGTAGGTTCGTCCAACAGAAGAATCGTTGTTTTTTGAGCAACCGCTCGGGCGACGGCTACTTTTTGAAATTCGCCATCACTCAAATGATCGATCAGCTCTTCTTGCATGGCGTTGATGCCGAGGGCAGTTAATGACTCGTTTACGATTTGTTCCCCCATTTGCGTATGTGCATCGCCGTGGGCAAAGCGTCCCATTTCTACCACGGTTTTTACCCTTAGTGAGGGCGGAGTTTGTCGGGAGTGAAAAACGCAGGCGAGTTCTTTCGCTAAAGACGCTGGATTAAATGAGGTAATGTCTTTTTCTTGGATAAAAATTTTCCCTTTTTCGGCCGCTAGTAATCCGCTGATTTTTTTGAGTAGAGTCGATTTTCCTACTCCATTTCTTCCAATTAGTGCGGTGAGCTCTCCCGTTCTAATCGAAAAGTGATCGATGGTCACAAGGCTACGTTTGCCAAATCCAATCTCCAAATTCTTGATATGTAAAGCCACTGTGCTCATCCTTTGCGTTGATTAAAAATGACGAATAAGACAACCGGCGCACCGATGAGGGCGGTAATCGCATTTACAGGAATGGCATACATACGAGAAACCAAGTCGGCTAGCAAGGCAAGTGCACCTCCCATGAGCAAAGTAGCGGGCATAATTTTTCGGTGGTCAGCCTCTCGCAGTATTAAGCGCACGAGGTGAGGTGACACCAGTCCAATGAAGCCGATGGGACCACAAAAAGCGGTAGCTACAGCGACTAATATTCCCGAAATAAGAATGAGACGAAGTTGGAAGTGTTTTACCGATAGCCCTAATAACTGAGCTTGTTGATCGCCCATCAAGAACAAGTTAAGTGAATGACGATTAGCCCAAGCGAAAGCGAATCCGATGAGTGTAACCAGCGAAATGATACCAATCGCTAACCAAGTGGCGTGGCTAAAACTTCCCATTCCCCAAAGAATATAGCTTTTAAGCGCTTCACTAGTAGATTGAAATTGAAGAATGCTCTCTAAAGCGCCCAATAGGTAGCCGATCATAATACCCGATAGAAGAAGGCTATATTGCTCTTTAAATTGCCGAGAGATAGCAAGGATGATCAATAGCACTGCAATAGCTCCTATGCCTGCAGCTAGAGCCGTAATGAGGGAGAAGGAAAGCGCGCCGAGCTGCATACCCACAGCGCTGCTGGTCATGAGAAGCACTGCTACCATCAAGGATGAACCACCTGAAATTCCAAGCACTGAAGGTCCTGCCAATGGATTTCGAAAAAGTGTTTGCATCAATAGACCGCTTAAAGCGAGAGCAGCTCCTGTAGAAAGGGCGGTTACTGATCGTGGCAAGCGAGCTTCCCACAAAATAGCGGCATGAGCGGGGTTTTCTTCTTTCCCCAGCAAGAGATGATAGAGCTCCGTTAAAGAAATAGAAACGCTTCCCAAGGCGAGGCTCGCTAGGAAGAGTATCAAGATTATCAGGCAAGTGCCTGTAATTAAGTTGATTGACTTTGTTTTATGTCTTTTTTTGGGCTGCATGAATGCTTTTGCAAACATCAGCTTTTTAGTTCATTTGGTAAAAGGTCAAAAATTATTTCTCAAATCCCCATAACATCCCGACTTTTGCCCGCCAATTAAGAATTATGAATCTAGATCGTAATACCATCATCGGCTTAGTCCTTATGCTTTTATTAGGCTTGGGCTTTAGCTGGTACACTGCACCTACAGAAGAGGAAATTGCAGCGGAAAAGAAACAAGCCACTGCTGACAGCATTGCTGCACTGCAACCCAAAGCACCTGAGGTAAAAACGGCCCCAATGGTGGTGCCGGACAGTTTGCTTCAGGATAGCGCTTACATGGCTCAAAAGGCTGCTGAACAACAATCGAAATATGGTGTGTTTGGCTCTGCTGCCATCGGTAACAATACAGATGTTGTTTTAGAAAACGATAAAATTCGCACGGTACTTCATACCAAAGGCGGATTGTTTTATTCGGTGACCCTCAAAGATGGATATACCCGATACAGCGATAAGAAGGCCATTGAACTTTGGGATGAAAAGCTTTCTCAAATGATCCTTCAATGGAACTTGTCCGGAAAGGGTGAAATGCGTTCATCTGACTTCTATTTTATTCCTTCTGCTGCCGCTGTTGATGCTTCGTCTTCAAAAGGCACCTTGAGCATGAAGCTACCTACGTCAGATCCCTCGAAATACCTCGAATTGGTTTACACACTAGAGCCAGGTGCTTATGCCGTGGCGTGTAAAGTGAATATCGTTGGCTTGGGTAATGAAATGGAGTTGGGCTCGCGCTCAGTGATGCTCGATTGGAGTGCCGTGGGTTTAGCGAATGAAAAAGGAATTCAAGCCGAGCGTGGTAAGTCTTCGGTGTACTTCCGTGAAATGGAGGAGGATCGCGATTACCTCAAAGAAAGCGGTGATGACTCCGGAGAAAGCGAGAAAAAAGTGAATTGGGTAGCTTTCAAACAAGATTACTTCAGCGCAGCGGTGATCTCTGATCAAGGCTTTGGCGAAAAAGTGGCGATGGATGTAAAAGTTCCAACCGACTCTACACATACCAAAGCTTATCATGCCCGCATGGCTTTGCCTATTACCTCAGCGGCTACTACTTCTACAGATGTTCGATTCTTCTTTGGTCCGAACGATTTCAATATTTTAAAAGCACAAAACGTAGAAGAATTTGATCGCATTATCGACTACGGTTGGAGCATCATAGGCTTGGTAAACAAGTATGCGATTCGTCCTTTATTCTGGTTTTTCTCTTCGTTTATCGGAAGTTTGGGATTGATCATTCTCATAGTTACGGTGATCATCAAAATGGTTCTTTTCCCTGTTACCTGGAAGAATTTTTTGAGCGGAGCGAAAATGCGCGTTTTGAAACCAGAGATTGACGAGATCAATAAGAAGTATGAGGGTAAAGATGCCGCGATGGAAAAGCAACAAGCCATTATGGCCTTGTACCGTCAAACCGGTGTGAATCCATTTGCGGGTTGCATTCCGGTGCTTCTTCAAATGCCGATATTATACGCCATGTTCCGTTTCTTCCCTGCGGAGATCGTATTGCGTGGCGAGAGTTTCCTTTGGGCGGATGATTTAGCAGCGTATGATTCTATTTTCAACCTTGGATTCAATATTCCATTCTATGGTGCACACGTGAGTGGCTTTACGCTGTTGATGGTGGCTTCTACCTTCATATATACGCGTATGAGTATGCAGGCTACGCCGCAAACCACTCAACCGGGAATGCCCAACATGAAAGTGATGATGAATATTTTCACCTTCATGATGTTGTTCTTCTTCAACAGCATGCCAGCCGGTTTGACCATGTACTATTTCACGGCGAACGTGATTTCAATTGGTCAGATGGTGGTGATTAAAAAGTACTTCATCAACGAAGATGAGATCCGTGCGAAGATTGATGAAAACAAAAAGAAGCCGAAGAAAAAAAGTAGTTTTTCTCAGCGCTTAGAGGACATGCAAAAAGAACAGCAACGCAAATTGGCAGAACAAAAGTCGAAGCTGAAATAATTTTTGGAACAGTATTCGTAAACACCCTCGCATGAAAAAGAACATTGCTCTTCTCTTATGGTCAGCTGCACTGTTGACTTCTCTAAGTGCTTGTTTTCGCCATGCGAAAAAAACAGAGGTGCCTGCTGCTCCGCCTGTGGCAGAGGTTTCTCAGACTCCATCAAATCCCGTGGTCGTTTTGTTTTACGAGCGCACACCGTGTTTTGGTATGTGTCCTTCGTTTAACCTAACGGTTTACTCAAATGGTAAAGCCACCTATGAAGGAAAAAACTTTGTAGATCATATCGGTTTTTACCAATCACAATGGGATGCAACCGCTCTTCAAAATATTATGATTGCAGCTGAAAAGATCAATTACTTTTCACTTGCCGATAGATATGACCAGCAGGGCGTAACGGATTTGCCAACGGTAAGAACACGACTTTTGAAAGATGGAAATCTGAAAGAAGTTGCCAATCGTTATAAAGGTCCAAAGGAACTGCAGTCGCTCTATCAGGTTATAGATGATCAAATCAAACTATCGGAATGGAAACCGATCGTGTTTGAGAATAAACAGTAAAAAACAACCCTTAATATCCTTTTTTAAAACCAACATGAAACGCCTATTTAAACTAGTAGCTGTTGCGATTTTTTGCTTGCCAATGATCGCTCGCGCTAACGAAGGTATGTGGCTCGTGAGTCTTTTGAATCGTATGCATGAAGCAGAGATGAAAGGCCTCGGACTAAACCTCACAGCGGAAGAAATTTACAGCATCAACAACGCATCGCTCAAAGACGCTATCGTTCGTTTGAACGGAGGTCAATGTACCGGTGAAGTAGTGAGCAGCAAAGGTTTGATCTTTACTAACCACCACTGTGCTTACGATGCTATTCAGTCTTTGTCAACTGTAGAAAACGACATGTTGACCAACGGTTTTTGTGCAAAAAGCACAGCTCAAGAATTACCTATTCCAGGTTTCGAAATTTCATTCTTGGTACGCATTGAAGATGTGACTAATCAAGTATTGGAAGGCATTGACATGAAGATGGGCGAGGCAGAACGCAACGCTTTGATCATGGCTAAAATGCGCGAATTGGAAGGCAAAGCGGTAGAAGGAACGAAGTACGAATCAGAAGTGAAGTCTTTCTTCTACGGTAACGAATACTACCTTTTCGTTTATAATACTTTCCGTGATATTCGTTTGGTGGGTAATCCTCCAGAAAGCGTAGGTAAATTCGGTGGTGATACCGACAACTGGATGTGGCCTCGTCATACAGGCGACTTCTCTATGTTGCGCGTTTATGCAGATAAGAACAATGAAGCGGCTGACTACAGCGCAGAAAACGTTCCTTACGCTCCAAAGCACTTCTTACCAATGAATGCGGATGGCGTGAAAGAGGGTGATTATGCGATGATAATGGGTTATCCAGGTACTACAGATCGCTACCTTTCTTCATGGGGAGTAAAACAAGGCTTAGAAAAATCGAATCCGGCTACAATTGAAATCCGCGATTTGAAATTGAAAACCATGAAAAAACACATGGATGTTGATCCTGCTGTTCGTTTGAAATATGCTGCCAAATATGCTTCTACTGCTAACTATTGGAAGTACTTCATCGGCCAGAACAAAGGTTTGACTCGCTTGGATGTATATGGTAAAAAACAAAAGCAAGAAGCAGAGTTCACTAAATGGGTGAATGGAGGCGATGCAGGACGCAAAGAACGTTACGGCAAAGCTTTGGCGATGATTCAAGACTATTACAACGCTACTGATGCTAGTGCAGTAAGTAACGTTTATGCTTTAGAAGCAGGCTTGATCGGAGCAGAGCTTCCATTGTTTGCTTTCCGTTTTAACCGCACATATCAAGCTGCTATGGCGGAAACGGATATGACAAAACGCAACGCGATTTTTGAAGGTTTCAAAGGTCAAGCAGAAGAGTTTTTCCGCGATTTTGATTTGGCAACAGAGAAAGAAGTTTTCATCGAGTTGACCAAACTGTACCGTAAAAATATCAGTGCTGAGCAACGTCCAAGTTGGATGAAGTTGATCGACGACAAATACAAAGGCAGTGTAGAAGCTTTTGCAGAAAAAATGTACGCCACTTCTTTCTTAGCTAGCAAAGAGAAATTATATGCATTCCTTGCTAAACCAAGTGAGAAAGCTTATGGTAAAGACATGGCCATCACTGTTGGTCAAAGCGCTATCGAATCTTACCGTGCTACGTTTGCGAATGCAGCGCAGGATAAGTTTGACGCTGGTTACCGTCAGTACGTTGCTGGTTTGCGCGAGATGAATCCAAACAAGCAATATGCTCCTGATGCGAATAGCACCATGCGTATTACTTATGGTCAAGTAAAAGATTACAAAGCTGCTGATGCGGTGAACTATGATTTTTACACCACCGTTAATGGTATCATGGAAAAACGCGATAACTCAAATCCAGAGTTCGTGGTTCCTGATAAATTGGCTGAATTGATTTCAAACAAAGACTTCGGTCGTTGGGCGAATGAAAAAGGCGAATTGGTGACTTGTTTCATTGGTGATTTGGATATCACTGGTGGTAACAGCGGTAGCCCTGTAATTGATGGTAATGGTAACCTGATCGGTATTGCTTTCGACGGCAATTGGGAAGCCATGAGCGGTGATATCGCTTATGAGCCATCATTGCAACGCACCATTGCGGTGGACGTTCGTTACGTATTGTTTGTAGTAGAAAAATTGATGGGTGGTAGCAATATCATCGATGAGTTGAAATTTGCTCGTAAGGCTACTAAGCCAATGGAAGTACCACAACAAGTGACTCCACTTCCTGAAGCTCCGAAGTCAGAAGCAACACCAGCTCCTAAGCCAAGCACTACTACACTACCTGCAACAGGCGGTAGCAAAACACCAAGCACTTCAAAAGGAACAGCTACTGCTGCGCCTGCTGGTGTAAAAAAGAACTAAGACTCCTTTCGAGTTGTTGATTTAAAAGAGTCCCGCCTCGGCTAAGCCAAGGCGGGATTTTTTTTTACTAAAAGAAAAACCCCGAAGATTTCTCGCTGATGAGTGACGAGAAAGCTCCGGGGCTTTTTATAAGCTCGAAAGCGTTTAGCTTACGCTTGCACTTGGTTGTTCATGTTGTCAAGAACATTCATTACCTCTTTAACGGCCTTAGCAGAACCGTGAAGTAATGCCATTTCCGCTTCGTTTAATTTCAGTTCGATGATTTCTTCGATACCATTTTTACCTAGTTTCACAGGAACACCGAGGTAGATATCTTTCAAACCATATTGACCGTTGAGCCATACGCAGCAAGGGAAGATGCGTTTTTGGTCGCGAACGATAGCTTCTACCATTTGAGCAGCAGCAGCACCAGGAGCATACCATGCGCTAGTGCCAAGAAGGTTGACGATTTCGCCGCCACCAACTTTAGTGCGTTCAACGATAGCGTTCAATTTTTCTTCTGAGATCAATTCTGTTACTGGAATACCACCAACAGTTGTGTATCGAGGAAGTGGTACCATAGTATCACCGTGTCCGCCCATCAATACAGCTTGAATGTCTTTTGGAGAGCAGTTGAGTGCTTCAGCCAAGAAAGCGCGGTAGCGAGCAGTATCTAGGATACCAGCCATACCGAATACGCGGCTGCTATCCACTTTGGCGGTCAAGTAAGCACAGTAGGTCATTACATCAAGTGGGTTAGATACCACAATGATGATCGCCTTTGGAGAATATTTGATGATGTTTTCCGTAACGTGCTTAACGATACCAGCGTTGGTAGCGATTAAGTCGTCACGGCTCATCCCCGGTTTACGTGGAAGACCACTGGTTATCACCACAACATCTGAATCAGCCGTTTTGCTGTAATCATCTGTACTGCCAATGGTGCGTGAGTCGTAAAGGTTGATAGGGGCAGTTTGCCAAATATCAAGGGCTTTACCTTCTGCAAAACCTGGCTTAATATCTACCAACACGATTTCATTGGCGATCTCGCGGGTGGCGAGTACATCTGCGCAGGTAGCACCAACGTTTCCTGCACCTACTACTGTAACTTTCATGGGTATCGATTGATTTTTTGATTGATCTTTTTACCTCTTAGAGGCGTGCAAAAGTAACGCACACTCGCCCTGTGCGCCAAATGATTCCGATCAATACTTTGTGCTGTTTATAACTATCAGCGGCGATGCCTTTCGGGGGCGAATTGTGAGAACATTGGTGAATAAGTTCTAGCCCCCATACGACAAAGGCTTTTTTCTCCGTTCTACTTTCACGGGCACAATTGTTGCCTTGCCCCAATTATGAATAGAATAGCCCTTTTAGCCTTCTCTCTTTTTACCCTGCTTTCTGCGGCTGCTCTTGCCCAAAAGCCGGGCCTCGTTTTTCCTCAGGGACAAATAGGAACGGATTACAATCGCGTTAATGCCAAAGGCAAAAAGGAAGGACCTTGGATCCGTGTTTACCAATCAAAACCGGAAGTGCTGTATTATAAAGGGCAGTTCTCTGCTGGCGTTCCTACGGGAACATTTGAGTTTTATTATGATTCGGGCGATCTCAAGTCAAAAGTGAACCACGTTAAAGACACCACCATCAACGATGTAGTCAATTACCATCCGGACGGAATAACCGTTCTTTCGGAGGGCCGCTACGTGGGAAAAGTAATTGAGAAAAAGTTTGTGCGCCAAAAACAAGGCGTGTGGAAGCTATATGATGCCAATGGCGTGCTCCGCGCAGAAGAAAGCTACGTGGACGATAAACTAGACGGTATTTGCAAATACATGTTTGAAAATGGTAAATTGATTTCATCAGCCCAGTATGTTCAAGGGGTAAAAAATGGCCCATTTACCGAGTATTTCGATTCAGGCAAAAAAATGCGAGAAGGATCCTATGAAAAGGATGACTATTCGGGTGCATTTACCTCATATAACGCGAACGGAACAATCGAAAGCCAAGGTCGCTTTGAGTTTGGCCTTCGTGAGGGACAATGGCGATTTAACGATGCTTCGGGCAAACCATTGGTCACTATTCTCTATAAAAAAGGTTCTGAAGTAAAGCGCCAACACGAAAATGGAACCGTGAATGAATATTACGAAGACGGTATTCCCAAAGCCGAATACAACTATGCCGATGGAAAGTTGGACGGGCCGTTTCAAGAGTGGTATGATATCGGGAAATTTGTTCAAGTGCCAGGAACTAAAGAAGATCTCGAGGTGGGCATTGCCTACCGCGAAAAATTGGAAGGCACACAGTTGAAAAGAGAAGGCGATTACATGAATGGCCAACTCGAAGGGGATATCATTTACTACCGCGAAAATGGCACGATTGAAAAGGTGGAAACCTACTCGGAGGGTAAATTGATAGGTACTAAAAAAGCCAACTAGTAGAGGTTAATCGAGCTTCTAGTGGAATTTCGACTAGCTTTCTAAGTTTGTCCAAAAGGAGTTGCTCGTGTTCTTCAAAAGATAGTCGATATTAGCAGCCACAGCGATCGAAGCAAGAAGGATAACCTTTGAGCGGAAAGCGGTGGATTGCTGATTTAACAGAATGAATATTTCAATGCGATTACTGTTCTTCCTTTTAGCCACAGTGTTGGTGACACCACTTTTTGCGCAGCGTTCACCTGGTAAATACTGGGTGCAGTTTGCGGACAAGACTGGTTCGCCTTTTTCCATTCAGCATCCGGAAGATTACCTCTCTCAAAAGTCAATCGATCGCCGCGAGAAAATTGGTTTTCCAATTAATGAGCAAGACTTACCCGTAAATCCAACTTATGTACAAGGTGTATTGGCCTTGGGTAATGCGCGGTTGCACCACACCTCCAAATGGATGAACGCGATGACAGTTGAGATTATTGATACAGCGCTGGTACAATTGTGGCGCGAATCGGTTTTACAACTTCCTTATGTGGTAGAAGTGAGAAAAGTACTAGCGCATTCAAATGGTGGATCCCGCTTTGGAACAAAAGAAGAGCAAATGGGAGAAGAGGCGGTTGCCAAAATCAAAGGTGAAATGGATAGTTCAAAGTACGGTCCTTCGTTTCATCAAATAGCAATGATCAATGGACATTTGTTGCATCAGCTCGGTTATGAAGGGCAAGGGATGAACATCGCTTTACTGGATGGCGGTTGGTTTGCAACCAATACACTTCCAGCATTTGAAGCACTCTTTAGTGAAGGAAGAATAAAACAAACAAGAGATTTTGTAACGCCTGCTGCTGATTCTGTTTTTTTCAAAAGCACACATGGAACATTTGTACTGAGCCACATGGCGGGCATTATTCCTGATTCATTGTACGGCACAGCACCAAAAGCGAATTACTATCTGTTTCGCACAGAAGATGTGGACCGAGAATATTTGATCGAGGAAGATAACTGGTTGGCCGCGGCAGAATATTGCGATAGCTTAGGTATTGATATTATTAATTCGAGTTTAGGATATTCAGAGTTTGATGATTCAACTATGAATCATACTTACGCCGACATGGATGGAAATACCTGCGTAGCCTCACGTGCGGCGGACATGGCGGCACAGCGGGGAATACTCGTGGTGAATAGCGCTGGTAATTCCGGTAATAGCCCGTGGTATTACATTACAGCACCTAGTGATGGAGATAGTGTTTTGTGCGTAGGAGCAGTGAATGCAGATCGATTGCATGCGGAGTTTTCAAGTTTCGGTCCTAGCGCAGATGGTGATGTGAAACCGAATATTTGTACCATGGGAGAACGTACCATTTTTGCGGCTATGGATAGCACCATTCGCACCGGTAATGGTACTTCTTTTAGTTCGCCCATTATGGCCGGTGCTGCGGCCTGTTTATGGCAAGCTTTTCCTCACAAAACAAACATGGAAATATTTAGGGCTATCGAGCAGAGTGCTTCCTTGTATGCAAATCCGAACGATTCGCTCGGGCATGGTATTCCCGATATGTGGAGAGCGTTTCAACTATTGCAGAATGGGCAAGGCGAGGGCCAAGGCCAACTAACGATTTATGCTTATCCAAATCCTACATCTAACCAAGTAAAGGTGCAATGGAACGGCGTGGTAAATGATCAAAGTTTTTACTACGTATCCGACGCTCAAGGCAAAGAAGTGCTCACAGGCAACTCTTGGTGTTATGTGGCAGAAAAACAGTATAACGAATTGGTGTTAGACATGAGCAATTGGTCGGATGGTATGTACTATTTCCGATTGCAAATGGAGGGTGCATCAGAAACGATTTCTCTTCAAAAAATAACACCCCATACGCGCTAGGCGAATGGGGTGTAGGAAGGTGATTCGCTATCGTGCGATCGAATTATTTTAGTTTCTCATTCACTAAAGCACGAATTTCTTTTTCTTTCAAATCAGCTAGTTGTTCGAGTTGATTGGCTTCGCTGAGTAGTTTTTCGGTGAATACTTTGTCTTTAATTCCAGAAGCATTTACGCGCACATTCATGACTGCACCGAGCACTGCAGCGCGCAAACAAAGTGCACCTACACCAGCGTCTGTAACCGAGTTGGGATTTCCTATTTCAACCATCGCTTGCACAACCGGCCAAGCTTCAGAAGCCACCCGAGCAGTGCGCAATGGAATTTCCATGGCATATTTAGAAGCTTCTTCGATGGCTGCTGTGCGAGCTGCTTTTTCTTCTGCTGTCTCTTTTGGTAAACCAAAAGCTTCCATAATACGGTTGAAAGAACGGGTGTCTTCATCTACCAAATACAACAGCTCTTCTTGAATTTTCATGGCAGCGCGCGCATGATCTGAAAACTCTTCCCAGCGATCATCCCAGCCCCGCTTATGCGATGATAAATTAGCCACCATAGCGCCTAACGATACGCCTAAAGATCCCACATAAGCCGCCACCGAACCGCCACCAGGAGCAGGAGATTCGCTTGCTGTTTCATCGGCAAATTCGCGCAAGTTGAAATCAATCAATTGCTTTTTCGAATTCAGTTTTTTGGCGATCAAGTATTCAATTACCTTTTCTTCAGCATGAAATGGAGCGAGATCATCTAAGCCGAGCGATTTCACCGCAATCTTGATTTTTTCTTTTTCAGGAATGCCTGAAGAACGCTGTTGCTTGGCTAAAAAATAATCGGCTGCATCGAGCAAACATTGTCGGGGAATAAGCCCCACCAATTCTGATCCTGTAACACGTATGCCTCTTTCTTGCGCTTTGTTGCACGCCTCTTCAAAGGCGACGTGTACGGGTGTGATATTGATATTGGTCAAGTTGAGTGAAAGCTGGGCGATGCCGTATTCTTCAATAAACCATCCAATACCTTTTACAGATTTGAGAGTGCCAGGAATTCGTTTTGGTTCACCATTTTCGTCAAGTATAGGTTTGCCGGTAACAGGATCTCCTTCACGCAAGGTGCGGCCAGCTTCGCGAATATCAAAGGCAATGGCATTCGCTCTGCGAGTAGAGGTAGTATTGAGGTTCACATTATACGCTACTAAGAAATCGCGTGCACCGATGGTGGTGATACCCGTTTGTTTGGTGCGGTCAGTTACTTCCGAAGGACCAAAGTCAGGTTTCCATTCGGCAGTGGTGATTTTTTCTAATGCTTCATATTCACCTTTGCGGCAGTTAGCCAAATTGCGTCGTTCGTCTTTTTTCGCTGCATACTCATAGAAGTACCCTGGAATGCCGAGTTCTTTACCTACGCGCTCGCCCAGTTGGCGTGCATAAGCAACACACTCTTCCATGGTCACGCCACCAATAGGAACAAGCGGACAAACGTCCGTAGCTCCTTGTCGAGGATGCTCACCTTTGTGCTGACGCATATCGATTAACTCTCCCGCTTTTTTAATGAGCTGAAAGGCCGCTTCGATAACAGCTTCTGGTTCGCCCGCGAAAGTGATTACTGTGCGGTTGGTGCTCGCGCCTGGATCTACATCCAAAAGCATAACGCCGGGAACTGTTTCAACAACAGAAGTGATGGCTTGAATTTTTGCTTTATCTCGACCTTCGGAGATATTAGGAACACATTCTATAATGCGCATGAAGTCTTTGTTTTGGAGCCGCAAATATGGGCAAGATTTTTTGTTTTATTTTCCGTCAATGAACACACGTTCTATCTTATTGCTACCAAAGGAATAGGGGAGTTCATACCACGTTTGGAGAGGCACGGTCATTAAAAAATCGGCTTTTTTTCCAGGAGAAATACTGCCGTGTGTTTTCTCTAATGACATGGCATATGCACCATTTAATGTAGAGGCATGAATAACTTCTTCGGGTGTCATCTTCATGTGTATACAGGCCATGCTGTTGACTAAATTCATGTTGCCCGATGGAGTAGAGCCCGGGTTATAGTCGCTGGCTAATGCCAGTGGCAAACCTGCTTGGATAAGCTGTCGAGCGGGGGTGTAGGGTATTTGAATAAAGAACGAACAACCGGGCAGAGCCACGGGCATGGTAGTGGAGTTTTTTAAGGCAAGGATATCCTCCTCTGTAACAATTTCAAGATGATCAACACTAAGTGCTTGGTGTTTTACACAAGCAGCCACTCCTCCGATTGCAGTAAATTGATTGACATGAATTTTAGAGGTTAATCCATGGGCTTGGGCAGCCACCATCATGCGCTCGGTTTGTTCTACAGTGAAGTAATTGGTTTCACAGAATACATCGAAGAAGTCAGCCAATCCTTCTTTTGCGGCAATGGGGATCAATTCGTTGATAACCACATCTACCCAAGCATCGGCGTTTCCTTTATATTCGAGGGGAATGGCATGCGCACCCAGTAAAGTAGCTTTGATGGTGATCGGGTGATTTTCCTTTAGTCGACGAATAACGCGAAGCATTTTGAGTTCTGCCTCAACCGTGAGTCCATAACCACTTTTTATTTCAACAGCAACTGTTCCTTGGCTAAGTATTTCGTCGAGCCGATTGTATGCACTGAGGTAAAGATCCTCTTCACTGCACGTTTGAAGAGCTTTGGCAGAGTTAAGAATACCACCACCACGAGCGGCAATTTGCTCATAGGTGAGTCCATTGATCCGGTCAACAAACTCACCGGCACGCGGAGCGGCATACACAATGTGTGTATGCGAATCGCAATAGCCTGGAAGAATGTAACGCCCATCGGCATCGATGATTTCTAAATCGCGCCAATCGCTAATTCCCGGCCAACTTTCCATGCTGCCAAAATCGGCAATGATGCCATCTTCTACCGCGAGCCAAGCATTCTCCAAAAGGGGAAGATTTTTCATCTCTTCACCGCTTACTTTTGCTGGCGCCGACTCGTATGCACAAAGCAGACCTTTGATGTTTTTGATTAAAAGTTTTGCCATAATGGGGCAATAAATTTTGATGCCGCAAGTTAAGGGGAGGGCTGAACTAAAAACACAAAACCATTGAAATAATGATCAAGAAAACCATTGCCTGTTTTGCTTCCCTTTTTCTTGTTTTGAATGCAGATGCGCAATATTATGAGGCATCTCAAGATACTAGCTTACGCGTTAATCATTCGTTAGGTGCAATTGTTACAGCTCCGCTCATCGTTTTTATGGGCGGATCGCCTTCGAATGTTCGGGCTAACCTTACTTATCGCCGTGAGACGGGTAAGGGTAAAAATTTCAGGCTTACAGCAGTCTATGATGAAAAGCAAGTGGATTATGATGATGGTTTACTGAGTACCATTACGAATTTGGATGATACCACCATTACCTATGATTACAGAGTGGATAGAAACCAAGCAGTATCACTGCGAGCCGGATGGGAATGGTCGAGCCCACGAAAGGCGGTGGCTCCATATTATTTAGTTGACGCTATCATAGGTGCAGGAATTGATCGCGAAAGGCGCGGCGATGCGTTGTATTACCGTGACTCAACAATTACGGAAGTTCGCCCCGATTTTTCTCGGGTTAATCAATTAAACTTAACTGCAGACTATACAAGAGTGAGCTATTTCGCGGGTGTGGGATTGACCTTAGGATGGAGAGTTGATTTGGGAGAAAACTGGATGCTCACAGCACAATCGTCGATGGAGTTTATGGTTAGTCCATATCAAAAATATACCTATAACATTCCCCCTCTTCGAGATGTTCCTCGCGGGGCCACCAATTTTGATTTCAATTGGAGGTTAATTGATGTGTCTATATTCTATCGGTTTTAGAATTTTGTAAGGCCTTTTTTTTACGACCTTCGCCTTATGGCATCAAATACATTTGGCAATCTCTTTCGGGTAACCACCTTCGGCGAATCGCATGGAATTGCAATTGGTGGAGTAATGGACGGTTTTCCAGCGGGGGTAGCGATCGATCTCGATTTTTTGCAATCGGAAATGAATCGCCGCAGGCCAGGACAAAGTGATTTGGTAACTCCACGAAACGAGCCCGATGCGGTTGAAATTCTTTCTGGAGTTTTTGAAGGCAAATCAACGGGCACTCCTATTGGCTTTATCATTCGCAATAAAGATCAACGTTCGCATGATTACACCGATTTGAAAGAAGTGTATCGTCCTGGACATGCCGATTTTACCTACGACTCAAAATTTGGATTTCGAGATTACCGCGGTGGGGGAAGAAGCAGTGCTCGCGAAACCGCTGCTCGTGTGGTTGCGGGAGCCTTTGCTAAAATGGCTCTTCGAACACTTGGTATTGCGATCAACGCATACGTGAGTGGTGTAAAGGATGTACACGTGCCTCTTCCTTATACTCAATTGGATTTAGCACTGACAGAAAAAAGCCCCGTTCGATGCCCTCATGCCCCAACAGCAGAACGAATGATTAAACTCATCGAACAAGTGAGGGATGAAAAAGATAGCGTTGGCGGACTCATTACCTGCGTGGTTTTGGGTGTTCCTCCTGGAGTAGGAGAGCCCGTGTTTGACAAGCTGCATGCAGTATTGGCTCATGCCATGATGAGTATAAATGCAGTGAAGTCTTATGAGCAGGGCGATGGCTTGAGTGCCACCTTGAGAAAGGGAAGTGAAAACAATGATTCAAAAGAAACCAATCGCGATGGTGGTATTCAAGGTGGAATTTCCAATGGGAAAGACATCTGGTTTAAAGTAGGTTTTAAACCCGTAAGTACGATTGGTAAACCACAGCAAACAACCAACAGCGCAGGCGAAGAAGTTAGCCTTGAGGCAAAAGGAAGGCATGATCCATGTGTGTTGCCACGCGCGGTCCCCATTGTAGAATCCATGGCAGCCATTGCTCTTTTTGATCAAATACTATTACAACGAAGTAACCGTTGGTGAAATAATGATAAAATAGTTTTTCAACCCCGTTAATCCACGATTTTTGCACCTCACGACTCTGAATAATACCATGAAAAAAATTCTCAAGTACACTGGTTTATCGCTTCTCGCTATTTTCCTTCTATTGCTCATCTTACCGTTTTTCTTCGTCGGAAAAATCAAAGAAGCAGTAAAGACTGCAGCCAACGAAAACCTCAATGCGATTGTCAATTTTGAAGATGTTGATCTATCGTTGATTCGAAATTTCCCGAATCTTCGTGTTTCGATCGAAAATATTTCGGTAAAAAACATTGCCCCTTTTGATAGTATTGAATTAGCTAAAATCGGAAGCCTTGAAACGGTTATTGATATCAGCAGTTTATTTGGCGACGAGGTTGTTATTCGTAAAATAGGAATAGAAAACGCCGCTTTCGATGTGCGCATATTGGCAGACGGTACCGCTAACTACGATATCGCAAAGCCGGATAGCTCTGCTACAGAAGAAGCCCCTGCAGATTCTGCAAGCCCATTTAAAATGTCGTTGAAAGAATACTACATCAAGGACAGTTACCTCAACTATGACGATAAAAGCATGCCTATGGTAATGCGCTTCAAAGATTTGAATCATAGTGGTACAGGAGATTTTACGGATGATCTTTTTGTTCTGTCAACAAAAACGACAGCGACAGAAGGAACTTTTTGGTTTGATGGAATCACTTATTCCAACAAGGCCAAGACAGATTTAACAGCCGACTTAGAAATGGATATGAAGAACATGAAGTTCACCTTCAAAGAAAATGTTCTTAAGCTCAATGAACTAGAATTAAAGGCTGATGGCTGGGTGAGCATGCCTGAAGAAAACATTGACATGGATATTACTTGGGGTGCCACTAAAACCGATTTCCGTCAACTGTTATCGATGGTTCCGGCTGAGTTCGCTAAGGATATTTCAGGTGTGGATGCTACAGGGAAAATGGGACTCGATGGCTATGTGCGTGGAACGTATAATGAAACCAGTATGCCTGGAATAGGCTTGAATATTTTGGTTGAAAACGGACGATTCAAGTATCCTGATCTGCCGAAAAGTGTAGATAATATCCAAGTAAAAGCGGCCATCAAAGCGGATATGAACGTGATGGATAAAACCACCATTGATGTGGATCGATTCCACTTAGAAATGGCTGGAAATCCTGTTGATATGACGCTTCATGTAAGGACACCAGAGAGTGATCCTGCCATCGACTTTATGTGCAAGGCAAAAGTGAATCTCGATAATGTGAAAGAGTTCATTCCTATAGAAAAAGGAGATGAAGTACACGGCCAAATCGATGCGGATATTAAGTTAAAAGGTAAGAAAAGCAGCGTAGATGCTGGGCGATATGAGGAGTTTGAAGCCAATGGTAATTTGAATGTGAAAAATGTACTCTTCAAGTCAGATTCCTTGCCTTATGATGTTCAAGTGCACGAGATGAATTTAGGTTTTACTCCTGCTTTCTTGGATTTGACCAAATTCGATGCACAAATTGGTAAGAGCGATATTCAAGCAGCAGGTAAAATAACCGATTATTTGGCCTACGCCCTTCAAGATTCATTGCTCACGGGTTCATTTAGTGTGTCTTCAAGGTTGATGGATTTGAATGAATTTATGACAGAAGAAGAAACTGAAACAGCTGAAACCACCAATGCGCCAGCTTCAGATACGGCCATGTCTGCTATTGAGTTGCCAGGTAATGTAGATTTTTCATTGATGGCCAATTTTGGAAAAATGATTTATGGTACTACCGAGTTGACCAATGTGGTGGGTGGTATCGGATTGAAAGATCGCATTGCATCATTAAAGAATCTTTCTATGAATGTGCTCGAAGGCACGGTGGTTACCACGGGTAATTACGATGCTCGCAATATCGAAAAACCAAAAATGGATTTCTTGTTTGATATCAAAGAAATGGATATCAATAAAGCGGCGAAAGAATTTGTGACCATCGAAAAAATGGCGCCTGTCGCGAAGGCTTGTAATGGACGTTTTTCGACCAAATTGAACATGAAGTGCGACCTCGCCAAGGACATGACTCCGATAAATCAAACCGTGAATGGATTTGGAAGTCTTTCAACGAAAAGTGTTGTGATCAAAGATTTTGCTCCATTGGTGAAATTGGCGGATAAGATTAACCTCGATAAATTAAAGCAGCCTCAGACCTTGAGTAACATCAATGTGTCATTCAAGATTAAAGACGGAGCGGTAAACGTAGATCCGTTTACGGTGAACATCGATGGCATGCCGGCCAAAGTATCGGGCTACACCACACTTGATCAAAAGATCGACTATAATGTAGAAATGGATGTGCCATTTGAGAAGTTTCCAAGTTCGGTGGTGAATCAAGCGAGTTCATTTATCGGTCAATTGAATAAAAAGACGGGAGTGAACTTAAGCGTTGGTAAAAAAGTAAATGTGATTGCGCGTATTACCGGCACGGTGACTGATCCTCAGGTAGGCGTTACCAGTAAAGCATTTGGTGACGATGCGGTGAACAGCTTAAAAGAACAAGCGATAGAAGCCGTAAAAGAAGAAGTAAAAGAACAGGCAACGAATTTGAAAAATGAAGCCTTAGAAAAAGCCATCGCTGAAAAGGAACGTTTGGTAAATGAAGCCAAGAAGCAAGCAGAAAAAGCAAAAGCGGAAGCCCGCACGCTAGCGCAAAAAGCGAAAGATGAAGCCTACAAATTGGCCAAACAAACAGAGGACTCTGCTAAGAATCCATTAGAAAAGGTCGCTAAGAAAGCGGCTGCGGATAAGATTAGAAAAGAAGCAGATGATAAATACAAAAAGGCCGTGGCTGAGGCGGATAAAAAAGCAGATCAATTGGTGAAGGATGCGGAAGCAAAAGGCGACAAAATGATTCAAGACGCCAATGCAAAAGGTGATCAGCAAATAGGCAAGATCAAATAGACATTCGTTCCTAAATTATAAATTAAAAAAGGGGTGTATGTGCATACACCCCTTTTTTTTTATGGATGAATAATAATCTCATCACAGAAGAGCCAACTCGGTTCGCCGGGCGCATCATGCCAAGCTGGGCATGGTCCATTATTGAATGCGACCATTTTTATATACCGACAGCTTTTGTTAATCGGCCCCGAATAGAATAGAGTGGAGGCAATACGCTTATCATCCTCGCGAATAAGCGGCTCAATTTCATCCACAAGTTTCCAGTTGATCTTATCGCTAGAAATATAAAAGGCTACTTGCATAGGTCGGAAGATCCAGGCATTGGCATAATGGAAGAAATGGGTGGAAAGCGCACTTACTTTTTGTTCCGATTGAAGGTCGATAACCACTTCCATGTTTTGTCCGGAAACAGCTTGCCAAGCTCCATCTCTAAAGTCATTGGTTCCTATACGACCATCTATCAATGCAGCACTACTTTCTCCGGGATAATAAGGACTCGGAATAAAACCGAGTTCTATTTTTCCAAACACCCCAGCATGCACCTGAGCAGAATAGTCAAACGTTTGAGCGATGGCTTTACCGCGGTAATAGGGCGACACGATGATGTGGTAGTCATTTCCCGGCTGCAATTGAAGGGGTGCTTCATACGTTTCGAAGGGCCTTATTTTGGAGTGAATAAGCGGATTGATGGAATACTTAAACGTAATGTTGTTGTATTGTGGAAGAATGGCTAGGGTAAGGTTATTTTTTCCAATACTATCGGCAAATGCAATAGGGATAGCAGGCAAGCCATATTCTATTTTTTTTCCTTCGAGTAGGGGTAAATGTTGATCAAATCGCTGTGAAAAAACAGCATAATCGCGATGAGGATCGGCAGTCCATAGTGCTTCTGTAAAAGCGAGGAGTCGAGGAAACATTTTTTGATCAATCAAAAACTGAGGGGCATGCTCGGTCCACATATTACACTCGCCGCCCACGATGTAGCCGAGCTGAGTGGCATCCGTTATGCCTTCAGCAGGATTGAACGAATACACTTCGCGCATGTCCGTACTTTCGAGTCCATAATCGAAGTAACAGTGTGAGGTAGGTGACATGACTACACGGTGTTTCTTTTCTGCAGCGTGAATGCCGTGTTCCATGCCTCTCCAACTTTGTATCATCGCATCTCCTGGAATACCGCCTTCCATAATTTCATCCCAACCGACTATTTTTTTTCCTTTCGAAGCAAGATATTGGGCCATGCGTTCGATGAAGTAGGTTTGGAGTTCAGCTTCATTTTTTAATCCCATCGTACGAATGCGCTGTTGGCATTTATCACAATGCTCCCATCTAAACTTAGGTGCCTCATCTCCACCAATGTGAATGTATTTTCCAGGGAAAAGCGCGCACACTTCATCCAATACGTTTTCTAGAAATTTGAAGGTGCTATCGTTGCCTGCGCAATAAATATCTTTAAATACACCCCATTCGTTTTCTACGGGTATTTTTTCTTGCGTGCAACTCAAAAAGGGATAGGCCGCGATAGCGGCGGAGCTATGCCCAGGCATTTCAATTTCGGGAATGATAGTGATGTGCCGCGCAGCCGCATAAGCAACTACCTCCTTGATTTGCTCTTGGGTATAAAAGCCTTCATGGATACTTCCATTTTCTTCTATACGTTTACTACCAACTTCAGTGAGCAAAGGATATTTTTTAATCTCTATTCTCCAACCTTGATCTTCGGTGAGGTGCCAATGAAAAACATTCATTTTATAAGAAGCAAGGATGTCAATGTACCGTTTCACAAAATCTACAGTCATAAAATGTCTGCAGCAATCGAGCAACATTCCTCGGTGTTCGAAACGCGGTTGATCGGTGATGTTCATGCTGACAATAGAATAGGGTAATCGCATTTCACCGCTGTAACACGAAGCAGGTAATGTTTGAATGAGCGTTTGAATACCGTAAAATATTCCTGCGTTTGTTTGACTTTGGATAATGATAGCTCGAGGGTCAATGGTGAGTTGATAGCCCTCTTCTTTTTTGAGTGATTGCTGGAGCACTAAATCGATTTTCTCCGTCTTTTTTTGTGCATCCTCATATTCGGTGCTAGAGAAAAAAATGAAAGGCTTCGTAGGGTCAATCGCTTCTTCGCTGAGTTGGAATGATTGATGGGTAGCCGCGTTGAGGAAATCAATGAAGTATTGTGCTTCTTGTATACAAGCATCAGAGGAATGAATTTTTACCTGTGCATTCAGCTCAAAATGTTCATTGCGCACATTGACTTTTTGTGGATAGGGGATAAAAGCATACGGACTTTGTTGAGCAACAGCAAATAGGCTTGCGAAAAAGCAAACAAGGAAAAAAGTAAATCTCATGGAGTACCAGTTGAAATGTCTTTAATAGGATCTTTTTCTTGGAGCGGAATGAAAGTACCAAACACGCCAAGGTATTGGTAAGTGCCAATAGGAAGTTCTACAGTATAAATAGAACAGACATAATATTCGTCACGCTGACAATCGTCAACGATGACTTTGGATACAAAGGATAACCCAAGTGCGGCGATATCTTTGAATACAGGACTCGATATTTCTTCGGCATATTCTTCCTTCATGCGGGCTTCCATTTTTTCTTGAAAGTCCTTCTTCGAGGGATTGGTAAAAACAGCCGAAGCAACAATTGCTGTGAAGAAAAGGAGAATGATAATTAGTTTTTTCTTCATCTTATTGATTGATGAGTTGAAAGGTAGAAACAGCAAAAAGCCCAGCGGTTTCCGTGCGTAAACGGGCTTCACCAAGACTCACCGATTGAAAGCCTGCCGATTTTGCAAGGGCAATTTCGCGTGCGGAAAAATCACCTTCCGGCCCAATGCAGATCAGCGTGTTTTTTCCGGCTTGGCAAATATGTTTTAAGCGTTTTTTATCCGAATCTTCCGCGCAGTGAGCAATGAACTTTTGTTCGGCTTGTGCAGAGTGGACCAATTGATCAAAAGATAAGATCTCGGAAATTTCGGGTAGCCAAAAGCGTTGACTTTGTTTTAAAGCAGCCACGGCTAAGCGATGCAGTCGATCCTGTTTTACAAATGCGCGTTCAGAATGGTCTCCTTCGATGAGTATGATTTGTTGGATACCGAGTTCAATAGCTTTTTCAACCAACCATTCTAGGCGATCATTATTTTTTGTGGGGGCTATAGCTATGGATAATGAAGGAGCATCTTTGGTGATCTCTTCACTTCTGATGGCCGTTAATATGGCTTGTTTGTTTTGCCATTCAACGGTACAGTGAAGGCAAAGCCCTTTTCCATTGGTCAGCTTTACCATTTCACCTTCGGCCAATCGAAAGGCACGTAGGTGTTTGCTTTCGTCCATATCCAAAGGAATGGTCGAACCAGCAGCAGCGTCAGGATGATAGAATAGATTCATCGCGCCCGAAGATAAGGTGCGAAATTAGAACTCGACAGGAATTTGAGTTTCCTCCGGAACGTATTGACTGAGCCATTCGATAGCTTCGTCTTGGTGGAAAAATACTTTATGTTCCAAGTGTGTTTTTTGAACGACTTGATAAGCCTTGGCTAACACATACTCCATGCGGCCTGGAACTACCAAACCTATAGCATTGATAGGAATGAGGTATTCTACTTTTCGAGAATACGCCATTGCATCTGGTTTCACTTGGGCGCCTTTGGAGACTATCGTGAGCATTGGTCGCTTTTTAGTTCCAATGATTCGAATGAGTGTTAAAACGATCTCTTGATAGTCTTTGATCGTTTGAACGGTTCCTTCTTTCATCTCATACACAACGATGCCATCCTCGCGCAAATGAATGCGAGCGGTGGGGAGATCCCATAGTTTGGTCGTGTTGGATTGGAAGTTCAACGTCAATTTGGTGTGTTTAGGCGGCACAAAGATCGGAAAAGGTGTTCACATTACACTAACGTATTCATAGCGAAATACTAACAACGATTCCAAAAAACGGAAAGGCCTTCAAGCGAGTGCTAGAAGGCCTTTCAGAATAAATTATCGAAAAATGACTACACTTTTGCGCTCACTTTTGGTGAAGCAGCAAGAATTTCATCGTTCGCGAATTCCTTAAATTTCTCGAAGTTCTTCACGAACTTCTCGGCTAATTCGTTCGCTTTTGCATCGTAAGCTGACTTATCAGCCCAAGTATTACGAGGATTCAAAAGGTCAGATGGAACATCTTCACAAGAGGTAGGAATAGCTAAACCAAATACTTCATGAGTAATGTACTCAGCTTGGTCTAATTTACCTTCGAGTGCAGCAGTAATCATTGCACGTGTATACTTCAACTTCATGCGTTCGCCAGTGCCATAAGCACCGCCGCTCCAGCCAGTATTGATCAACCAAACTTTAGCACCGCTTTCGTCGATTTTTTTACCGAGCATTTCAGCATATTTGGTTGGATGCAAAGGAAGGAATGGAGCTCCGAAACAAGCAGAGAACGTTGTAGTAGGCTCTGTAATACCAGCTTCTGTTCCGGCTACTTTAGCGGTATATCCGCTAATGAACTGATACATTGCTTGGCCTTTGTTCAATTTGCTGATAGGAGGCAAAACGCCGAATGCATCGCAGGTAAGGAAGAAAATATTCTTCGGAATACCACCCAAGCTCGGTTCCATAATGTTATCAATATGGTTAATCGGGTAGCTTACACGGGTATTTTCTGTGCGGTGACTATTGGTGTAGTCGGGAGTTACTCCATCTTCACCGTAACCGATATTTTCTAAGATTGCACCGAACTTGATCGCGTCAAAAATTTGAGGTTCTTTTTCACGAGTCAAATCAATGGTTTTGGCATAACAACCGCCTTCAAAGTTGAAAACAGTAGTGTCTGTCCACCCGTGCTCATCATCGCCAATCAATCGACGATTGGGGTCACTAGAAAGGGTTGTTTTACCGGTGCCTGAAAGTCCGAAGAATACTGCTGTATCACCATCTTTACCGACGTTCGCCGAACAGTGCATGGAAAGCACGTTCTTTTCGTGAGGTAAAACGTAGTTCAATACAGTGAAAATCCCTTTTTTGATTTCACCGGTATAACCTGTACCGCCGATTAAGGCAATCTTTTTTGTAAAATCGATAATGGCAAAGTTGTGCTGACGTGTTCCATCAATTTCTGGCTCAGCCATGAATCCTGGAGCACACACTACATGCCACTCTGGAGTAATGTGTTCGAGCTCTTCAGAACTTGGACGAAGGAACATGTTGTAAGCAAACATGTTGCTCCAAGGGAACTCTGTAACTACACGCACGTTCATGCGGTAGCGAGGATCAGCGCATACGTAGGCATCACGCACATAAAGCTCGCGTCCTTTGAGGTAAGCTGCTACACGGTTGAAAAGCGCTTCAAATTTTTGCCCATCAAATGGAATGTTGAAGTTGCTCCACCAAACACTGTCTTGTGTTTTTGCGTCAGCTACAATAAATTTATCTTTAGGAGAGCGACCGGTGAATTCTCCGGTATCAACAGCGAGTGCTCCGCTGCTAGTCAATTGTCCCTGACCTAAGGCGAGGGTTTCTTCTACCAATTCTGCTGGAGTTAGGTTCCAGTAAACGGTGGCCAAATTTTTTAGACCTAAATAGTCCAAATTAGCCCCTTCGGGCCTCTTTCCGATATGAGTCATTGTTTGTTTTTTGGTTCGACTTTCATTGAATCGAGCTGTGCAAAAGTACATCACAGAACGGAACGAACGCTGCCAAAATTGGAAATAGGCGGAGAAAAATAACTCTTTTTTCAACCTTTTAAGGGGAATGTTAAAAATAGAGGTGGCGGGGTAAATCCTTTGATAAATAGGTTTTTAGGTGAGAGATCTTGGTTCTCGTCAACAAGGGTAAATCAGGAAAACTTGTTGAAATTTTGAAAGACTGAGGAATGTCAGGGCTAACCGCTATTTTCGCCCTACAATTTTGAAAGATGAAACAACTTTTATTCTTCGCATGCACGGCTTTACTCATTTCCTGCGCTCCTCAGGCCAAACCAGAGGAAAAAAAGAGTGAGGAGCCTACGGTTCAGGCTGATACTAATCTAACGGGTATGGCAAAAGCCGATATGATGGCTCGAAAAAATGCGGGTAAAGGTGTTTTGAATAATACTGCTAATGCACTCATCTATTTGCAATCGGGAGAAAACCTGAACTTGTGGGGTAGTATGGTGGCCGGAAGCAAATGGGGAAAAGAAGTGGCGCTAGGTAAATACCTCGTTATGGCCCCAACCAATGAGCTCCTCCGCGCTTTAGATCAAGAACTGCTCTATGCCTTGGTGGAACCACAAAACGAAGATTTGCTGAATGAGTTCGTGGGAGCGCACATGATCTTGCCTCCTTTCTCTGTGGAAAAAGCAGAGTTTTATCCAGAAGTAAAAAACGCGTTGGGAAAATCGTATAAAGTGGATTGGGGGCAGAGCCGCATCAATGAAATTTTATACGCTAATCAAATCCCAACGGAGAAAGGAGAAATATTAGTGGTGCGAGAAATCATGAATTTTCCTGCCCAAGAAATACAAAAGCGACTGAAATCAGTCGCTTCTGAAAAGGAGAAAATAAAAAAGCAAATGCGCAATTCTTAGTAATGTCGGGCAATTTCAGTGCGAATAGCAATAATCGCTTCTTTGATTAAAGCATTACCAGTCATGGCTTCTAGCTGAAAAATTTCTCGACTGAGGTCAATCGCCGAACTCTCCGGAGTTACCCGTGAAAAGGCGATTTTCACTAATTCGGTTGTTTCATCTTTGGCGCGCACCACTCGAGACCAAGCGGCCTCTGACATATACATTTGAAGCGAAACATTGAGCTCAAATTCCTCGCGAATGGCTTTGATCAACTCCAATTGAACGGCTCCCGCCGATTTGCCCATTAAATTTTGGCGCATGACCAAGCTTGTGGGAGTTATGCGCTCGAGCATAATAATGGTGCGCTCATAAGCTGATATGCGCAAAGGACTCATCGCCTTATTGTTTTCTGTTTTGAGCATAAAGGCCCATTCTCTTTCGCGATGTTTTAACCATCGTTCAAAAAGGAAAAAAACACCGAGGAAAATCATCAATACGATTACGGCCAAAATGACCAAACTCATGGGTTGCAACATTGTCTTGTGGTTTTACGGGTTCAAAAATGGGGGATAACAGGTTTCATTGGTATATCGAAATGGAAAGATTTCTATTGTGCATGGTGAATTGTTTTTGTGATCCACCGCTAAATGACTAAAATTGAAACATGAAAAGCTATTGCCTCTTTGTATTCGCGCTATTGTCCTTAACAGGAAATGCACAGTTGATTAGTTTTTTTGAACGATCCTATGACTATCCTTCTGTTTCTCATAACGGGCAATTGGCTAATCCCTGGGCAGGTGGCCTAAATTCAGTGCAAGTGAGTACCGCGGATTTCAATGAAGATGGAAGGGAAGACTTGTTTGTGTTTGATCGCATCAGTGCGCGGGTAAATATTTTCATCAACGAAAGCACCCAACCGGGAGAATCAAAATATCGCTACACTTTACAATACAATTCAGCTTTTCCCAGTACACTGAAAAACTGGGCCTTCATGCGCGACTTCAATTGCGATGGAAAAAAGGATATTTGTTCCAATAGTCAAAGTGGCATGTTGGTGTGGTATAACACCACGGTGTCAGGCGGAGAACTGGCGTTTACTCCTGCAAATGGCGGTAACCTAATTCAGGCCAATTATGCCATCGGTAACAATCCTTTCGACGCTCCACTTTACACCATCAGTGTCGATATTCCATCCTTTGTCGATTACGATGAGGATGGTGATATTGATATCTTCTCCTTCTCTGAGCAAAGTACCACCATGTATTATTTTAAATCAATGCAAGTGGAAAATGGCACGTGTGATGAAATGGATTATATCTGTGCCAATCGCTGTTATGGCATGTTTAACGAAAGCCCTGAGAGTTTTGATATTTTCTACGGGGATACCTTCTCTTGCAATTTGAATGTGAATAATCCTCGCACCAACGAAATTTCTTCCAATGGTGAAAATACCTTTCGCCACACGGGAGGCACCATCTTATCGCTGGATTTAGATAATAATGGGGTAAAGGACCTTGTTTTAGGCGATGTTACCGAACCCAATTTGGTGTCACTGCTGATGGTAGATACCGAAGGCGGCATTGATAGTGCGATTACGTTTAACAACGACTTTCCTTTTAGTTCAGGAGGTGCAGCGCCCGCGGTAAACATGACCCTTTTTCCAGGAGCATTTTATGAAGATGTCACAAACGATGGAGTGAAAGATCTTTTGGTAAGTCCGAACGCCAATGCTTCGGCTCTCGATCATAAAAGTTTGTGGCTCTATAAAAACAACGGAACCAATACGAGTCCTGTTTTTGAGTTTGTAACCGACGCTTTTTTGCAAGAAGGAATGATCGATTGGGGTCTCGGCGCTGCACCTGCCATAGAAGATGTGAATGGCGATGGATTGATAGATTTGATTGTAGCCAATCGGGTACAATATGATCCTGCCAATCAATTCACTTCACGACTGTATCTCTATGAAAACATAGGCGAAGCGTTGCAGTTGGCCGATTCCAATTGGGTAGATATTTTATCACTTCAACTAAAATCTGTTCATCCTTCCTTCGGAGATATCGATAGCGACGGGGACAAGGATTTGATTTTGGGCGATCAAGATGGATTTGTACGGGTGTTTGAAAATGACAATGGATACCAATCTCCTCCGGTTCAATTGCTCGATAATACAGGAGCTTTGCTCGATGTGGGACAATTTGCCACACCACAATTGTTTGATTTGAATCAAGATGGCTTGCTCGATTTGTTGGTGGGTGAAAAAGAAGGAAATATCAATTATTATAAAAATATTGGAACTGCAAGTGTGGCAAATTTTCAATTGATTGAAGATACTCTGGCGGACATCGTAGCTCCGAATTACTTGGGTATTTTCGGTTACTCTGTGCCTCATTTTGTATATGTCCCTGATGTCACAACGTTATTTCTAGGCACTGAAACAGGAGTAGTACAGGTATATACCATTGATGTGTTAGGTAATGACCAATTTGCAGCTTCATTGCCAGATGAGAGTATGATCAAACGTGAAGGGGATCGATCTTCAGTTGCTTTGGGTGACTTTAATAATGATAACTTCCTCGACCTCGTGATGGGACAAGTAGGTGGGGGGCTTGCGTTTTTCTTGGATATATGGGAAGGAACGGAAGAATTCGGGAAACAAGCTACTTTACAAGCTTATCCCAATCCATCTACGCATGAATGGAATGTGTTGATCGAAAATGCAGATGCCACTGGTGAGTTTACTTTATATGATATCAATGGTCGTCAATTGCTTCGCAAAAAAGCGAACCAACGAATAACCACTTTTTCCAACGAGGATCTGCCCATAGGTGTTTACATTTTACAGTTCACTGATTCGAATAGTGCGGTTACAACTCGATTGATTAAGCAGTAAAAAAAAAGAGGCGTTTAGCCTCTTCCCATCATTTGGTTATTAAAATCACTGGAGCCATTCTTGGGAATACTCAAGCTGTTCCAACTTTCTATTGCTAGCATTTTGGATAAAAACACAATTTGTCCTACGTGATAAGAATAGTGGGCTAATTGCCGTTGAAATGCTTCGGTTACAGTGTGCTCTTCGTTTCGAATAATTACTTTACGATCGAGATCTTCATGGCTGAGATGATCCAAAACATCAAAGAAACACATCCATCCTTTATCCCATGCCAGCATCATTTCTTCGCGGCTGCTGATGAGTAGTTCAAATTCTTTATCTCGGTTTCTCCAAGGCTTTTCTCCATCTTCTTCAAAGAAATTAGTAAAGCGAGAAAGCATATTTCCACTCATGTGCTGCACGATCATGCTTACACTATTCGAGTCATTGTAAAAGGTCCAAAAAAGTCGTTCGTCGGATACTTGCACCATGGCTTTTTCGCCCAATGCTTTGTACTGGCGAAAAATCTTTTGCCAGTTTTGAATAAGGTCAGAGTTGCTTGTTGACATAATACTAAAGTAATCAAAAGTTAGTGAATTGGTGCGGAAGGCATGGGCATCCAAAAGGTCACATCCTTGAAGAAGTGATTAGAATTGCCCTCACCTTGCCAAAAATGTGCTCCGTGTTTTTCTCTTTTTTCGCTGCCCTCTGGGTAGAAATCAGCTAAAAATTTCAACACAATAACTTCGCGTAATTCAAACTCGCCTGTTTTACCTGGTAAAAAAACTTTGTTGTTGGGCACAAAAGCCAACACTCTTTCTTGGTCAGCCGGTAACTGATCGTGTATGGAAATCCAATTCATGCCGTGCGGTATTATTTTCCCAAAAACTGTGGTGCACGTTTTTCTAAAAAGGCTTGAACTCCTTCTTTGTAATCGTAACTATTTCCAGCTTGTATTTGCAGTACTTCTTCTTCGGCTAGTTGTTGGTCGAGTGTATTCACGAGTCCCGCATTCAGGGCTTTTTTGGTTAAGGCGAGTCCTTTGGTTGGCATTTGTGAAACTTGGTCGGCAAGCGCTTTTACTTTTTCGCCGAACTCCGCATCGGGATAATAACGATAGATCATACCGATGCGCTCAGCTTCTTGTGCACTCACTTTATCACCGAGCATCATCAATGCACTTGCTTTTTGAAATCCGATCAAACGAGGAAGCATATACGTTCCACCGCTGTCTGGTATCAAACCAATTTTAGAAAAGGCTTGAATGAATGAAGCGGATTCCGTTGCTATAACAATATCACAAGCCAAAGCGATGTTTGCTCCGGCACCTGCAGCTACGCCATTTACAGCAGCGATAACTGGTTTCGCAAGGGTGCGAATTCGTTCTATAATGGGGTTGTAACCTTCGCTAAGAATGCGCTGAAGTCCTGGTCCGTTAGGATCAATGGCTTCTTGCAAATCTTGGCCTGCACAAAAAGCTTTTCCTGTGCCTGTGATCACCACTGCACGCACGGAAGCATCAGCACCGCATTTGTCCAGTTGCTCTTGCATTTCCAATGCCATTGGGCGATTGAAACTATTGAATTTGTCGGGACGGTTTAAATGCAAATAAACCACTCCGCCTTCTTGTTGATAGGTAATCAATGACATGATTATGCTTTTTTTGTCTTGTTGTAATAGTTCGTTCTTCCGGCTGCAAGTCGAAAAATAATCTGAGTGAGTAGCAGCCCAAATGCTGATTTGATGAGCGCCCCAGGCATGGCTATTTTAATCATGCCCTGCCAATTGTCAGGATTGAATTTTCGCAGCCAGATGGCACCAAAAAGAAGCACAATTGCATGCGCTCCTATCCAGATAGAAAAGTTTCCAATTGGATTTTTAGCGAACTTTTGTTCAGCAGCAAAACCCGCTAAAACAGCCGCTACTACAAATCCAAAAAAGAAACCACCAAAGATGCCGTTGAGGTGACCGAAGCCTCCGGTGTGATTGGAAAAAACAGGCGCACCTAATAAACCGATCACTACATACAGCAAAGTGGAAAGCCCACCAATTTGCCAGCCCCAAAGCACTGCTACTTGTATAATAACGAGTGTTTGAAGGGTGATGGGCATATTTTCCTTAACACCTACAGTGAGCGGAGCTATGGTTACCAATAAGATTAAACTGATGATCAATTTTATCAAAAAATCAATCACTGGTTTGGAGTGAAATTGCAGTAGTCCTTGCAGCATGATTTTAGCGGTTTATCATCAATAGTTGGATACCTTGTTCCAATTGAACGCTGTTGTTGGAGCGGTCAATATCAGCCATAGTGTCTGTTGGATCAATGGTGATGGATTCAATGGCCTTTGATGGTTTGTTGATGGTTACCACGATATTTTCTTTAACCCAATTCACATCACTTATAATGGTCCATTTTCCATTATAGCCCTTCATTTTTTTCTCCCCGCGCATAATGTCGAGCGGTAAGTAAAAGAGTTCTTTCGTTTGATCAGTATACACTACTTCCACTTCAAGCGGCATCGGAATGAGGCCTTTGCGTTCAATCACGACTTCGGTTTTCTGATCGGTGCTCATGAGTCCGCTAATGGCGTAGTCAATGGTTTTTGTCGTATTAACGAAGTATTCATTATACCAGTCTAGTACCATTCCTGATTCTTTTTCGGCAACGCGAATAAAATCGTTGGCATCAGGGTGTTTGAATTTCCATGTTTCGAAATAACGCAAGATAATTTGATCGAGCATTTCTTCTCCCACAATATATCCGAGTTGAGCGAGATAAACTTCACCTTTTGAGTAAGAAGCCGAACCGTATGCATGATTGGTGTTGTAATGATCAGCATGAGTGCTCAGTACTTCTTCTTTTCCGTCAGTCGCCAGTGAGCTATAATCGGCATATGCATTATCATGCGGATTAGCAGCAGGTGAAGCAAAAAGTTGGTCCATTACTTCAGCAGAAGCATAACTGGTAAAACCTTCGTCCATCCAAGGGTACAAACTTTCGTTGGTAGCGAGTACACCTTGATACCAAGAGTGAGCGGCTTCATGAACGGTAACACCAACCAAGCTAGGAAGCTTGCGGTTACCGGTGATCAACGTGGCCATGGGATATTCCATACCACCATCACCCCCTTGTATAACGCTGTAAACGGGGTAAGGATATTTACCAAAGTGTTTCGATAAATGTTGGAACGCTTTGGACGTAAACTCGGGTAGTTTTTTCCAATTCTCCACATAGGCAGGATCTGCTTGATAAAAGAAGTGGATCATGGGTCCATCGGGCACTTGTATTTGGTCATGCACAAAATCGGGATCGGCGGCCCAGACAAAATCGTGCACATTCACTGCTTTCCATTTCCAAGTCAGTTTCGAACCTTGGATTAATTTGATTTTGCTTTCATCCTTGGTAAATCCTTTTCCAATTTCGGCGGGATTGAGTAATTCTCCAGTAGCGCCAATCATGTAACTTTTATCCATGGTGATCTGCACATCAAAGTCTCCCCACACCCCATAAAATTCGCGGCCGATGTATGGGTTGGGATGCCAACCGTCTTCATCGTATTCGCACATTTTTGGATACCATTGACTCATGCTGTAGTCAATACCTTCGCTATTGTTGCGGCCGCTGCGGCGAATTTGAAGAGGTACTTGCCCTACAAATTCCATTTCGAAAACCGCTTTACCACCAGCAGGAATGGACTTTGGTAGCATTACTTCGAGTATAGTTTCATTCTCTACGAAAGAAACCGTCTTGCCATCCATCTTCAAGCTTTTTACGTGAAGAAAACCTTGCTCAGCAGGAGTAAGTTTCGAAATACGGCTACCCACGCGTGGATCAGGATCTTCAATATTGCGCGAGCGTTCATCCATAGCACTGCCTGGTTGAAAGGCATTGAAGTATAAATGATAAAACACTTGGTTGATTTCCTCAGGCGATTGATTGAAATAGGTGAGGGTTTGTTTGCCTGTGTATTGGTGGTTGGTGTGATCAAAATCAACGGCCATTTTATAGTCCACCTTTTGTTGCCAGTAACCTTGAGCACTCATGGTCAAGGAGGCGCAAAAGAGCCCAAAAGCAATGAATAGAGATTTCATGAAAAAGTCAAAAATATTTGGTGCAAGTTAAGCAGCCAGCCGCGAAGTTGACGCACCTCCTTTTTAACATTTGTACTTTGATTCATGGCATGATTATTACCTGTTGGGCACGATTTTACAAAATATCGAACCAAAACAATTTAAGGCGGTATATTCGCACACTAAAACCAATCAACTGATATGAAAACTATGTTTAAAGGCTTAATGATGGCGGCCTTAATGCTATCATTCTTTTCGACCACAGCTTTTGCTCAACGCAAAAAAGTAGCAGTAGTTACCATGTATTGCGATAAGTATATTGGTACGAGTAATCTTGCTGGTGGAGCTTCTATGATTGCTGCTGTTCAAACATTGGCTGATGATCCAAACTTTGATTTAACCTCGGTATTGCAAACTTTCCACGATAAATTCTTCAATGAATTCGCACCACAGTTTCCTTTTGATTTGATCCCAGAATCTGAAGTAGTCACCAATCCTGATTACTTAGCATATGAAAGCGCTTGGGGTGAGACAAAAGCTGATGAGGATAAGTCTATTTTCGAACGCCGTTATTTGACCGTAGGTGGTTATAAGCCACTTTTGGAGTCTTTAGGCAAAGGCGGTGAAAAAAGCAATCAGCAACGTATGGTACAAATGTTCGGCGACAAAGTGGATGGTGTATTGTTCGTAAACATCGATTTCGAATTCACTCCTAAAATGGCTATCGGTGGCATGGGTACAGCTGGTGTTCAAGCTTACTGCCGCATGAAAATGTGGAATAAAGAAGGTGATAAAGTTTTTAAAATCAACGAATTTGCAATGTCGAAAGAATCTGTTGCCATGGTTGCTGGTATTCCGGTAATGAAAACAGATGAACTTCTTCCTATGTGTCAAGATGCGACTACTCGTATGATTGCTGATCTTCAAGGTCGTTTGAAGAAAATCGCTAACAAAGCAGCAGAAAAACTATAAGTGAATACTTGATGCAGCCGTGGGGAATACCTTCGGTTTCTAAAAGCAAAAACCTCGGCTTAGCCGAGGTTTTTTTATTACCATATAACACTTTCAAAATCCATCCATTTGCCGTGCATCTTTAAGGCTTGTTCGAGTAAATCACGAACGCATCCTTGTCCGCCATTTTTCGGCGAAACGTAGTGGCAAATGTGTTTGATCTCCGGCGCGGCATCAGCAGGGCATACGGCCAAACCTACTTTTTTCATCACGGGATAATCAGGAATATCATCGCCCATGTAAGCCACTTCTTCAGCGGAGAGGTTATACTTTTTTAAATAGTCATCAAAGATGTGTTCTTTGTGCGAAGAGCCGAGGTAAATATCCGTTACCCCGAGTCCTTCAAATCGTTTGCGAACCATTTCATTTTTTCCTCCACTGATAATGGCTATGCGCAGTCCTTTTTTTACCGCCAATTGCACTACGTAACCGTCTTTAACATTGGCCGTGCGCATTTGCTCTCCTTCTGGAGTTAAATAAACGATGTTATCTGTAAATACACCATCCACATCAAAGATGAAAGTGGTAATTTTTCCTAGCTTTTCTTTATAGTTCATAAACGAATCTTTAATTCTATTGGTGCGAAGCCTTTATTATAAATTCTTTTTCCTTTTTTGTATGCGCTCACTATGCTTTCGATACAAAAGCTGCAACTCTGGGTCGCTTTCGAGCATTTTTTCATGCAAGTCAATGGTATTGCTGTCGTGTCGAACAGCGGGACCTGTTTGAGCTTGGTCAGGGGCCATGCGATGAATCTTGATGGCGGTTTCGGAAATCAGCGGAAAAAGAATAGAAAGGTCCAGTCCTTTTGACTTCAGTAAATCCTCAGCCTCAGCATACAGGTGATTGGTGAAATTACATGCGAGCACTGCGGCTAAGTGCACTGCTTGTCGATCAGGACCTTTCGCTTCAAATAAATCGAATCCTGTAGCATAAAAGAGCTCCTTAATGACGTGCTTACTTTCCTCATCGTCGCAATCCAATACGGTGGGAATTTTATCGAAGGAAAGTTCTTTGCCTTTGGTAAAGGTTTGAAGAGGCCATAGCACCGCCCTTTTTACCCTCCTCAGAACAGTAAGCGCGGTGCTGCCAGAAGTGTGAATACAAAGCAAGCCCGGATTGATTTGTTCGTCGATGGCTGCAATCTGGTGATCAGGCACAGCCAAGATGATGGGGCCATCAAAAGGCGAAAAACGATCCGGCGTTTTGAGTTCGGCTGCAGGAAACAACTTTCTGAAATGCGCTACCTGCTCCTCATTGCGCCCATAAAAGGACACTAAATGATGGCCGTTTTTCTCCAGCATTTTGGAAAAATGGAAGGCTATATTTCCGGTTCCAACCACAGAAAAGTTCATAGGGCGAAAGTACTTAGGCTTTTTCAATAACTACGCAGTATTTTCGCAGACAATAATGAGTACCTCGAAAACAACCTTTGAACTAATTACCCCAACTCATTGGAAGGACTATGAACTTCTGGATTGCGGTGATTTTGAAAAGCTCGAACGCTTTGGAGAATTTATTACCATTCGTCCAGAACCTCAAGCGGTATGGCCTAAATTATGGTCCGATTCGGAATGGAAAAAAATGGCTCACGTTCGATTTGCCCAAAAAGGCAGCAACAGCGGAGATTGGCAGAAGTTTAAAAAAATGCCTGATCAATGGCGCATTTCATACACTTCGCCTCAAAGTAAACCATTTACTCTTCGCTTGGGGCTTACCTCGTTTAAACACGTTGGTGTTTTTCCCGAACAGGCGGCTAACTGGGACTTTATCGCCGAGAGCATTCGCGAAATGAAGGTGGAAAAACCGCGTGTTCTCAATTTGTTTGCCTATACTGGCGGGGCGTCGTTAGCGGCTGCTGCTGCGGGTGCCGAGGTAACTCACGTAGATAGCATTAAGCAAGTGGTGACTTGGGCCAATGAAAACCAACAATTGAGTAATCTCGACGGTATTCGTTGGATGGTGGAAGACGCACTCAAATTTGTACAACGCGAAGCCCGACGAGGCAATACATATCATGGCATCATACTCGATCCTCCAGCGTACGGGCATGGTCCAAAAGGAGAAAAGTGGAAACTCGAAGAACAGCTCGCTGAAATGATGGCTGGTGTCCTTCAGATATTGGACAAGGAACATCACTTCCTCATCTTAAACGCCTACAGCTTGGGTATGTCAGCGCTGATTATCGAGAATTTTTTAAAGCATGAAAAACAAAGCAAGTTGAATATCGGCGAGCTTTATCTGCAAGCAAAAAGCGGTGTTAAATTACCGCTGGGCGTATTTGGTCGATTAAGAAAATAGCATGGCTACCTACAACAACGTCAAGTTTACACTCCATAAACTCATGCCTGTATTAAAAGAAAAATACGGGGTGAAGAAAATTGGATTCTTTGATTGCTTCATCGATAGGCATCATAATGATATGTGTGAATTGAACATTTTGGTAGAACTAGAGCATCCTTTAGGTTGGCGATTTTTTGAACTGAAAGAATGGCTTGAATACAAGTTGGCGATGCGCATCGATATTTGCACTCCAGCTTCTTTGAAGCCTGCACTCAAAGATGAAATATTGTCTCAAACTCACTACGTATGAGCCCTGTGGTGAGAAGATATGATCACTATGTGCGTGATATGGTCAATGCAATTAATAGCATTTTACTGTACACCAAAGAAATCAATTATGAGGAGTTCACCACGAATCATTTGATTCGGGATGCGGTGATCAGAAACTTCGAAATACTAGGGGAATCGGCAAAGCATATTCCGTTTAAAGTTCAAAAGACCTACAAGCATATTCCATGGCGGCACATGCTGTCATTACGAAATTTTATCGTTCATGAATATTTCGATATTGATGACGAAATATTATGGCAGGTTATTCAAGTAGATCTGTCCAACAACCGTCACGACCTGCAGCAGTTTTTGCAGAACTACGAAAAGCACGGTTGGATGAAACCTTAGATTTGTAAGAAATGAAAACAAGACAACTCGCATTTGCGCTGATATTGGCCACCGGTCTTGCAGGCTGTAACAGCGGCGAAGCACCCTCCAATGAGCGCCCTGAACGAATCAAAATGATGATTGCACAAAGTAAACTGGCTCGCGATCCGCATACGTGGAGCAAGCCAAACGAAGCCCGCGTAACTCACCTCGAATGGAATGCTGGGGTCGATTTTGCAAAAAAAATCATAGTGGCGACGGCTACTTACGATATTCAAATCATTACACCGACTACAGAAATCATCTTTGATACAAAACACCTTTCCATATCTGAAGTATTGGTGGATGGGGCACCGGTAAAATTCTCCCTAGGAGAAGAAAAGGAACATTTGGGGCAAGCGCTGATAGTGCCTATTCATGCTGGAGCAAAAAAGGTAGCGATTACTTATGCAACATCGCCTGATGCCGAAGCGCTTCTTTGGGTAGAAGGAGAAAAACCTTTTTTGTTCACCCAGTCGCAGGCAATTTTGGCGCGCACTTGGGTGCCTTGTCAAGACAGCCCCGGCGTGCGAATTACCTATAACGCACAGGTACAAGTACCTTCCAATTTGATGGCTTTGATGAGTGCCGAAAATCCTCAACAGAAGTCAGCAGATGGTACCTACCGTTTTAAAATGGATCAGCCCATTCCGTCTTATCTGATGGCATTAGCGGTGGGTGATGTAGAATTTCGCTCAGTGGGCGAGAGGACGGGGGTTTATGCCATTCCTTCTTTGATTGATCAAGCAGCAGAAGAGTTTTCGGATATGCAAGCCATGGTCGATGCTGCGGAAAAGCTTTATGGCCCTTACGTTTGGGGACGTTATGACTTATTGATTTTACCACCGGCATTTCCTTTTGGGGGAATGGAAAATCCGAAGTTGACCTTCGCTACGCCCACTATTTTAGCGGGAGATAAATCGTTGGTTTCTTTGGTGGCTCATGAGCTAGCGCATAGCTGGAGTGGCAACTTGGTTACCAATTCGACTTGGGATGATTTCTGGTTGAATGAAGGATTTACTGTTTATTTCGAGCAGCGAATAATGGAGGCCGTTTATGGGGCCGAACGCGCTGAAATGTTAGCTCAACTAGCGCGTCAAGATTTAGATGCTACGGTGGCAGAACTTGATCCACGCGACACTCATTTGAAATTGGCGCTGGAAAATCGGAATCCGGATGATGGTATGAATGATATCGCCTATAACAAAGGTTATTTCTTTTTGCGCCTCATTGAACAAACCGTTGGTCGCGAAAAATTTGATGGCTTCTTAAAAAACTATTTCACCTCGCATGCCTTCCAAGTGATGGACACCGAGAGCTTTTTGACCTACCTCAGAGCCAACTTGATTACGCCTGAACTAGAAACGAAAATCGATATTCAAGCATGGGTTTATGGACCTGGTTTACCATCGAATATTCCTGCGGTGAATTCTAAAAAGTTAGATGAAGTAGATAGAATCAGAAGCATTTGGGAAACAGGCAAACCAGCGGAAGATATTGTTCCGTGGAATGAATGGTCATATCAAGAGCATTACCGTTTCATCTCTAATTTTTCGCCCTCAGTGAACCGTGGCATCATGACTAGTTTTGATAAAGCGTATAAGGTAACCGAGATAGGAAATAATGAGGTGTTATTTGCTTGGTTAGAACAAAGCATTCTTCATAGCTACACACCAGCGTACGGAAGATTGGAAGAGTTCCTCACTCATGTGGGACGACGAAAATTTGTAGCACCACTTTTCGAAGCAATGATCAAAACAGGACAGGTTGATTTAGCTAAAAAGATATATGCTAAAGCAAGACCGACTTACCATGCAGTAACAGTGAGTACAATAGACGAAATGCTGAAAGGGAAGTAATGCTTGATTAGCGGATCATCAACAAAAGCAAAGGGCCGATTCTTAGAATCGGCCCTTTATATTTTCATTCAAGTCCGAAAATGTAACTTTATTCAAGCATCCATTTTCAAATGTAATTTCTGTTTATCCCCTGATCAAAACAATGTGCCCTTCGTACACATGGTTGACGTTGTTTTGGATATCTCTAATCTTCAAACGGTAGAGATAAACACCATCGGGTACAAAGTAAGATTCAGAGTCAGTACCACCTGTCCACGCTTTGTATGGGTCGTTAGAAGTGAAAATAAGATCACCCCATTTGTTGTAGATCTGAAGATCGAATCCAACATCGCGGAAACCAGCGCCTTCTACTCTCCACACATCATTTACGCCATCACCATCTGGAGTGAAACAGTTGGGGATATAAATATCGATGGCTTCATCTACAAATACTTTTTTGAAAGAAGTATCCGTACATCCAAATTCGTTTGAAGCAATATTATAGACCATGTATTCACCAGCTACTCCCGGAGGGAAAGTGAATACAGTATCTTCTGCGTTAGATGTTCCTACTGTGTCAAAAATCCATTCGTAAGCAGTTCCATTTGGACTTTGGTTAAAGAACGAAATGGTGCTATTGGGCAGTATGGCATGCTCTGGATCTACTGTGAATGAAGACAATGGTCGATTCCAAACCAAAACAGGGGTCTCCATTTCATAGATGTACTCGCAACCATTAATGTCGCGGATAAATAACGAAGGGTAGTAAGCTCCATCGGCCGTGTACATATGTCCTGCTGAACCGATAGTGGTTGAAGAGTCGCCGTCACCAAATTGCCATACCATGTCAGCGATATCTTGGAACGCTGTGTAGTCGCTTTGGAATTGAGTAGCCAAAGGCTCACAACCGAGTAGAGTGTCAAGGCTGAAGGTGGCAGGTATAGCAGGGAAGATATCTACTAATACACACTCGGTAACTTGAGAACCACAGTTGTCTGTTACTGTTACGCAATATTCTGTTGGCGTGTCAACAGTAACATTGGGCGACGTACCCGCAATCGGGCCGCCATTGGTTTCAGTCCAAGAGATCGTGTAAGGTGCAATACCAGTAACTACCGTTGGAGCCGAAAGATGAACGGTTGTTCCTTCGCACGTTTGATACAAGTTTTCGAGATCAATATCAATCACCTGAATGGAAGAGACAATCATTTCATCCGTTACCGCACACAAAGGGTGACCTGCTGGATAAGCTGTAAGTGTAAAGGTGGTTGTTCCTTCTAAGTCTGAAAGTGTTGGCGTAGGAGAAGAAGGATTGTCAAGGTTGGCAGCAGGTGTCCATTCCCAAACGAAATCGTTAGGGTCACCACAACCAACGTTATAAATCCATTCGGTAAGTCCACCCGATCCGCATGAAAAAGAGCCATCAGGAGTTACTTGCATGGTCAAACAGCCGCTGGTATTGGTCGCGGTAAATATTTGCCCAGTTAGATCACCGTACATAGGCCAAGTGAATCCTGCCAACGGAGGTGCGGAAGTATTTTGGCCATCATAGATGAAAAATTCATCAAAGAAATTTTCAGTTTGACCTTGAATAAATTCGATTTCCACAAATGAAAATCCATCACCAGGGTTATCGGGACAATAGGTGACTTCATAGTTTTCATTATCATTGTAGCAATAGGTGTATTGACCTGTTGAAACAGTACACACAGGAGTTGGAGAATCTACATAACCACCTTCGAATTGCAATGGAACACAGCCGTAATCCAAGTCTGGACCTGCTGTAAATTCAGGAATACTATTGATCGTAATCGTGATAGTGGTATCAAATTGGCAACCGAAGTTGTTGATTACGGTGTAGGTGTAGTCATATGAACCAGGCGTAGCGGTGTCAATGATAAAGCTGTCTCCATCTGGTGTTAGACCAACAATATTTGGACCTGTCCAATAAGAACTATCCGCCCCAGCTCCAACTGTTGGAGTGAATGTAGTTACATCAGGGAAAAGGTATGGATCGAAGTCCAAGCCCCAATAGAAAATGTTTCCATCATCTGCTCCTTGGTCATCTGTTACACTGATAGTCCAGGTACCATTGAGTGGGCAGCCAACAAGATCGCAAAGATTGCCTTGTGCTTCATAGGTTCCTGGTGGAAGATAGGTTACGTTGTTGTAGGCATTTCCGTCTGTTCCGGTGTAGCTCGTTTGGAAGGTGCCTGAGTTATCACCCCACGTTCCGTTGGTGGCTGTTGATGACCAAGTATAATCCATACCAACTCCAGGAATGGGGCCTGTGGCTGCAAACTCATCACCATCATTAGCTTGACCGAGGAATGTGTTTGTTCCAACATTGTCTGTTAAGAACACTGATGTCCCATCTGGACAAGTGATTTGAATAATCAAGTCACCCATGTAGGAGTGTTCCATGTTGATGAAGATGCCTAGGAGGTCGTTTGCACCCCCTGCGGTGTTCGAGCAATCATCGAGGACGGCTCCGTCTTCAAAAAAGTCGTAGAAAATACTAGTGGTATAAGTAGCTCCGGCATCATCGGCCAAGTAAGCTGGTTCTGCATAAACAGTAGGAGGCAAAGAGGTCCACGTAGTCAATTCAAAGTTACCAGCATCCACAGGCAATGTTTCACCCGCACAGATGGTTGTTTCTTGTGATTGCAAATCATTGAAAACGGGTATCGTACTCACAAAAACTTGCAAAGCCGAGAAGTTCGAACTCTGACAGCCATTATCATCTTCAACCACAAGCGTCACAACATAAGCACCTGGCTCATTGTAGGTGTGATTAATACTTGGAGCAGTAGTAACGCCAATTTCGCCGTCACCAAAGTTCCAACGGTAGTTTACCAAGTTGAACCCAGGCTGTGCTTCAGAACCATCGTCACCGAAGGTCACTTCATCACCAGGGCAAATATTAACGATGTTCAAGGCATCTTCGGCTGGAGCAAGTATTTGTGAACCAGAAACCGGAGGGTCACATGGAGTAGTACAGTCGATAGTAGCAACAAAACCAGGATTGGTAGTGTTCGCAGAACCATTGGGGTCAAACACAAGGGTTAAACAACCTGAAGCGTTGAATATGGTGGCCGTAGCTAAAAGCCCTTCTAAATCATTTCCTGTATAGTTACCTAAGCTAGGAGAACTCGCGTTTGGTCCATCATAAATGGTTAAATAGTCGCTGTTATTCGGGTTGGGGCTAGTTTGAAGTTGGAAAACAGAAAAGGAAATCTGGACAACGTCGCCCGGGGTATCAGGGCAAATGGTCATGGTATATCCTGTTTCAGGATAATTACCTGTTCCCCCTGCATCGTAAATGGTACCTCCACAAGCGTTGATAGAGGCATTGCTCATGCAGAATGTATTGGGCGACCCACAGCCAGGTTGAGCATATGTGTTAGCTACAAATGCTAGTAAAGAAAAAAGTGAAAAAACTATTTTGAATGTGTGGTTCATCACAAGGCTAAAATTACTGATTGAATGTACAAAGGAACAACAGTATTATTGACTCTCCTAATCAAAATATAGTTGCACAAGGAATCCCTTTTTTACCGCAGAACGGTAACATGACCTTTAAAGACGTAATATTCAGGTGTGTCGCGGTCTTTTACGCTAATTCGCCATTCAAAAACATCGTTTTGAGTATAGTAAATTCCATTCTGAACGTTACCTGTCCACCCTTCGTCAATATTATTGGTTGAAAAGATGGTTATACCCCATCGGTCAATGATGGAAAACTCATAATTCGAAGTGTCGTAGCCAAGTAAGATGGGTTTAAAGACTTCGTTGAGGTCGTCATTGTCAGGCGTAAAAGCGTTAGGCACGAAAAGACGTCGGTCGTTCGCAATGTTAACTACTTGACAAGTAGAGTCTAAACATCCTTGAGTATTCTGAACGATGAGACAGATTTCAAATTCACCGGGTTCGTTTTCATCAAATGTCCAGCTGAGATCGGTAGCGTTGAAAGGGCCTTCTCCTTCCACCCACCATTGGTTTTCTTCAGCATCAATACTCCAGTTGGTAAACTCGACTGAGTTGAAAATGGTGCTTGGCGCCACGGGTGAGTAATCGAAAAGGGCTGTGGGTTCAGAATAGATCTCATAAACAGAAGGCTGAGTATTGCTTATACTACAACCGTCCTCACTCACAGCGGTGTAAGTGACGTGATAAAATCCGGGTTCAGTAAGCACGCCCTGCCAAAGATCGCCTGCTCCGTTAAGATCAATTGGCCCATTTAAAAACCAATCAATAGTAGAATAATTAGAGGAGGTTGGATCAATGAAAAGCTCGAATGAGTAGGGCGGACAGGATGCTGTATCGGGCGCCACAAACACAATTTGCGGCAATGTATAAACAGTCAAATCCACCGTCGTACTTGCGGTACATCCAAATTGATTACTCGCCTCAACGGTGATTATTTCATCAGCAGTAGGCGCAAAGGATTGCGAGGCCGCCGTGGGATCAAAAAACAAGGAAGCTGGACTCCAATTGTAGGCGGTGCCTCCTGAGGCCGAAAGTTCTACGATTTCACCTAAACAAATGGAAACCTCATCGGGCGCATTGATGATCGGCAACGGATTGATAGTGACGGAAACTTCATCTGTTTGTGTACAGACGCCATTGGACCCTTCTAACGTATAGTCAATAGTCAGCGGGCTATTACCATTATTGATAAAACTCACCGTTGGATTACTGATGCTCGAGGCAGAAAGTAATGTGGAGGGTGTCCAGGTGTAAGCAATTCCTGTCGATGGCAAAATTCCCAAGTTCCCTTGACCACTTCCGGTGCAAGCTTCGAGCAAATTTCCCGCTTCGAGGACGAAGCCATAATCGATATCAATAGCTAAATCAGCCGAACTCGCAGGACATGGCCCATTGGCCGGAAGGATGTATGAATAAATGCCTTCTGGATCTACGTTGGGATTCAATGAAGAACTAACCACTGCGCTTGAGTTGTAATACCAATCACCATCTCCGGATGCTGCAATGGGTAATAAGGCAGCAAGGGCTACGGATGGATCGGTATGGCAAAAAACAGCATTCGAATCTCCACCTGCATCCGGTTGATCAAAGCTTTCAATGTTCAGTTCCAAAATGCTTGGTGGACAAACGGTACTTAAATCTACGGTGTAGATGTAATCATAGGTTTGATTGCCATTGAGTGCGAGTGTGGTATTGGTTGTGTTGCTTCCCCCATTATTCCATTGACCAATGCTGTAATCTATCCCAGTTACTAATTGGGTTAAATCAATACTCCCAACAGTTTCACAAAATTCAAAAGTCGCGATGCTATCGGGGAATATGGGTGAGTCAACGGTAATCTGTATGCTACTCTCGGCATCTGGACACACGTTGTTGCTACTTTGGAAAACACTGATCTCCTGCGTCGTTTGAACCGATGGGTTGAAGGCTGAGGAGAAAGCTGTGCCAAAAGCATTTTCAAAATAAAGATTAGAACTGCCTGGATACAAGGTCAGCAAATCGAAAGGCGAATCCGTGGAACAAAGTGTTAATGTCTCATCGCCCGGTGCAGGAGGCAAGGGGTCGATGATAATGGTGTGAACGCTGGCATCGGTAGGGCAAACAGTTCCTTGAATCCAGTAAGAATAGTTTGTACTCGCGGGTCCACCGGGTATAATGGGGTTTGAAACTGGAGCTCCACTTTGCAACCAAATACCGTTCGTATTAATACTTGGTGGTAAAAGCGAAGTCAAATTGATGGACGGTGTACCTTGACAAAAATGAAAGGTTTGATCGGGACCCGCATTTGGTGGGGATTCTATGGAGATTGTAAGCACTGAAGAAGCCGGAGAACACCCCACGTTCGGATAGTAGTAGGAATAATTGCCTGCGGGTTCATTCGTAGGGTTATAAACGCCGTCAACGATTTGGTTTGCCGCATTGCGCCAAACACCGCCATTAACGGGACTACCAGTGAGGTAGTTTATCATATTAACAGGAGAACTATTTGCACAAAGTGTAACACTGCCATTAGCACCCGATGGGTTAGTATTCGTGAAATTGATAGTCAAATAACTGCTAGCGTTGGGACAAGGAGTGTCACCAAAAACAACATATCTATAAGTGCCAGCTGTCTCCGTAGCGGAATCAAAAAATCCATCAGTGGGCAGATTCATTTGGTTAAACCACGAACCGCCTGTTTCGGGCGCGCCACTGATATAATTGAACATATTAAAGGCAGTAGCTCCGGGACAAACAAGTATACTATTATCAAGCCCAGGATCGGATAGCTGATTTTCAATAACAGTTACTGTGGCAAAAACGGGTGTGCAGCCAGGCACGGTGTCGATTCGATAAACGAAATCGTTATCACTCATGGTGGCGGGATCATAAATGCCATTCATCGCACCAGTGGGGCCAATCCAGTCCCCGCCGGGATCTGGACTTCCATTCAAATAATCAAATAGATTAATGGGTACGTAGTTTTCGCAGATTAGTGCAGTAGCTGACAAACCAGGGTCCGCATTTTGAATAATCTGAATGTAAACACCGGTAGAGCTCGTACACGCGCCATCTGCAAAGGTGTAGGTATATAGTCCTCCTGGTTGAGATCCAGGTAAGAAGTTGCCGTTGTGTGGAACACCATTCGGATTGGTCCAACTTCCGCCTGCAGGCTCGCCAGTAATGAGATTACTCAGGGTTACCGCGGGACTAGAACTACAAATGCTCGTGGTTACGGCAGCACCCGGATTGATGGCAGATGAAGGAACATTTATGGCCACAATTAAAGTCTGTTGACCATTGCTGACCTCTAATCGATATACGCTAGAACAAAGATTCGTAAAAGAAATAGCCGAGCTATTCGAGTTCCCAGAACTCACCAGTGTATTGGCTGGGTTATATAGATTATAGGTAAGGGGAGGAGCGAGCGAAGAAACATAGTTATAACCACCGTCACAAGAACATGAATTACTTGTTGCAATAGCTTGTCCATATCCCTGGTAGGCAAGGACAAGAAACAAAAGTTGCAGTAAGTATTTGTGCATGCGCGAAGAATAGCTATTTACGCTTGTTAGACGCAAAAATAGTTCACAGAGATGCTTGCCTCCATCTAATTCCAGCACTTATCAACAATGAAACAAAAAGGGCCAATGTTTCCATTGGCCCGACTTGTTAAGTATACTGATTTTGGTTAAGGATTGACAGTCACAGTGCCGCTGAAGTATTTTTCTTCATTGGTCTTTTCGTTGTAGATGATCACGATCCATGGGTAAGCTTTACCTGCAATGGCATTAGAACCATCGGGTAATTTACCATCCCAGCCTTTGTTCTTCTGGTTTGTTTCGTAGATCGATTTTTCGCCGTTGTAAACAGTGAGGCGGAAGTTGAACTTGCCTTGCTTTAAAGCCTCTGGCATAAATACATCTTTCCCAATTTGAATACGGTCAGGAGCCATCAAATTGTAATCATTGTTGATGTTGATGTACTTCACCTTATTGTCCTTGCAGCCATATTCGTTGCTCACTTCAAGCGCAATAATTTGCTTGCCTTTATCGCTGTACGCACGTGTTGGACTCAAAACTTTTGAAGTGGTACCATCTTCGAAGGTCCATTTGAATGAACTAGCGTCTTCAGATGTATTGATGATTTTTACCGTAGGCTCATCAAATGCGGCATTTACAAATTCCCATTCAAAGTCAGCACTTGGTGCGGGATAGATGGTCACAAAATCTTCCATTACAGAAGTTGCAATTTGTCCATCTTTCTTGTTAGTTACTGAAAGAGATACATCGTAAGTACCTGGCTTATCGTATTTGTGACGTGGGTTCGGTTTGTTGGAGAAATTACCATCACCGAAGTTCCATAGATAACTACCGTCTTTTGGTCCATTGTTCAGGGCGAAGTCAACTTCATTTCCTGCACATGTTTCTGTAATATTCGCCTCAACAGTTAAGATGGAGCGTCCAGTTCCTTTATTGCCACTAGCTCCAGTATTGTCAGAGGCGTTAGAAGCTTGTGAAGATTGACTGGTAGGGTTAACAGCCGCTTCTAATCCCGTAGAAGGAGTGTTTTTCGAAGATTTCGTTTCTGAAAGAACAGCGCTCGATTTCGATTTATTAGCGCCGGTGTTTACTGCTGTCGATTGACCAGTCGATTGAGCGGAGGTCATATCAGCCGAAGGAACCGATTCGGTAGTGATTTCAGAGGAGTAAACAGTATTATTAGCAGCCGAAACTTGATTAGAAGATTGGAAAACAGCTCGTGGTTGGTTGTAGCCAGCCAAAGCGGAAGATTTGCGGAATTGAGTATTGTAAATAACCCAAGTGCCCGTAGCGGCAAACAAACAAGCAGCACCAAGTGCCACCAGCCAAGAATAATCTGAGGATACAGATTTATTCAGGCGACGTTCCATGTCTTTCCACCCGCTCGGTTCGTAAGGAAGCTCGTAGCTTTCCAAACTCTCCTTTATGCTTTCTTCAAATCTATTTTTCATATAGTCTTACCCTGGTTCTTGAGTAATATTTTTCTCATGTTTTTCCGAGCTTTGGCGTAGTTACTTTTAGAAGTTCCTACACTAATACCCAAAGCATCTGCTATGTCCTGATGTGAGTAGTTTTCAAACACATACAGGTTAAATACGGTACGATAAGCTGGCGATAATTGTTGCATCGCTTCGATGATTTGATTCGGTTTGAAGTCGTAATCTACTTCGTTATCCTTTTCATCTTCTGGCTCATCTTCCCAGTCTTCCGCGTTTTCTCGATCACCCAACAACACCAAATCATGACGTTGCTTTCGAAAATTGTCTATCGACAAATTCACCATGATTCGGCGGACCCAGCCTTCAAAAGAACCTTGTCCGGTGTACTTGTCCATGTTTTGAAAGACTTTAATAAAGCCTTCCTGAAGTACATCCATGGCGTGATCGGCGTCCTTGGTATAACGGAGGCATACAGCCTTCATTTTACCGTAAAGCTGCTTATACACAAGCTGTTGGCAACGTCTGTCTCCTCGGAGACAGCCATCAATAAGCTCTTGTAATTGCTTTACTTCAGACACTCGTTCGTTGTTATGACGTTATTTGTTTCAAAGGTTGCCAATTACAAATATAACCATGTAATTTTTTCGTCCATTTGTCGTTCCCACCCGCCTAAAGGTATTTCCTGCCCCCCGAAGTATTACTTTTGCATCGAAATGAGCAAAAGAGTTGTTATCGGATTGTCAGGCGGGGTCGATTCAAGTGTGGCCGCTCACCTCTTGCTGCAGCAAGGATACGAAGTAGTTGGCATTTTCATGCGCAATTGGCATGATGAATCCGTAACGATCAATAACGAATGTCCTTGGATAGACGATAGCAACGATGCCATTCTCGCCGCAGAACACTTAGGTATTCCTTTTCAAGTGCTCGATTTGAGCGCTGAATATAAGAAGCGGATAGTGGATTATATGTTCTCCGAATATGAATCGGGCCGAACTCCCAATCCCGATGTGTTATGCAACCGCGAAATCAAATTTGATATTTTCCTCACCGCAGCTCTAAATCTCAAGGCAGATTACGTCGCTACGGGGCATTATTGTCAGCGCCAAGAAACCTCGGATGCCCAAGGCAATCCTGTTTTTCGATTGATTGCTGGTGCTGATACCAATAAGGATCAAAGTTATTTCTTATGTCAATTGAGTCAAGCTCAGCTGGCTAAAGCATTATTTCCGATTGGTCATTTAACAAAACCTCAAGTACGCGCCATTGCGGATGAAATAGGCCTACCTAATGCGGCTAAAAAAGATTCGCAAGGTTTGTGTTTTATAGGTAAGGTCAAACTGCCCACTTTCTTACAACAACAGTTGGAACCTAAAAAGGGAAAGGTGATTGAATTACCTGCAAGCACTGAATTGTTCCCGCTACCGGATACAAGCATGCCCCGAACGGAGGAAAATCTGTTGGAATGGTCAAAGCCCTATGTCATGTCACCCAGTTTGGGAAAAGTAGTTGGGGATCATACAGGAGCTCATTTTTATACCATAGGTCAGCGTAGAGGACTAGGTGTAGGCGGAAAAGCTGAACCATTGTTCATTGTAGGTACAGACGTTCACTTGAATGTAGTGTACACAGGACAAGGCGAACACCATCCTGCGTTATACAGAAATGTTATTCGTATCGCGCCACATGAAGTGCATTGGGTGCGCACTGATCTCGCACTGAAAATGGGTGAATCAAAAGTTTTTGACGTGCGCATACGCTATCGACAAGCACTTACCAAAGCGCAATTGTTTGCTTTCGAATCGGGGCATTATCTCGTATTCGACGAAGCTCAACGAGGCGTTGCAGCGGGGCAATTCGCCGCCTGGTACGATGGTGAAGAATTAATTGGAAGTGGAGTAATCCAATAAGATTAGTTCAATCTTTCTTTAACCGAATATTCGTTTCTACGTGCAGAGTTGCGCGTAATCAGCTCGCCTAAAAAACCAGCAAGGAAAAGTTGTGTTCCAATGATCATGGTGGTTAGCGCAATGTAGAATACCGACTGCTCGGCAATGTTTTTGGCGGTTTCACCATTCATTAAAGCGATGATCTTAACTCCACCAATCCATGCAAAAGCAGCGAATCCGATCACGAACATCAACAGACCGATGGTGCCAAAAAAGTGCATCGGTTTTTTACCAAACTTAGAAGTGAAGGTAATAGTCATCAGGTCGAGGAAGCCATTGATAAAGCGCTCCATACCAAACTTCGAACTTCCATATTTTCGAGCGCGATGCTCCACCACCTTTTCTCCAATTTTTCGAAAGCCTTCTTTATGGGCCATCACGGGAATATAACGGTGCATCTCCCCGTAGATCTCGAGGCATTTTACTACCTCCGATTTATAAGCCTTTAATCCGCAATTAAAGTCGTGCAGGTGAATACCACTCATCGCTCGAGTAGCGCGATTATACAGCTTCGTAGGGATGGTTTTCGTAATAGGGTCGTGGCGCTTTTTTTTCCAACCACTCACTAAGTCATAACCACCCACAGTGATCATGCGATAAAGTTCCGGTATTTCATCAGGAGAGTCTTGCAAGTCGGCATCCATGGTAATCACCACCTCGCCCTTACAAGCCTCAAAGCCTAAATGCAGAGCTGCGCTTTTTCCATAGTTGCGCATAAAACGAATGCCACGAACATGCGGGTTTTTTCCGCTTAAATGTTCGATGACTGACCACGAATTATCCTTCGAACCGTCATCTATAAATAGGATCTCATAAGTGAAGCGATGTTCGTTCATTACCCGAACAATCCAATCGTGTAATTCGGGTAAAGACTCAGCTTCGTTATATAAGGGGATGACGAGGGAAAGGTTCATTTTTCTTTCTTAAAAATCGCAGCAAGTATAAGTCCGATAATCATACAATAAATAGGAATCATGAAAACAATCATTAAAGCCATTACTCCTGGCTGCATGAAAACATCCATCATTTGTAGTCCTATTTTGATCTCATCTTCGGTATTTCCACTGCTGACCATATCATTAATCGCCACTTCTTTGAGCTTGTCAATCATCTCAGGAGAGATGAACTTCATGTAGATGTAAGTGTACACCGCGTTGATAAGACCTGCTATGATTCCTGCAAAAAGGGAAATTTTAAATCCTTGACCAAAACTCAGTAACCCATCGTTTTTATTATTTCGTATTTGAATAATAGCATAAGCGAGACCACCACCTAAAATGCACCACATTAAAAGACTTGCAAGGGTAGAGTTGGGGGTGTCGCTAATGGCATTGCTCACTAGGCTTGAGCCAATAAGGCCAACGGCGATGATTACACCATAAATAATGCTCTCCTTGAAGAGATTAATTTTTTTTGTTTCTAAGATTTCGATAGACATGGTAGCTTGTTTAGTTTCTCCAAATATCATTCAACTCCCTTTCTTCTTTACAAAAATAGGATAGACGGCATGCTTTGGTGATGAATGTGAAAAAGACTATGAGAGTAACACTGTTCAAAAGGCTCTATACCTCACTGAATTTCAGCAGAGAGAAGCGCGGCTGAAAAAAAAAGTAGTGTTTTTTCTTTTGAAACACCTTGATGTGTCTACTTTTGCGCCCGGGACAAGTCTTATACGACCAGCTCCTGCCCAATCCTCCAGGGCCGGAAGGCAGCAAAGGCAGGCGGTTGTAGCGGTGCGATATAAGGGGCTTGTCCCTCTTTTTTTTAGCCTTATCTAGAATACTTCATGGATCAAAACGTAGACGTTAAAAAGTATCGCCAACGCGCTTACCGGAAGAAAAAGGTATTATCCGCGTTTCTTAAAAAGCTAGAGAAAAAACGCCCTGCAGAAGCTCGCCCTGCCATGAAAGAGGCAGAGAAAAAAGCATGGGCTGAAGTCAATTGTCAAAAATGCGGCAACTGCTGCAAAACGATGACTCCTACCTGGAAAAAATCGGAAGTGAAAAAAGTCGCTGCTCATTTTGGGATGACTTATAAAGAGTTTTTTGATAAATGGCTTTATATCGACGAAGAAACAGGGGATATCTGCAACCGCACCACACCTTGTCAGTTTTTTGATCTCAAGAACGGGTTGTGCACCATCTATGAATTGCGTCCACACGATTGTGCTACCTTCCCGCACCTCTATCGCCGCGACTTTTTCGATCAGTTAGAGGTTTATGATGCTAACTTGCATCGCTGTCCTGCTACGCTTGTGGCAATGGAACATTTGCACAAGGCCATGACTTCGAAATAGTTTTTCACCTTTTTTATGTAAAGAACAATCTACGTCTTTTTGCAGGCTGTGCAAAGTATTCTCTTAACTTTGACAGTTATTAAAGGATCAGAACATCGTGGAACTTGAAAGAGTAGTATTATCGGCCAGCCAAAAAGCACTCCGTGTTAATCTTAACCCTGATATCTACGGAACATTTGCCGAGATAGGCGCAGGTCAAGAAGTAGTGCGACATTTTTTTCGTGCAGGTGGAGCCAGCGGTACCATTGCGAAAGCAATGAGCGCATACGATAAAGATTTCAGCGATGCCATCTACGGTAAAGAAGCCAAAGGTCGATATGTGTGCAAGCCTCGTTTGGTAAACATGATCAATCATGAATACCGCTTGATCGAAGAACGCCTCAAAAGAAAAGATCATCCTTCCAAAAAGTTTTTCGCTTTTGCTGACACCTTCGCAACGATCAACTTCCAAAAAACAGTGCAAGGTCACGGTTGGATGGGTGTAAAGTTTCAAACAGATCCGGATAAAGAACCCAACATAATCATTCTGCACGCCCGTCTGCACGAGTCAGAAGCGCTGCTCCAACAGGCCACTGTGGGTGCACTCGGTGTAAACTTGCTTTACGGTTGTTTCTTTTTCTTCAATAAACCAAAAGAGCTTTTGCTCTCTTTATATGACAATCTCATGCGCGATCAAGTCGAAATAGACATGATCCAAATGACAGGTCCTGATTTTGATAAGGTAGATAATCGTTTGATGTCTCTTCAACTGGTGAAAAATGGAATGACCGACGCGGTTATTTTCTCCCCAGATGGCCGAAATCTGCAAGCCGCCGATGTGCTCTATAAAAAGAACATCCTCGCTCTCCGAGGCAGTTTCAGACCAGTAACCAAGGTGAATATTGATATGATCATGAACGGTATGAAGCTCTTTGAAAAAGAGTACCGTGTAGATGGTGAAAATATTCAAGTTTTATTCGAAATCACCCTCAATAACCTGCGTGCAGAAGGTGATATCGATGAACAAGACTTCTTGGATAGAGCGGATATTCTATGTTCTTTGGGACAAACAGTATTGGTTTCTAACTATTCTAAATATTATAAACTCGTTGAGTATTTTTCGAAATACACCACTAAACGCATGGGTATCATTATGGGTACGAACATGCTCTTAGAACTATTCAACGAAAAATACTACCGAGATTTGAATGGCGGTATCTTGGAAGCTTTTGGTATCCTCTTCAGCCGCGATATGAAAATTTATTTGTATCCCTGGAAAGACGGCGAAACAGGTGAATTGCTGACTACTAAAAACTGTCCTATTCACCCTCGATTAAAACCACTTTTCGATTATTTGGTATACAACAAGCGATTGGTGGATATTACTGATATCAATAACGAAGTGCTCGATGTTTATTCGCGTGACGTACTCGATATGATCAAGCATGGACATAGTGGTTGGGAAGAAATGGTGCCCGCTTATGTGGATACCATTATCAAGGACAATGCGCTCTTTGGTTTTGATCCTAATCGCCAACCCGATCCAAACTATGTTCCTCCCACCCGAAAGCAGAAGGAACAAAGAGTAAATCCGAACTAATTTTTTTACAAAGCAGATAATGGAAAGGCATCACTCAAACGGATGCCTTTTTCCGTTAATTCTACGGTGCAACATTCATTAACCCCGTCGTGCTCGAGAAACAGAACATAGTTTTTTTCGGCTGCTTCTTTTAGGAATCTTCCTTTTTCCTCTAAAGTAATGAGTGGACGAGTATCATATCCCATTACATATGGAAGGGGAATGTGGCCAGTGGATGGAAGGAGATCGGCCATAAATACAATCGTTCGGCCTTTATACTGAATGTGTGGAAGCATCATACTATCGGTATGTCCATCCACATAAGTAACATCAAAACCTAAACCGCTAGCGCCAAAATTGGCTGTGCGCTGCACAAAAGAGAGCTGACCACTTTCTTGAATAGGCAAAATGTTTTCGCTTAAAAAACTGGCTTTTTCGCGGGCATTGGGTTGAGTAGCCCATTCCCAATGCCTTTCGTTTGACCAAAATTGCGCATTTTGAAAGGCAGGGCGATAACCGTCTTTTTGCTCATTCCATTCAATGCAACCGCCACAGTGGTCAAAGTGAAGGTGGGTTAAAAAAACATCGGTTATATCATTTCGGTGAAAACCGGCATCAGCAAGCGATTGATCGAGACTGTGAGCGCCGTGCAAATAATAATGGCTGAAAAATTTTTCACTTTGTTTTTCTCCTATTCCAGCATCAACTAGGATGAGACGGTTTCCATCTTCAATCAGTAATGAACGCATGGCCCAGGTGCACATGTTATTTTCATCAGCGGGATTCGTTTTTTGCCAAATCGTTTTGGGTACTACTCCAAACATGGCTCCTCCGTCTAATTTGAAGAGCCCAGTATGTATCACGTGCAATTTCATAACTCAAATGTAAGTGACCTTGTTAATTGAACAAAAAGGAAAGAGGCTTCAGGCTTATTTGTGGCTACCTTTGCGCCACATTTTCAAGCATATGGAACTTACCGCACTCACTGCTATTTCTCCCGTTGATGGTCGCTATCGTAAGCAAACAGCCGACTTGGCTCCTTACTTTTCTGAATTAGGTCTGATCCGCTACCGAGTGTGGGTAGAAATTGAGTACTTCATAGCCTTGTGCGAAATACCCCTTCCGCAGTTAAAAGGTGTATCGCCTAAAGTGTTTCCAAAGCTCCGGAAAATCTATGCCGACTTTTCTGAAGCGGATGCATTGAAGATTAAAGAAACAGAGAAAACCACCAATCACGATGTGAAGGCTGTTGAGTATTTTATCAAGGAAAAAATGACCGAACTCGGTTTGGGTGAATTCCTTGAGTTTGTGCACTTCGGTCTAACTTCTCAAGACATCAATAACACAGCTATCCCGGCTTCTTTCCGCGATGCCATCGATAACGAATATGTTACCTCTGTTGATCGAATCACAGAAAAACTCATTGAGTTGAGCAAGGATTGGAAAGACATTCCTATGTTGGCTCGTACACACGGTCAGCCTGCTTCTCCCACACGTCTGGGCAAAGAGGTATATGTATTCGTTGAGCGTTTAGATGAGCAGTTGGATCAATTAGAAGAAATTCCGGCTTCTGCAAAATTTGGCGGAGCCACAGGTAATTTCAATGCACACGCCATTGCTTATCCTGAAATTGATTGGGTAGAGTTTGCCAATGAGTTTTTACATGAAAAACTCAAATTAACACGCTCTATGTTCACCACTCAGATTGAACATTACGATAATCTCGCTGCTACCTTCGATGCGCTCAAACGAACCAATACCGTACTCATTGATTTGTGCCGCGACATGTGGACTTATGTGAGCATGGATTACTTCCGCCAAAAAACAAAGGAAGGAGAGGTAGGGTCTTCGGCTATGCCGCATAAAGTGAATCCTATTGACTTCGAAAATGCAGAAGGGAATTTGGGTATCGCTAATGCCATGTTTGAACACTTGGCGGCAAAGCTTCCAGTAAGCCGTCTACAGCGCGATCTAACGGATAGCACGGTTCTCAGAAATATAGGTGTTCCGTTTGCACATACACTTATCGCCTTTAATTCGATTGAAAAGGGATTGAGCAAACTCAAGCTAAATACCGCTAAGCTAGAAGAGGATTTGAATAAAAACTGGGCTGTGGTTGCAGAGGCGATTCAAACCATCTTGCGCCGCGAAATGTATCCTCAGCCATATGAGGCTTTAAAGGCCCTTACACGCGGAAAGGAAAGCATCACCAAAGAAGATATACATGCATTCATTGCATCACTCGATGTTTCTGATAAGGTGAAAAAAGAATTGATGGCCATTACGCCAGCAAGCTATACGGGTATCGATTTGTTGCAAAACGAATTTTAATTTTCCTCGATGAAGCGTTTCAAAGAAATAGTAGCATTAGTTGCCGATTATAGAAAAGAGTTAGTTTCTAACTTCTTTTTTAATGTGCTCAATGCCATTTTTTCACTGTTCACTTTCCTGAGTGTTGTTCCATTTTTGTATATCCTTTTTCGTGTCGATTCCGGGGAAAAAGTAGATAAGGATAAAGCCAACCCACTTTGGTATTGGTTGAGTGAAAATCTCAATGCTTTCATTGCCGAAAATGGTCAAGCTGCCGCGCTAGCGTGGATGTGTGTGATGATCGTGATTTTGGCCTTGGTGAAAAATTTGGTCAACTACATCTCACTTTTCAGCATTGCCAAAGTGCGCACGGCCATCAGCCGAGATCTCCGTGAAAAGGTATATTATAAAATCATGGACTTGCCCATTTCTTTTTTCAGCGGCGAAAGAAAAGGAGATCTGATTTCGCGTATGACCAATGACCTGATGGAAATAGAGTTCAGCGTGATCGGAGCCTTAGAGGCATTACTCAAATCTCCGGTGATGATATTGATTTCTCTAGTGGCGTTGATCGTGATTAGTTGGAAGCTAACGGTATTCGCTTTGATTTTTTTACCCGTAAGCGGATTCGTTATTTCGCGAATAGCCAAAACGCTGAAGAATGCGGCTAAGCGCGGTAAAAGTAGCCTTGGCGATTTGATATCGGTAATCGAAGAAACCTTGACCGGTATTCGAATAATCAAAGTATTCAATGCAGAACCTCAATTCAAGCAAAAGTTCGATCGTCAGAATGATTACTATTTCAAATTGATGCATCGCTTGTACCGCAGAGAATATTTGAGTTCTCCCATGAGCGAGTTCATCTCATTGATGGTAATCTCTATTCTCCTGTTCTTCGGTGGGCGCATTGTGATCAATGGAGAAATGGGAGGGGAGATGCTCATCGGTTATTTGGTGGTTTTCTCACAGATCATTCAGCCGGCGAAAGCTTTTTCTGATGCCATCTTTAAAGTGAATAAAGGGGCTGCTTCTTTGGATCGAGTGAATGAAATAATGAACGCAGAGGTGACCGTAAAAAATGCGCCTGACGCGGTTGATTTGCCAGAATTCACCGAAAGTATTGAGTTTAGAGATGTAAGATTTAAGTACCAAAATGATGAGGTACTAAAAGGCATTAGCCTGAAGATCAAAAAAGGGCAAACTGTTGCTCTTGTGGGCCCATCGGGCAGCGGGAAAAGTACGATGGCTACACTGCTTGCTCGCTTCTATGATCCGAGCTCTGGAGAGGTATTGATTGATGGTAAACCCCTAACGAAGTATCGTTTAGAAGAGGTGCGAAAACACATCGGTTTTGTAAGCCAAGATTCTATTTTATTTAATGACTCGGTGCGAAATAACATAGCCTTAGGAAGCACGGGGTTCAATATGGAAAATATTCAACGCGCCGCGAATATTGCGAATGCAGAAGAGTTTATTAAAGATCTACCTGGTACTTATGAATTCAACATCGGTGATGGGGGTAATAAACTTTCGGGTGGACAAAAACAGCGTTTGAGTATAGCTCGTGCGGTTTACAAAAATCCTCCGATTCTCATTCTCGATGAGGCCACTTCTGCTTTGGATACGCAGAGCGAAAAATTGGTTCAAGACGCGATTTTCCGCCTGATGGAGAATAGAACGTCATTGGTTATTGCTCACCGCTTGAGTACGATCCAAAAAGCCGATTTGATTGTTGTTATTCAAAACGGCGAAATCGTAGAGCAAGGAACACATGAATCGCTCCTCACTGCTGATGGTCTTTACAAGCAGTTAGTCGAAATGCAAAATTTCGCTCATTAGTCTCGGGGCTGATACCTGATGAAAAAGTGCGCCCACATTGAGCGAGAAAGACGAAACAAGTAAGGGAAAGTTAGAATGGTGGCTACGATGCCACTCAGCAAAAAAGTAACGGGGTGAGTTAAAAAGCCAAACTCTATCCAGCCAAGAGCATTAAATGTAATCAAGGCAACCAAAACACTGATCCATAGAGCTACAGTCAAAGCATAGCTAACGTAAGCTGCGCCGAAATAAAAGCCAGGCTCTGGTTGAAGGTTAGCTCCGCAGACATCGCAAACCGATTTGTTCGCACCTAGTTTATGAAAGGAATAGGTATTGGGATTTTCATAAAAATACGCTTCACGGCATTGAGGACAACGCAAGGCTACCATCGAGCCAACCAAGGTGTTTTTCTTTTTAGACATAGATCAAAAGTAAGGATGGCTTGAAGCATGCATCAGTGACCTCTGTTACGCATGCAACAAAAATTATTGGCAAATGACGGTGTCATACACGGCGCCGTATCCTATCCACGCTCCCAAACCACCTCCAGAAATGTTGCTTTGCAAATTATAAGGAAGAGCAAAAGGGCTTCCTTGATTGGCGATTTGGTCTTCGAGAGAACTGATGAAGTTGAATGCGCCACGATCTATGACACACCCTCTAACGACCACGGTATCGCCTCTTTTAAAATAGCCTCGCTCCTCATTGGTATCATCCAGTTTGGTGCTATTCGGACTGGTACCACGGTAATAAGCAAACTCGAAGTTGAGGCCATTGAAAAACTCGTCGTCGAAAACGGATCCAATGGGAGCGATAAAGCCACCGTCTTTCTGTTGACCACGCAGATCAACTTCCTCGTAATTCGAACTGTATTTATTGATGCGTTTGGCATACCAGCGAAAGGCATTTCCTGCAGTATCAGGATCGGTAATGAAACCGCCTATAAATCCGAGACTATCACCCGGGTCTTCATTAGGGATAAAAAACCAAAGAGAGTCGAGATAAACGAGGTTATTGATTTTTGTAGTCGAGGTCAACCGATGTTCACCGCGGTTCACCCACAGTTTGTACTCTTTGTTTTGCTCGCCCCAAATTACTGGATTAAAAGAGGTGTATAGACAGAGTTGAAGATTGGTTAATACATCAGGTGAGATTCCAATCAGCTCAGCAGCCTGTTCTAATTGCTCTGGGGTGAGATCATCAGTGCACACAAGATCTAGAGTTACAGTATCCGTTCCATTCGATACAATCACTTCGGCGTCGCGGATGTACATGTCGCTGAGCGAAGCCAAATTGGTGGGTTCAAAGTAACCTTGGCTCCACGAAAGAAGAATGATGGGAGGTTGACCTTGCTCAATGGAGCCCTCGACAACAATTTTGGCTGGGGTGGTAGGTAAATCAACCGTGATCTCTTTTTCGCAGCTAATCAAAGAGAAGCTAATAAATACAAGCAGAGTAAGGAGATATGCGACGGTGTTTTTCATAGATGAACAGAGGCCTCAAAAGTAGGCAGATAAAAACGAAATGAATGATAATAATTGAAAAAAAGGTCACATTTTTTAAGTTAAAAAGCCGTTAAGAGACTTGATTTTGAAATTTCATTTTTTGCATTTTTGATCCATCGATTCGAAATCAAAGGGGATTAACACTTCTTGACTTTCGAGATAAAATAAAAGAAGGAGTAGTCGTTATTTTTGAAATGCTCTCCAGCGCCTAATAAAAAGAATGATTATGAGAAAGAACCTGTTGTTTTTCGCTGCTGCCTTGATGGGTGGCTTCGTATCCTTAGGCTTGTACAAATGGAAGTTTGATCAGCCCGAATTGGTAATGTCAAATGGAATTCCAACCTATAACGCTACCTATACAGGTATGGCTGATGCTTCCATTGATTTTACATTGGCCGCCGAGCGCACGGTGAATAGTGTGGTACACGTAAAAACGCAAACCAAGTCACAGCCTGTTTTTAATCCATGGGCCGACTTTTTTGGTTACCAGCAAGAGCCGCAAGTGCAAATGGCCACGGGTAGCGGCGTTATCATTTCCGCAGATGGTTACATCATTACCAATAACCACGTAGTGGAGGGAGCCGATAAATTGGTGGTAACTCTTAATAATAACAAAAACTACGATGCCACTATTGTCGGCCGCGATCCTTCTACCGATATCGCGGTGATAAAAGTAGATGGCACCAATCTTCCTGCCATCACTTGGGGGAATAGCGAAGAAGTGAAAATTGGCCAATGGGTATTGGCTGTTGGTAATCCATTTGAGTTGACTTCTACCGTTACGGCAGGTATCGTAAGCGCGAAGGCTCGCAACATTAATTTGCTTTCTGAGCGCCGAACCAACGAAGAAATTTTCCCAGTAGAATCTTTCATTCAAACCGACGCTGCCGTTAACCCAGGCAACAGCGGTGGCGCACTCGTGAATACACGAGGTGAGTTGGTGGGTATCAATACGGCCATAGCTTCTCGCACAGGAGTTTATTCGGGCTACTCTTTTGCGGTGCCTACTACTATTGCTAAAAAGGTTTCCGAAGACTTGATTCGATTCGGAAATGTTCAGCGCGGATTTATCGGGGTGAAAATTCAAGATGTTACGGAAGAACAAGCAAAGGAGAAAGGACTCAAAGATGTAGCTGGTATTTACGTGAACTCACTGACAGAAGGCGGTGCCGCCTCTGAAAGTGGGATGAAAGAGGGTGATATTATTGTGAAAGTAGGCGATATTCAAGTAAACAATGTTCCACAACTACAAGAGCAAATCAGCAAATACCGTCCTGGCGATAAAGTAAATGTAATAGTGTGGAGAGACCGAAAATTGCAAAATTTGGTGGTGACCCTTCGCAACAGAGATGGAAAAGCAGAGCTAGAAGATTTTACAGCCAAGGCAGAAGCTACAGTAGGTTCTTTGGGAGCTGAGTTTGTTGCTCCTTCGGATAGCGAAAAATCTGCATTGCGATTAACGGGTGGGGCTAAGATTAAAAACCTGGGTGCAGGAAAATTAAAATCTGCAGGCATTCAAAATGGCTTCATCATTACGAAAGTGGATGGCGAACGAGTGAATACACCTGAAGAGCTGACCAGCTTGCTGAAAGCCAAAAGTGGAGGAGTGCTCATTGAAGGCGTTTATCCAAATGGAACAAAAGCGTATTATGGTTTCGGATTGTAATTAAGTTCGAATTACCTGACAACAAAGGCCTTTCCAATTGTAGGAAGGGCCTTTTGTTTTTCTAAAAAAAGCCATCCAAGTTTTCTTTGGTTGTTCTACCTTTGCACCGGCTTAAAAGTTCAATGATTAATTTTTAAGCTATTGAAAATTAGTTTTTTAACAACAAAATCAAATCATCAAATGTCAAATTCCGTTTTGTCACCCGACACTTACAGCAATGAACTGAAGGTGTTTGTGAACCAGGAGAAAGCAGCAGTTGAACTCGGCCATATGGTGGGTAAGTTGCTTTTCGACAAGTCAATCGAATTGGTGCTGTTTCGCAACCACCTCGTTGACACTTCTACAACTGAAATTTTACGCTTGCACAAGTATGCTGGTGAAGTTGTAGGAAAGCCTATCAGCGTATTCGATACAGCTGATTTAGCGAAAGAACTATATGAAATGAATTTGGCTCCAGCCAAAATTGATATTGGAAAGTTGGCCAGCGAATGGCTTCAAGCACGCGATCACTTCAAATCGCACCGCGAATTCCTCGAAGAAAAACTTAACAATTTTACCCTTGAGGCGGGCAATGAAATCGAACCTCGCGATGTAGTGTTGTTCGGTTTCGGACGTATTGGTCGTCTTGCCGCTCGTGAGTTGGTGCGTCAAGCTGGTAAAGGTCAGCAGTTACGTTTGCGTGCTATCGTTACCCGCGAAGATGATGAGTTGTCATTGAAAAAACGCGCTGCTCTTTTCGAAAATGATTCTGTTCACGGTCGCTTCAAAGGCACGGTGGAGATCGATTATGAAAACAAATGCATGATCGTAAATGGCCAACGTGTTCATATGATTGGCACAAAAGATCCTGCCGCGTTGGATTACACGGCTTATGGCATCAATAATGCCCTTTTGATCGATAATACTGGTGTTTATAAAGATCGCACAGCTCTAGGTATCCACCTAAAAAGCAAAGGGGTTTCTAAAGTGATCTTGACTGCTCCTGGTAAAGAAGTACCCAACATTGTTTATGGTATCAATCACCGCGATTTGGATATTGAAAATGAAACGATCTTCTCGGCCGCGTCATGCACCACCAATGCCATTAGCCCTATTTTAAAAGTAATCAATGATAACTTGGGGGTTGAAAAAGGGCACATTGAAACTGTTCACGCGTATACCAATGACCAAAACTTATTGGATAACATGCACAAGAAAAGTCGCCGTGGGCGCAGTGCTGCTGTGAATATGGTAATTACAGAAACAGGTGCTGCCAAAGCAGTAACCAAAGTAATTCCAGATTTGTTGAATAAGTTGACTGCAAATGCAGTGCGTGTACCAACCCCTAATGGTTCATTGGCCATCATCAATGCTTATGTCAATAAAGGCACTTCAGTGGCCGAAGTAAACGCAATGATTCGCAAAGCCGCTTTAGAAGGCGATTTGGTGAATCAAATTTACTTTAGCATCAGTGAAGAGTTGGTGTCGAGCGACATCATCGGCAACGAGTGCTGCTCGGTATATGATAGCCAAGCCACCATTGTAAGCAATGATGGTAAGGGTATTGTGCTTTACGTATGGTACGACAATGAATATGGTTACACTAAGCAAGTAATTCGCTTGGCCAAGTATGTAGCCAAAGTGCGTCGTAACATTTATTACTAAGATCCAATTGTCTTATAAATGAACGCCTGCCCTATTGGGGCGGGCGTTTTTTTTATCGGTGGTCTAGACCAAGGATGAATAGCAGAATGGCGGGATTATAGAAGAACATTTTTGAATCATTTCATGTACCTTCGGTAAAAATTGAACAACATGCAACTACCCGTTTCTGAATTAATTATTTTCTTACTTATTGTGTTCTTGCTTACACGAGCTTTCAAAACTGTGCAGCAGGGAACCATCGCTGTAGTCACTGTATTTGGTAAATACCGCCGTGTGCTTCATCCTGGATTAAATATGGTCATTCCCTTCGTAGAACAAATCTTCCGACGTGTATCCACTCAGAATCGATCGGTTGAACTCGAGTTTCAGGCTGTTACGCATGACCAAGCGAATGTGTATTTCAAGAGTATGCTTTTATACTCCGTGATGAATGGTGAAGAAGAAACCATCAAGAGCGTTGCATTCAAGTTTGTGAATGATCAAAACCTCATGCAAGCATTGGTTAGAACCATTGAAGGAACCATTCGCGCTTTCGTAGCCACAAAAAGACAAGCGGAAGTATTAGGACTTCGCAATGAAATTGTGGAACACGTGAAGGCGGAAATAGACAATCGATTGGAGGAGTGGGGATATCATTTGCAAGATTTGCAAATCAACGATATCACCTTTGATGAAGCGATTATTAAGTCGATGGCTCAGGTGGTGGCTTCAAACAATTTGAAAGCCGCTGCAGAGAACGAAGGTCAAGCTCTTTTAATTACGAAAACAAAAGCTGCTGAAGCAGATGGTAACGCCATTAAAATTGCGGCTCAAGCGGAACGTGAAGCAGCTCAGTTGCGTGGTCAAGGGGTAGCCTTATTCCGTGAAGAAGTAGCACGCGGTATGAATAACGCTGCGCGTGAAATGCAACAAGCCAACTTGGATACCTCTATGATCATGTTCTCGATGTGGACAGAGGCGATCAAAAATTTTGCTGAATACGGAAAGGGTAATGTTATTTTCCTTGACGGTTCGCCTGAGGGTATGGAGAAATCGATGCGCCAAATGATGGGCATGAATAAAATGATGGAAGACACCACCAAGCAGGCTTCAAAATAATTTTTTTCATAAAAGGAAAAGGGCCGATCACTTCATGTGAATCGGCCCTTTTTTTATCACTACTCGCGTTTAAGCTGAAGGATGGGAAGTAGAGGAAAGGGATGGTTTGTTTTTCTCTTTTCTACTTGCAAAAAGAGTAATGGCCATCACCATACCTAACAAGGTCAGTGCAATCCATCCATTGCCGTTAGAGGGTGGAGTGGCGTCATCATCAGAAGCATCAGATGGTGGTGTCCAAGAGATGGGCGCATCTTCTTTTTTCTTGGGCTGCTCTTCGTTTTGAAGTTCTATGGGTTTTGAAGGAGATTGGTCTTCTGGTTTGTTTTTCATATATCGGTTGTATTCGTTCAGATAAGTATCAAAACGGCGGTCCGATTTTCCAGTAAGCGCATAGAGTTCATCTAACTCTAGTTTTCTTCGATTGCGCAAATCTTGCAGATAATTTTCTGCTTCTTCGCAGTCAAAGGGACCTTGAGCCGGATTATGTAAAACATAGCGAGCTTGGAATTGCTGTGTATTAGGTGTTACTTGAAAAGTAAGGTCAGCAGGGAATCGATCACGGGTATATCGCACATGCATACGGGTGAAGAATACGCGATCTTGATTTAACCAAGTAATGCCAGCTTTTGCTAGATCGTTGGTAAGAGGCGGAGGTCCTACGCAAGGGTCACATTTCATTCCACCCCAATTTGGAGTAACATCCCAAGCATATTCAAGCATCACCGCGTTTCGGCCGGCATTGCGGTACGTTCGATCAAACACATCGAGATAAAATTGTCCAAAATCATTGCGCACAAAGAGGGGAATGTTCTTGTTGGAGGGAACCTCTACTGTTCTGTAATTAGTGCATTCCACGCGGCCTTGACGGGTAAATGCATAAACGATCATATCCTGCACACCAGTGCTATTGGCCATACCCAATCTTATAGGAAGCATGAATTTTTCGTGATCAAAAGAGATTTGAATCGGACGAAGTTGGTCGTAACCGGTGCTCTGCATATTTTCCAAATTCACTTTTACTACAAAAAACTTCATGTTGCTTTTGATATATGGCTGCAGCACTTCTTCCGCAGTAGGAGGAATGCGATAGCCATTTTCAATCAACCAGGTTTTAAGTCCTGTGCTTTGAGTAGCGGATAGCAATAGAATATCATATTCTCCAATGCTGTATGAGGCCTCAATGGTTACTCCAAATTCAATTGCACTGTCTTCATTTACATCTAATTTTTTGCTGCTCGCGACTTCGGCTATACTCACCATTTTTGTTACTTCCATCTCAAATTGGTAGCAAGGGTGATTGTCGTAGTATTCTGCCAAACGCGGGCTAGAGTAGCTGTCTAATACATCGAAAAGACTTCTGTCAACCACCTTTATTTGCGATTCTTTCAAAACAACAGGAACAGGCACAACCATGGCGAAATCTTCGACATCTCCCTTGAAATCATTACTCATAGTAATAACGGTGTGCAGTCCATCGCGCACCAATATGACTTCGCTTTTGTTATTGAATAAGGTAGCATCAGCTTTTGCTACATAAAAACCACAAAAGGCATAAGAGGTGTTTTGCACAAAAAGCAAGAGTGCTAAAAGAAGAGAAAGCGGTTTCATAAAGGAAAGTTTTGGAGTTTTAGGAAAAGAGACCCAATGAAATGACTGGCCTTTGAATGCATAGTCAATCAATGGAGTAAGCGGGGTGGCCAAAAAGAGCACCCATTGGGGAGAGGTTGACTTAAAAAAGAAGTTGATGCCAATGAAACTAGCAGTAGCAACTACAATGGCCCAAATTATTCGAACGGTTCTGTTGTTCGGTGTAGTCATGGGATCCGTGATCATGAAAAAGGCGAACAACCATAATGTGCCATTACTCAAACGATGAAAAAGAACTTCGTAATCCCAACCGAGATAGAGAATGGTACGAGAATACTCCAACACTAAAAATGTAAGGAGATAAGCTATGCCCGTATCTAACCGTTGCACACGAGAAAGTACGGCTAATCCGGCAGTGCCAATGATAAAGATGAGAGTTGCACTGCTGCCCCATTGACCAGGTGAAACCCACGCTTCTGAATGCAAAAGAATAAGAATGATGATGCCGAAGTTGGCTGGATTCCAGAGGTGTTTACCATTGATACGGAGGAGAAATTTTTGACCAATTGCAAAGAAAGCGGCAAAAAGAAAAAGCCATGGTGATCCGGCTTTTAAAAGAAGAGAGAGACCAAGCCCAGTGATAAGTGCACTTTTTAGTGACTCACGCGGAGCGTTTGCAAAAAGGATGGCCAACAGCTGAGCAAACACGCAACCTCCTATAGCTGCTGTATATTTCCAAATGTCAGCATTCCACTGAAGTAGTAGTATACCGTAGCATAAAAAGGTAACTTGTGATACGATCTGAAAGTGCCGTCCATCGGAGCGGAACCAGCGAGCAAGGGGCTGAAAAGAAATAGACTTCATGATCGGTTAATTTTTGACGCTTACCGATCAGTTCATCAAAGGTTCAATAAAGGCAAAAAAAAAACGTGGCTGCAAGTTCTCTACGCTTTGTCGCCACGTTTTTTAAAAATTTACAAATGATAGTTATGCCTTACTACGCATCTATTAAATGAAAGTTTCGATTAGTTCATAAACTCGTTGATCAAGTTTTCAATCTCCGTTAGCATGCTCGATTGATCAATGGGTTTGTATTCTGCAGGCACGTTGAAGTGTTCAATCGGAATAGGTTGGAATCGTACTTCACGGGCGCGTAATTTCATTCTTTTACCATATTGCTCCACTTCATAGCTCATCAAAAAACCATCGATACCATCGTACTGGTTCCACCAGTTGGAGTGGTCTAAATCAATTTCTTTGGTGTGCCAGAGTTCTATGTTGGGGAGAGAATCTCCTTTGAACTTCGCGATTGTTTTATGACAAGCATAACCCGCAATGGTGTCCACTTCGTTGGTAGGCACAAAAGTGAAATCGGGAAACTGTTGGTGCCATGTACTTAAATCTTGCTCAGCAACGGTAAGAGAAAACTTGTCGCTGAATGATTTAAGTAGTTGTACAATTGATTTATCGGCATTGTTGACGATGAACTCAGTGCTGATTACGCCATAAGAAGACTTCACAGTGGTGTGAAAAGAATCATCTTTGAATTCGGCTGTCATCTCTTTGGGGTAGAGTTCGAGCATTAGTGAGTTTTCCTCATAAGGAAAAGAGACGTCATAAATAATGACCCCCTCGCTTTTCTTCGAGAATAGGTTTTTCTTGTTGCACGCAATAAGGGCAATCAAGCAAACAAAGAGGAGAAACGGAAATCTAAATAGCTTCAAAATAGGGTGGGTTTACGTTCTTCAGTTTATGCTTTTCGAAGGTAATTTGAACACTTCGGTTAAAAGTGAGAAGGCCGAAGAATTCTCCAATTTACCTTGTGAAAAAACTAACTTTGTATAACCAAAGACGCCTATATGCAAAATACTAACGCCATAATAATGGTCCGACCAGCCTGTTTTGGTTGGAACGCCGAAACGGCGGAATCCAATCATTTTCAACAGATCAGCATTATGGAGTCGAGTGAAATTCATCTTAATGCGCTCTTGGAATTCGATTTAGCTTGTGACTTTCTACGCCAGAAAGGGCTGAAGGTTACAGTTTTGCAAGATTGCCTGGAAAATAAGACCCCAGATAGCATTTTTCCCAATAACTGGTTTTCGACTCATGCCGATGGTACGTTGATCGGTTATCCTATGCTAGCGCCCAATAGAAGAAGAGAACGAATCGCCAATTTTGATCAGGTGCTCTTAAAGGAAGGTTTTCGAGTATCGGAATGGCTCGATTGGACAGCCGCGGAAAATCAAGGTAAGTTCCTGGAGGGCACGGGTAGCTTGATATTAGATCGAGTGAATAAGCGAGTATATGCCGCGCGATCGCCACGAACGCATGAGCAATTGGTAGAGAATTGGGCGCAGAAGATGGGGTTTGTTCCTATTGTTTTTAGCGCATTTGACTCGAGGGGTGAAAAGCCAACGGCCATCTATCATACCAATGTTCTACTGTCCATAGGGGAGAATTTAGCTATCTTTTGTGGCGAGGCCGTTCCGGAGAATGAGCGCAACCAGGTGGTGCAAAGCCTTATTGAATCTGGCAAAAGTGTGCTATTTATTTCTTTGGAGCAAATGGATCAATTCGCTGGAAATGCTTTGGAGCTGAAGAATCATCAAGGGAAAAAAATATGGGTCATGTCCACTACAGCTCAAAAATCTTTGCGTGGCGATCAGCTCGAGAAAATTCAAGAGCAGGGTGAAATTGTGGCTCTGCACATACCTACTATCGAGCGAATAGGTGGGGGGAGTGCTCGCTGTATGATTGCCGAAAATTTCTTGCCAGAGGTATAAATCAAGTTCTTCAGAAAAAAAACAGAGAAAGCACGTTAAAATGCTCGCCTAACTTGTATTTTTGCTCCAAACCAATAACCCGTGAAGTCCAAACTAAACATTGCTATTGACGGTTACTCTTCTTGTGGTAAAAGCACCATTGCTCGTGCTGTAGCCAAGGAGTTGAATTATGTTTACATCGATAGCGGTGCAATGTATAGAGCGGTTACGCTTTATGCACTCCAGCAAGGACTGATCAAAAACGATGGAACGCTCGATGAGTCTGCTCTTGAAAGGGCGATTGAATTGGTTTTAATCAGCTTCCGATATAACACCGATCTCGGACAAAACGAAACCTATCTCAACGGACAAAATGTTGAGAAGGAGATTCGCTCTCTTCAGGTAAGCAATTATGTTTCTCGCATCAGCAATGTAAAGGCTGTGCGCACTAAGCTTGTGAAACTTCAGCGTCGTATCGCTGAAACACATGGGGTAGTTATGGACGGTCGTGATATTGGAACCGTAGTTTTGCCAGACGCAGAGCTCAAGTTTTTTATGACGGCAGACAACAAAGTGAGAGCACAGCGTCGTTTTGAAGAGTTGAAAAGCATGGGCGTTGAAACAACCCTTGATGAAGTACTCAAGAACGTGAACTCCCGCGATGAATACGATAGCAATCGCGCGCACGACCCACTGCGCCAAGCAGAAGCCGCCATTGTGATTGACAATACTCACTTGACCATTGAAGAACAATTTCAATTCGTAATGGGGCACGTGATGAAGCGTTTAGATGCCGTAGAGAACTTGGGCTAATTTCTTTTTTCTTCTTGGAACAATAGGTCATTCATTCTTTCGATCTATTCAACAAATGCGTGTTGTAAACGAATGCGCAACTTGCTGCATTTATGGAACAATATTTTCTTGTTTTGTAAGTAGCACCAACCACCGTTGAATCATGAAGTTCCGCATCATACTACTATTCTCTTTTTTGACCACTTATTCTTCGCTTTTTGCGCAAGAAAAATCGTTTTCGTCTCTTCCGGTATTTCTACAAAGTCCTTCTCCATGGGCTGATTCTGTATTTCAAACACTGACTGTGGAGCAACGAATTGGTCAATTGTTTATGGTTGCTGCATGGAGTGATCCCAATCACCAGAGTTACGATGCAGCTGGAATTGATGCCCTCATCACCAAATATGGCATCGGTGGAATCATCTTTTTTCAAGGGAGCCCCGGTCGTCAAGCAAATCTGACCAACCGCTTTCAGGCAGAAAGCAGGGTGCCATTAATGATTGGTATGGATGCTGAATGGGGTTTGGGAATGCGTTTGGATAGTACCATTGCCTTTCCGCGACAGATGACCATGGGAGCGGTGCAAGATGAAAATTTGATTTATGAGTACGGACGTGAAATGGCTCGCCAGTGCAAGCGTTTAGGTGTTAATGTTAGTTTTTCTCCCGTAGTAGACATTAACAATAATCCAAATAATCCGGTGATCTCAAATCGCTCTTTTGGCGAAAACAGAGAGCTTGTTACACGCTACGGATATCAATACATGAAAGGCTTACAAGATGGCGGAGTTTTGGCTAATGCCAAACACTTTCCTGGACACGGAGATACCGACGCCGACAGCCATCATAATTTACCCGTGATTCCTTATCACTTGCAACGATTGGATAGTCTGGAACTTTATCCCTATTACAAGTTGATCCAAGAAGGATTGGGAAGTGTCATGATTGCTCACCTTTTCGTTCCGGAATTGGACAGCACGCCCAATACGCCTTCTACACTTTCTCCCAAAATTGTCCATGATCTTCTTCAAGAAAAAATGGGATTCAAAGGGTTGGTCTTTACTGACGCACTGAATATGCAAGGAGTGGCTAAGTACTATGAACCAGGTGAGGTAGATTTAAAAGCACTGCAAGC
>JBDKGH010000102.1:0-6538 GCA_039798265.1 Bacteroidota bacterium | reverse complement strand
ACCTCATCCGCATTGGGCGCCCATAGCGGTTGCTGATCCAATATTGCTACAAAGGGCTGCACTAAAAAATGACTTGGTGGAATATAGACTTCTGAAAGCGAGCCAATGATTTGGCTTTCCGAGATCACAACTCCGACTTCTTCCCTTGCTTCGCGGATGGCGGTATGCATGATCGACGGATCATCCATTTCTTTTTTACCTCCAGGAAAAGAAAGTTGACTGCTGTGCACACCTTGGTTTTCTGGCCTGAGCATGAAGAGCGTATGCCATTTATTGTGCTCTGGGAAAAGCATCATCATAACCCCACTTTCTTTTGGTGGAGGCACCATACTGCGTGCCTTAGCCGCATCTTCTCGCGCATAACTCATCATGCGCGAATGCGCGCGATTTCCAGCAAGACGGCTGTCCCAGGCTTGAGTCAAGTGTGACTTTAATTCACTGGCTGAAAGGGCGTTAATATTCATTTCAATGGCGCTGTTGGAAATTTTAGTTCAACTCTCAACCGCTGAAGGAATTCAGAACGATCAATAAGCACAGCTCCAAGCGACTCCAAATGTTCGTTATGCACTTGGCAATCGACCAAATAATAGCCACGTTTGTTCCATTCCGTCATGAGGTGGTGATAGGCCATTTTAGAAGCGTTAGACTTTCGAGAAAACATACTTTCCCCGAAAAAGGCATGTCCTAGTTGGATGCCATATAAACCACCAACCAATTCCTTTCCTTGCCACACTTCTATCGAATGAGCCCACCCCGATTGGTGAAGATTGCAATACGCATCCACCACTTCATCATGAATCCATGTGTTATCTACTCGGTCACCTTCGCGGCAAGCCTCGATTACTTTTCGGAAGCATTTATTAATGGTGCAGGTGTACAACCCTTTATTGATCACATTCCGCATTGAATGACTTGGCTTGTATTCATTGGCAAAGGCAACACATCTTTCAACAGGGCACCACCATTGAAGATTACCCGGTTCATTATACCAAGGAAAAATACCCATGGAATAAGCAGTGATCAATCTTTCTGGAGAAAGATCGCCGCCAACAGCAACGATGTCAGCTTCATATTCTGATTCATCAGGAAACCAGATGTTTTCATCCAAAAGATAAATGGGCATGCTACAAAAATACATGATGAGCATGAACGTTTTTAAACAAGTCCTGTATTGGGCTCAAGAAATGTGTTACTTTGAACCAATGAACAAGTCCTTATCCTTCATACTGCTTTTTTTATTTGGGGCTTCTACTGCTTTCAGTCAATCAGCAGGCGGCACAACGCTTCCCGCACCCACCAATGTTTTGACGCGAGAGCAAGCCATTATGAATTCCAATTCATATGAACTGCAACAAAACAACGAAGCACTTTCCAAACAATTAAAAATTAACACTCAGCAAGGTGATCAGTGGTTGAATCTTTACCTCTCAAAGCGCTTTACGGCCTATGGAGAAAAAGGTAGAAACCTAAATGCCAATGAAGAAGCCGAATTAGCAACGATCATTAACCAAATGAAAGCCGCTCTTGGCGAGAGCTATGAATATCAGTACGCCAGTTATCTTCAACTCAACAAAAAAGATGAAGGCCTTGCCTATTTGGAGAGAGCTTATACGCTGAATCCTACCAATCCTGAGATATGGGACGATAAACTATTCAAAGCTGTTATTGAAGAAAATGAAGCCGATCAAAGAGGTTTTGCGAATGCCCTAGTAGAAGTCGGATATTACAGCGGTGCTCTGATGGAATATAATTCCAATGTATTAAACAGCGTAGCGCAAAATGCTGTGCTCATTACTTATGGTCAACTTGATACTTATCCCTTGATGGTTATGCAAAAGGGATATAACTATCGACCAGATGTAAAAATCATCTGTATTGAATGGCTCAATAGCGAAAAATACAAATCTCAACTGAGCAAAAAATTAGGCGTCAGTGTTCAGCATTGGAGTTCGCAAACTCCTGTCAAGACAATAATCGCAGACCTGAAACAACCCGTTTATGTGGGCTTAACTGTTCCCCCGACACAACTGAAGGAAATTAAAAGTCAATTGTACTGCACCGGGTTAGCCTTTTTGTATTCGATGAGCAATATCAATAATCTTGAATCTCTTCACTACAATTGGATCAACCTGTTTGCTAAAAATTTTGTTACCAATAGCGAACCCATCAATGCCAACTACACCATGGCGCTGGTACAACTTTCAGCCTACTATGGGCAGACCGGCAATAATCAACGAAAACTTGAGGTAGATCAATACCTCGAAGAGATTGGTAGAATCCATCAACTAGAAAAGCTCATTAAAAAACATATCGATTAGCGATGATATTGAAAAAGAAATACGACTCGCTATCGGATGAGCAATTGATGGTTTTGGTATCTCAAAAAGAAGCCAAGGCATTTGAGGCTATCTATGATCGCTATTCACGGCAGATGTTTACTTTTTTCTGCCGGATGTTATGGAAAGATCGTGAAAAAGCGAGGGATTTTACTCAAGAATTATTCAGTAAGATCATTCATAAAACCGAATTATACGACCCAAGTCGATCCTTTAAGACGTGGCTTTACAGTGTGGCGCATAACATGTGTAAAAATGAATACGCCAAACATGAAGTGCGGCAAAATGTGCATGCTGAAATCAAATATACCAGTTCAAAAACGGATGCTCAAGATGCGATCAAATCTATGGATAGAGCTTCTTTTCATGAAAAATTAGAAGAAGCACTTTTGGAATTAGATGAAATAAAGCGCTCCACTTTTGAATTGCGCTTTAAGCATGAAATGAGTATTACTGAAATTAGCGAGGCCATGCAATGCAGCGAAGGAACAGTGAAGTCTCGCCTATTTTATACGCTGAAAGAACTACAAACTAAACTTAAACAATTCGAGGGGATTCTGCTTTGGATTCTCTTGATGCAATGGATATAACACCATGAAAGAAGAATTGAAATATGATCCCGAGGATATTGAATCGTTGTTGAAGCATAAGGCTTTTGCAGAATTATATCCCGAGGAAAAATCTTTTGTACTCAAGCACATCAGCAATGAAGATGAGTATGAAAACTTGCGCTCTACCCTATTGGAGATTCAAGCCATGCACCGCGATCAAGAATGGTATGATCCCGATCCGCAATTAAAAGACGAGCTGATGGCCTCTTTTGCTGCAGAAAATCGAGGCGGTTTTAGGATTTGGTTGAATACCTGGTTTGTTCGTCCTGAACTTCCCGTCTATCGACGACCAGGATTTCAATTGGCCTTCGGCCTCGCTCTATTGGTGGGCGGAATTATTTATTTTCAAACCAGAACGGTTGAAACGAACTACCTAGCGGAGCAAGAGGTACAATCACCTACCAATAGCACTGACGCAGCAAAAGCTGATAAGCCTATGACTGAAGTTGAAATTAGCCCTGAGCTCAAAGCACAGTCGAGTCCTACTCCATTGCCACAGCAGCCTGCGGCCTTTCCACAAGTGCCATCCCAGTCAGCGGTAACAGTGTATGAAGCTGAAGAGAGCGCTTCTTTGACCGAAAACTTAAATGAAGATGTCGCCGCTGCACCTATTCAAAATGAACCGACAGCTAAAGAAGCCGCAAAAGATAAGCCCGCTAAGGCAGAGAGTGACAACAACCTTTCTTCAGCTGATGCTGCGAACTACAGCACCAGTAGTGGTAATTCGGAAGCGGAGATTGCTCAAGTGGAAATGATTTCTGCTACAAAAACAGTTGTGGCCACTAGTTCGCAATCACAATCAGCAGCGAACTATGTTGACCTTTTGGACGCCTTGTACACCGCGAGATAAAACAAATGGTAGAAAAGGGATAAAAAATGGTAGATTTGCGGTCGATTTTTATACTATGAAGGCGATTGACTCACGAATCATCAAGGGCTTAATAGCTCTCGGATCATTGGCATACACTGTTTATCTATTTGTAGATGGGCATTGGATCAGCGGAATTTTCATGCTTTTGCTTACTGCTGTATTGGTAATATTGGTATTAAGAAGCATTCGATTGGTATTGGCTTTTTTCCAATTGCGTCAGCAAAAAATGGAAAAAGCGAAGGAGTGGTTAGAGCGGATAAATCCCAACCATCTTTGGAAAAATCAAAAGGGATACTATTACTTTTTGTTAGGATCTGTAGATGTACAGAAAGCTAGTTTATCGCAGAGCGAAAAGAACTTCAAATTAGCCCTTCAACACGGTTTGCGCATGGAGCATGACAAGGCTGCGGTTTATCTCAACCTTGCCGTAATCAATGCCAACAAGCGCAAGAAACGAGAAGCCATTCAACTTCTGAATGAGGCTAAACGATTTGACACCAAAGGATATTTGAAAAACGATATTAAGCAAGTGAGCAAAATGGTCAATTCCATTTAAGCTCTAGCCCATTCTCTTCAGACGAGGAATATCTACTTGCTGGATTCTTTGAAGCCTGGACAATAGTTCCAGGCTTTTTCTTTGCGCATCTTTGGAGATCATGCTGTAATGATCTAGAAGGTCGCGTGTACCTGGTTGATGACTATGAGAATCAATTTTGAGAAGCTGGTAATTGAGCTCATCCGTGGCATCTTTGATGATCTTATTGAGCTCGTCACTACTTTGAGGATGATTGACCAAATGATGAAAACCTTGTTCAATCACATCGTTCAGAATTTCCTGAACGGCATACTTAAGCTGATCGCGATCTGTAGTCATGAGTAGTGGCATTTAGTCGTTAAGGTTATCCCAATGTAAGGAAAAAAAAGTAAACGACCAAGCGAAAATCGACTGAAGGCATGTATTGGTCGATAGGTAATCAAAAAAAGCCCCGTTGATGGAGTTCAACGGGGCTGAATATTAATACTTTACAAATATTACTCCACTACAATGGCTCTTTGCCAAGTATTTGAACCGGAGCGAACAGAAAGGTAATAAACACCCGAAGTCAATTCTGGACATTCAATTTCAAGTGTGCTACCCGATTCATTGATGCTATTCTTCAAGATCAAACGTCCAGAAAGGTCGCGAATTTCATAATGAATAGCTTCCTCTACTTCTTGGTCGAATTGTAAATAAAGGACATCCGATGAGAGTGGGTTTGGATACACCTCCAGATGAGCGAAGCCATTGTTCTCTAATTCCCAGTCATTTCTTTCTTGAGTAGGAACAAAAGCTTGATTGACATCCGTCATCATAGAAGGGTTGCCTACGATTCCTAATTGCAAACAAATAGCTGGTCCAAAAATACCGGGTCCAGAGCTTTGCATTGGACGGATCCTCACCACGTAGCTGCCTCCAGGAACAAATCCAACATTACTTGGAAGGGTGAGGAATCGACTGTTGTTGTTACCATTCAAGGTGAAAGGTGTTTGAGGTACATCTGTACGAGTAAACTCCCACTCATAATATACCGCACCACACAACCAAGCATCAGCTCTCAAGGTAGATCCGATGTATCGAATATTTGGACATGCATCAGCAACTCTCAATTGGGTGGTAGGTTGAGGAGAAATGAATACAGTGCACGGTTCATTGTTCATTACACTCACCCATTCGTTTTGATTTAATCCATTGGTTACAAAATAGTTTGCATCAATGGCCACGGTGTAGGAATCACCCCAAGGAAGCCCTGAAATACTCGACATCTGAATGGGTGTCAAACCGTTAGTGGTGTTACCCACATAAGTTTGGCTTGTCGTATTAGATGTAAAGCGGAAGGTATAACCATTCGCCCCGGTGTAGATGGCTTTGAACGTTGAGCATAATCCGTATGGACCTGGGCCATAGTTGCATCGAGAGTCGGCTAAGGCACTAACGCAAAGATTAAAGGCACCCTCACCTTGAGCACTATTGTAGTTAATGACACGAATGAAATAAGGTGAGCCCTCTGTCAACTGGCCGAAGTTGAGGATTTCATTCCCAACTGACGATTGTATATTCTCCGCATCAATCATGTTACCTGTTTGATCACAAAGTGCTACAATGAGGTTGTTTGCCGAAGTGTTGCATTGGATGCGTGCACCACCTTGAGTTGGAATAAATCGGTACCATGCATCATTACACGTAATACATGACGTCTGAACATTGTTTGACGGTGTAGCTCCAAGCAGAGTACCAGCAGTCCAAGAGCAACTTCCCATTGGGTTGTAAGGCACATTGATCGCCGTTGCCATTTCATCGTTGGGAATAGTGCCAACAGAGCAACCCTCATCGGTAAGGAGGTCACAGTCGTCATTTATTCCATTGCAAGCCTCTATGGCATTTGGATTAATCGCACTATTTGCATCATTGCAATCCGTGCTATTAGTTACATAACCTATAGGGACCGAGCATGCTTGAATAGTAATGGATACGTTACCAAATCCATCACCGTCAGCATCGCGATAATAGGTCAATTGAACTCCTTCATCGGTTAAGCCATCGCAATCATCATCGAATCCATTGCATACCTCAGTAGCATTCGGACGAATAGCATTATTGTTATCATTACAATCGGTACTATTCGAAACATAACCTACCGGAGCACTGCACGCTTGCGTCGTGATGGAAAGATTTCCAAAGC
>JBDKGH010000101.1:0-21443 GCA_039798265.1 Bacteroidota bacterium | reverse complement strand
TCCCGAGAATTCGGGACGCCCTCTCCGCAAGAACACGAAACGCGTTAGATATCTAACGCGTTTTTTGTTTTTATAATCATTCAATTTACGAGTGGCTGAAATCAATCCCGCAGCTGCGGGACTAAACTGTCGTACGCGGTAACCCTTACAGGGGGTTATCCCGCGAATGCGGGGCCCCCTCTCCGCAAGAACACGAAACGCGTTAGATTTCTAACGCGTTTTTTGTTTTTATTATCATTCAATTTACGAGTGGCTGAAACCAATCCCGCAGCTGCGGGACTAACCTGTCTCATCCTAAAAATGTTGACTGATTTTCTCTTGATAAGTCAACCAATTTTAGGACAGGTCAGGTCAATTTGCGCGGCATTCGGGGGTCAATTTGAAACGTAAACCGGGAGGCACATTACGCGGAATATCCATTAGTGTTCAACGATTATTTTTTTTGAGGTTCTCAATCCCCCCCCTTCGATGGCCAGTAGATAGGATCCGTTTTCCAAAGACACGCACTCAAGCATGTATGTCGCCTGAGCATGTGTAATTACAACAGACTTTATCAGCCTCCCCTGCAAGTCATACAACTTTATTTCTGCTTGCCCTAACGATTGGTGTTTGCTGAACGCAATGTTGATGAATTGGTCTGCTGGATTAGGGTAAACCGAAAATTCAATTGGATTGACTTCTGAAACTGCGATGTCAAGTGTGTCACAGCCCGGAACTAAGCAGCCCATGCTGTCCACTGCAAGTAGCCATGCGTCTTGGTCTGGGATACTGTCGCCCAAAAAAGGAATTCCATTCATCCAGCCCGTGCAAAGGAAACCACCATTGGGCATGGGGTCAATATCGAACAAAAGGTTGTCACCAAACTCTGCATATCTATATGTGCGATGCCACAGAAGTTCACCCGTTGCACTCACTTTTGAAATATGACCAACGCCTGTTCCAGCACTTCCCAAGTCTATCATGGTTCCTACTGTAACGAAATCGCCTTCGGGTGTTTCTTGAATTACTTGGGCAGAAGCTGATGGGTTTGGCTCTGAAAACAAATCACAAGTCCATAAGGTGTCTAGGCCGTTGTCAATACGAACCAGTTGTGGAATTTGGGTGTACTCGAATGTACCTGTCTCCTCAACATTTCTTTCGCTACCAAATATGAAACCTCCTGATGAGCAATTCAGAATGCCTTCTGCACTCTGGCTGTCATAATTCCCCCAATTGGAATATTTTTCCCAATCTGTAATATTGCCCAAAGTGTCTAAAACAAATACCAACGCTGCAGGGTCATATTCGGTATCATCTTCAAAACCGGAAACTACAAAACCGGAACTGTTTTGCAATTCATTTACCCAAATTCCACTGCGGTATTTGTCGCCAAAGCCAAGGTACTTGTGCCATTCTTCATTGCCTGTGCTATCTGTTTTTACAACATAAAATTTAGGAAAGTTCTCTATTAATATTGCCGAACCAATGCATATGAAACCGCCATCAGAAGTCGGCTTACCTTGCATGAAAGCATGGTCGTGAATGCTGTCACCATAGAATTTTTCCCATAGTTCATTGCCATTGGTATCGAATTTTTGAATACGCGCATAGAATATGGTGTCTAAAGTTTCATTAGAGTACCAACTGAAAGCAGCCAACGAGCCATCATCAGTAGGTTGCATTGAATCCGCCCAGCCATAATATGTCCATTCGGGATATCCACCATGTAATTGATAGCTTACCAGATTGCCATATAAATCAACCTTGTAAAATCCATTCTTCCAACTTTCCAAGCCTTCGGGTGCGCCATCTGTTGTTTTCTCAGCAGCGAAAACGTATATTGTATCATTCAGAATACAGGCACTTCTGCATACGGTTGAATTTTCGGGATTTACAACACCACCATATCTTTCATTGAATGTCTGCGTTGACGCTGTTGCGGCAACCAAGCAGAGTAACAAAGTAGAACAGAATCTCATCTTCTTGAGTTTTAGAAAACCATCCCGCTCCAATAGAGCGGGATGGTTTTGATGAAACATTCTATTTAACAATTTGGAATTTATCTGTGTCCACTTTGTGGCCTTCGAGTTCCAACTCAAATATGTAGCTGCCCGCTGCGAATTGTTTTGCATTCAGGCTCAGTATGCCATAACCTGAGGTGATGTTTTCACGTTCAACAAGTTTGCCTTGCAAATCGAAAATGTTTATAAAAGCGCTTTTTCGTTCTGTTGGTAAAACATAAGTGATGTAAAACTCACCTTGTGCAGGGCAGGGATACACACTTACCAACGAAGGTCTGCGCACGTCATCTTTCACCTTCAAAGATTTCAAACCACCATATGGCAGATTGAGTTCTTCTTCGGGTTTCACACCTGTGAGAACTTCCAGCAATGCGCTGGCATGGTGATTACCTTCTTTGCCAGATGAGGCTAAAGTTTCAAGAGTAGCAATGTGACTTGCAGTTGCTGCATGGTAACCTCCTGCCGCATCAATGGAAAGCAACACCGTCATAAATTGTTTCCAAACATCACGGTCTGGATTTTCATTGTATTGCGCAAGCAATGTTGCCGCAGCTGTTGGATTATTTTCCTGACGAAGAATGGCTACTTTCTTTTTGATTTCACGGTTTATTTCATCACCCGTCATTAGTTCTTTTACTTCTTCCAAGTAATAATTCTCTTCATCTTCATTGATGCGTGTGCGAATGAAACTATTGAGTGCGTTGGCCTTTTCAAGCACTGCTTGTTTCAATGCGGATTCTTTGCTTACCCTTCCATTTGTGCCGTTTTGATAGACTGAAAGCAATCCAAATAAAAATTCAGAAAGCAAATTGGCATTATCAACAGATGCAAAAACATCTGGACTTAAGGGCGAACAAGCAATTAGGATTTCGCATAGGTGCCAAGGATTCATTGCAGGTTGTCTTGCAATCAAATCATTCAACACTGCATCGCTCAGATAAGGCGCAAGTGGCAATAGATTCATGCGTAAGGTTGCACTGCTGTTGTTTGAATTGCTTATGAAGGATTGAACAGTTGCGGTGTTACCGCCATCTATCAATCCTTCCAGTTCACCTTTGATTGCTTCTATTTCCAAACGCTTTACCAGCACTAAGGAATGCAGATTTCCTGGAGTGTGATCAATGCCTTTATTGATAGGGCAAGCTCCTTCCCGAGTCAAAAACATTACAGGATTGTCAGAGATTTCAACTAGTGATGGCTCTATTTGAATAGGAACAACTGGCCATGCACTTGATGGGTCATGATGCTCGTAGATGATAGGGCCACAATCACCATCAGGGCAGATGTAATAGTCAGTAAATGGTTCGGCACTTCCCCAATCAGTTTGCGTGAATAGATTACCTGCGGGTGTGGTTTCGTCATCAACACCATTGGCCATATCACCTTGCCTAAAGGCTATTTGTCCAAGTTCGGTGCTGTATTTGGTAACAGCCAAATTGTACTTGCTGTTTTCATAAAGTCCGCAGAGCATTTCTAGTCCTTCCAGATTGAAAGCTCCACTAGTTTGCCATCCTTGGGCAATACTACCTGCAAAGAGTCCGCTGAAATCATTTAGATATATCTCATTTGATTCTTCCCAGCTATCAGAAATCCAAACACCGGTATTCAACTCTTCAAGGTCGCCTGTTCCTGAAAAAATATTTCGCTCCACTTCATAACCTGTGCATCCAAGCAGAGATGCGCCATAGCAAATTAAATTGTTTTGGTCGTTGACATTAAAGCGGTTTCTCGTGATAGACGCTTGTTCAACGGCTTTCAAGAAAATCCCAAATTGATTGTCAGTAAAAATAGTTGTGTTCACTGTTGTATTGCTAAATCCATCCGGTCCAACCGAGCGAATGGCCAACAAGTAATTATCAAAACGACTCGGAATAATATCGCTATTGGGCTCACCAAGAGTCTCAGCTGTGAGGTGCCCCGGGTCGCACTCATTACCCTGTGGAACATACACATTACAACGGCCATTCACAGTAAAACTTGATACCAATGAATAGATTCCGTAGCCTCTGTTCTGAATAGAATAGTTGGCAAGCGCTTCACCCTCAATATGAAAGTTGCAAGCTGTAAAACGTAAGCCATCAACATCATAAAGGCTAACTCTTTGTCCTAGATTAGTAACGTTGGGAAGCATTTCATCTACCAAAAACTCAGTATCGCGGAAGGAAGAAACATTCTTTCTGAGTTGATACTGTCCGTTTACCATTTGATAGTTTTGATAAGCTAGGAATTCGACATCTTTTCTATTGTTTTTGAAAATTGAATTAGAGGTAGTTCTTATTATCCCCCCTGTCATGCCCCAATCATAAACCCAATTTGGTTCAGTTGAAATCAAATGGCCAAGTCTTACCCCACATTCGGCATTCTCTATGATTCCTCCGTTTTTTAGTTCCAAAGTACCTTGCAACGACGCAAGTTGGCGTTGGGTGGATTGACCTAAAACTTCAAAGCCCTTCCAATAATAGCCACAGCTATTGGTACAAATGCCACCATCAATAATAACCTTTCCTCCAGGGTGAATAATAAATGCTCCACCTTGGGGCATATTAACCTTGCACTTAATTGTCAAAGTAACACCGCTCGGTACTTCTACATTTCCAGCAAAGACCTTTCCAGAAATCCATGTTTGATTCTCAGTGACATCAACATCTCGACTTTCTTCACGCACGCACTCGCACAACATCGCAGTTCTGAAACCTCCTGACAACAACTGATGCATATGCCCAAGTTGTAAATGGTTAAAATTTAGGCGTGTATTTGAATACGACATAACATTATTCGAGCAATTGATATCCTCTTCTGGATTACATCCGCTGATTTGATAAGTATCACAGAGCTCGAAAAGAGCTTCTTGGCTTGACTGCCAACTATGATGAAGACCAAGGCAATGACCAATTTCATGCAGCAAAATAGCATATTCAGCCCATGGTTGCCCGACATATGTAGTATCCCCAAAAGAGCCAACCGGGTAATTTAAAAAACCATCATATAATCCCACCAAGGTTGCGAAATTGGTATTTGGCCCTTGATAACCCGGCCCGCAACCACGAAGAACTTCATCTGGTAGTGGATCACTCTCATACCCTTCTAATGTTCGTGTAGAACCAAGTATGTAAATATTCAACACATGTTCTCTATCATCCGCAAAATTATCATAACAGTAAGAGCTACAAAGGTCAGAATCATTACTAGTAAAGGAGGTAGAATTATTATTCCAACCAGCATCATCTTTATGCCAAATTATTGATTCCGTCTTAAACCGGATTCTACTATCTTGGATATGCGGACTGCCTGTTGGACCCCCATCGCACCATTCTTCAGGTATGGTACTCATCATCCAATTTAGGTAGTCATCACAGTTCTCCAACCAATGAATATGCAATGGATCGTCCTGCTGTAGATTTCTACTACCGTCTGCTCTTTGCATAACATGAAATACCAAACGGAGTGTTTTAATTTCAGTAAGGGGTCCAGGGACATAAAGCGTATTATTTGTATTCAAATATACCTCTTCATTAACACATGAAATATCGGTTGAATAATCTCTATTATCACTTTCAACTCCTTCCCCAGTCATTCCACAAAACTGAGAATGCAAATTCTTACTTTGAGCTAAAAATAAAATTAGCACTAGAAAAGATTGCAAAGCGAAATTTCTATCAAATTGTTTCATTCATTTTTTAGCCATCAGAAATAACACTTGTTCAAAATGCCCCAATGGCTCATTTTTGCATTTCGCATCGTTAAACGTATTTTATATATATATATTTGCAGACTCACTGATTTGCCATGAAAAGCCTGCCTAATAAATCCTTCGATCAGGTTCTCGTGCTCTAAAAATGTCATGCAATTTACTTCGCATGCATTATTTATTTTGGTGCTCGAGCTAAATTGATACAACCATTTAACATTTCCATTATGTTTCCCAAACCAAAATAGCCTTACCCCCTGAAATGTCCATTTGACAAAAATCACTTAGATCATTATACATTGATTTCTTTTCTTTATGCATGGCCGCAGCACACTTTGAATAAAATCCCAAAAGCAAACTCGCTCGACACGACTGATTTGTTCAATCAACAATACCAAACAGAAAGAAAAACCACATCCGTCCAAGACGTTTTCGTTTCAGGACGCGAAGTCTTGATTGGTGGGGTTTTTAATCACCAATATACTCATTTTTTATTTTGATCCCCCTATTTTAAAAAAGTGTCATTTGGATTTGATCCACTGTCTAACGCGTTTTTTGTTTTTATAATCATTCGATTTGGGAGTGGCTGAAAACAAACCTGTCGTACGCGGTAACCCTTACTCGGGGTTATCCCGAGAATTCGGGACGCCCTCTCCGCAAGAACACGAAACGCGTTAGATATCTAACGCGTTTTTTGTTTTTATAATCATTCAATTTACGAGTGGCTGAAACCAATCCCGCAGCTGCGGGACTAATCTGTCGTACGCGGTAACCATTACTGGGGGTTATCCCGCGAATGCGGGGCCCCCTCTCCGCAAAAGCACGAAACGCGTTAGATATCTCACGCGTTTTTTGTTTTTATAATCATTCAATTTACGAGTGGCTGAAATCAATCCCGCAGCTGCGGGACTAATCTGTCGTAGGGGGTAACCATTACTGGGGGTTCTCCCGCGAATGCGGGGCCCCCTCTCCACACTCCATTCATTCTCTATCTCATTCTGCTTCTCATTCTGTTTCTCATTCTGTTTCTCATTCTCCCTTATTCCCTATTTTTACCTCATCATGCATCTCTGTTATTTACTCCTTATTTTTCTGCTTGCCTGCCGCTTGGTGGGATCGACACAATTCGCCTTGATAAACTCCGAAAAAGGATTCGCGAGAGCTTTGGAAAATGAAGATTCGGAAGAAGAACTCATCCTGCAAAATGGTGAGATTGTATATATACTCTTGATTGACGAGGGTAATGTAATTGTCGACTATGATCTTGGAGGCGAAGTGCTTCATAGCGCTGCTTTTAGTGAAACGGATATTCTTCCTTTTTACAATCTCAATAGAGTAATGAAAGTATACGTAGGCCCTGATTCGGCCTATTTCAATGATCGTGATCTATCGGTAAAAATGAAACGCAGTGCTTTTGTTCCAAGCGAGCATCAAATTTCATGGACTCAACCCGACTCTGCTTCCGACTATCGCTACTTATCACAAATTGATGGACATCGTGTATTCGGAACAGATGGTGATTTGCCTCATTACTCAATGGATTCCATTCATTTCAGTTCTCCATCTTTCAAAGGAACTCTTGTCACGGATATATTATACGAACCGAATTTTGGGTTTACCGAAATTTACTACGACGAAGATCGCGAACGGTATATCGTTACTACTGTTGGCAGCGATGGTGCTGGTAGTTATGCTGCCTATTGGATAATTGATAGAAATGGGATTATTGAACCTGTAGTGACTATTCCTTTTTAGAAAAAACACTAGCGATACTTCACCAACTTCGTCCAGCGAAGTGATGGGCGTTCGATGATGTAGTAAAACATCCATGCACCCATATAAGCCATTATTTGAAGTATACCCACTGTTATCCAAATGCCATATTCACCCGTGAAATGGGGTCGTACATAATTGTTGGCGATGGCGATAAAGATGAAATGCATCAAGTAATACGAATAGGATATTTCTCCCAAGTGCTCTAACCATTTGATGCCTTTTCGGAAGAACAATACCACGACATAGGCACCAAAACCAAACACGGGGATGTTCCACATAAATCCATGTAATATACCCATTTCGTAAAACATTACCCAAGCGCTCACTACGGAACCGATCAGAAACTCCCATTGCCCAATTCTCTCTTTCAAATAGAGATAGAGGTAAAACCCAAGAACGAATACCGGCAAGTGAAAAAACAACTCGCTTTTTACATCTACGGGGGCGAAAAATTTCGAAGCAAAGCTCAGGGCCAAACTTCCCAATAATACCATCCAGCGCACCCACGCAGTTTTGCTGCGCATAAGTGGGAAAACAAGGGCAAGGAAAATGTAAAATTGGAATTCTACAAAGAGCGTCCAATACACCCCGTTTATCCAATGAGAGTGTTTAAAGGGTACAAGAAAAAAAAGACTATCAACTATGCGCTGACCAATATCCCAGGTCCACAGGCGTGGCCCCCAATGAAAAGCCGCTGCGCATACGAACACTGAAAGAGCAAAGGGTGGATACAAACGCAACATCCTTTTTTTCAAAAACTGAAAAGCGTTCTTATAGTCATAATTGCCCGTATCCATAGACCATGGCAACACAACACCAGAAATGAGAAAGAATACATAAACGCCATTTTGACCCCAATCGAACCCCTCTACTAGGGCGGGATGCGATTCTTTAAACATAAAAGCAAAATGATACAGACAGACCATCCAAGCCGCAAGAGCTCGCAAGGTGTTGAGGACACCCAATGGATTAGAGGCAGAAGTATTCATAAAACGGCCGCGAAGATACTGTCGCTGCAGTGAGCACGGGAAAAATAATTGAGCTCATTATCAGCATTCCCCATCTTTTTTTTCAAAAAATGCTTGACAGGTCAAAAAATTCGTGTACTTTCGCACCCTTGAAAATTAACCCACACAATGGGTCCGGACTTTCAAGCGAGAAATGAGATGCTCAGCATTAATTTCCTCGGGGTGTAGCGTAGCCCGGTATCGCGCCTGCTTTGGGAGCAGGAGGTCGTAGGTTCGAATCCTGCCACCCCGACAAACAACTTAAGGATTCAGGGCAACTTGAATCCTTTTTTTTTACCTCCCTATTGGTCCCGTAGCTCAGGGGATAGAGCAACTGCCTTCTAAGCAGTCGGTCGCAGGTTCGATTCCTGCCGGGATCACATCAATAAAAAAGGCTGTCTCAATTGGAGATAGCCTTTTTTATTCAAGTCAATCACCTTATGTTTCATTATTCGGCGCGACTCATCTCCTTCAATCCTTCATAAACGCGCTGTATAGGCAAGCCCACCACATTGAAGTACGAGCCTTTCAGTTGTGTTACTCCTATGTAGCCAATAAACTCTTGAATGCCATATGCGCCGGCCTTATCGAAGGGTTGGTAATGATCTATGTAGAAATCTATTTCTTCGTCGCTGAGCGTGGCAAAGGTGACTTCTGTGGTATCTGTAAAAGCTAATCTGTGTTTGGTGGTAGATAAACACACCCCAGTTATTACCTCATGTGTTTTTCCTGAAAGCAATCGGAGCATGGCTTGTGCCTCAGCCTTGTCAGCCGCCTTATTCAGCACCTGACCTGCCACCCACACAATAGTATCGGCAGTAATCACTAATTCGTCCGAAGCCAAATCACTCAAAAAAGCATCGGCCTTTTTATTGGCCAAATACAAAGCTATTTCTCCTCCCTGCAAATGCGAAGGAAAGTCTTCTTCCACTTCTTTTGTGCGCAACTCAAAGTCAATTCCCAATCCACGTAAAAGTTCTTGGCGACGGGGCGACTTGGAGGCGAGTACAATTTTTTTCTCCGATAAAAAAGGCAACTTGTTCATGGGACAAAACTAATACGCTTTCTCCCCCTACCTTTGCAGCTTCTCAAAAGTTTCAGTGTGAGCAACGAACGTCTATTTAAAAAAAATCAAATCATCGAAATCGCCATCGAAGATTTAGCCTTTGGAGGTGTTGGAATTGGCCGTGTTCCTACGGAAAAGGGCAACTTCGCCGTATTTGTAGAAAATACGATACCCGGTCAAGTGGTAAAAGCGATGGTTACCAAATCAGACAAGCGCTTTGCCGAATGTCGATTGGTAGATATCCTCACCCGTTCGCCACTGGAAGTAGAAACTGGTTTCCAAGCCATACCTGGTGCTCCTTACGCCACTTTGCCTATTGAGCAGCAAGCTGCGCTCAAGCGAAAGGCGGTTATTGAACTTTATCGTCGCATCGGCAAAGTAGAGCACATTGAGTCGCTCATCGACGAGTACATCGAATCACCTTCGGTGTGGCACTACCGCAATAAAATGGAATACAGTTTTTCTGAAATCCGTTACGACCTCGACACCAAAGAAGAACTCAATGATTTTGCTTTCGGTTTCAAGCATCGCGGCACGTGGTGGATGGTAGAAAACATGGATAAAGAATCCGGTATGTTTGATGCTCAGCTCGAAAATGGCCTAAAAGCCTTGCGCGAATGGTTCATCTCTACCGGTCTTCCCGCTTGGCATCCACCGAAGCGCGAAGGGTTTTACCGCTATTTTGTTGTTCGAAAGAGTTTTCACACGGATCAATTGCTGGTCAACTTGGTAACCTCTAGTACTGGCCTCGAGCGCTTCGATCGCGCCAAATTCATTCAGCTGATGCAAGCCCTTCTCGGAGATCGATTAGCAGGATTGATACATACGCTAAATGATGATGCCGGAGACCGTGCAGAGCCGCTAGGTGGCGAGTCGCACTTGTTGTTGGGTGATCGAAAAATTGTAGAGACCATACTCGGATTGAAATTCGAAATCAGCATGCAAAGCTTTTTTCAAACCAATCCAAAATGCGCAGAATTGCTATATGCCAAAACCATTTCATACACCGAAGAACTGCCCAAACCAGCTGGTGTAGTGATGGATCTTTTCTGTGGCACAGGCACCATCACGCAGTTGCTTGCTGGTAAAGGTTCGGGAAATGTGATTGGAGTGGATATAGTAGAATCGGCCATTGCAGACGCGCGCGAAAATGCGAAAAGAAACAACATTTCAAATGTTGAATTTTATGCTGCCGATGTAGGTAAGTTTTTACTTGATTACCCTGATTATGTAGGAAAGATAGGCACCATTGTTCTCGACCCACCCCGAGGTGGTATTGCCCCTAAAACACTTCGCAAAGTTATTGCCCTCGATGCGCATCGTATCGTTTATGTATCCTGCAATCCGGCCACTCAAGCGAGAGATACTGAAACCTTAACCAACGCAGGATACCACTTAAAAAAAATCAGTTTTGCTGATCAATTTCCACACACTGCACACTTGGAAGCTATTGCTTTGTATGAAAAATGAGTAGCCCTAAATTAGATAAAGACTATTGGCACCAACGCTGGGAAAACAGCGATACGGGTTGGGACCTTGGCGCTCCCACGCCACCTCTTGTTGCTTACATCGATCAGCTGACCCATAAGGAACTAAAAATTCTTGTTCCAGGATCAGGTAACGGCTATGAAGTAGAGTATTTATGGAAAAAAGGATTTCGAAACGTTTACATCGCAGATATTTCGCCTTTGCCCCTCGATCGATTTCGCCAACGGGTAACAGACTTTCCAGAAACGCAGATTATTTGTGGTGATTTTTTTGAAATCACCGATCAGTTTGATTTGATTATTGAGCATACTTTTTTCTGCGCCTTATCTCCTTCGATGCGTTCAAGCTACGTGCGAAAAATGCATGAACTTCTAGTTGAAAACGGAAAGCTCGCAGGACTGCTTTTTACCTTTCCCTTAACCGAAAAAGGTCCTCCATTTGGAGGAAATATCGACGAGTACACCGCTCTTTTTTCTCCATTTTTTGAGCTACAACAAGCGGCAACCACTCCCCTTTCCATCAAGCCTCGATTAGGCAATGAACTCTTCATAGAGCTGATCAAAAAGTCTTAACTTTGAACTATGGCAACAGAGCGTACCCTTTTACTCAACGATCAACAGATATCGCGTAAAATCACCCGTATAGCACACCAGATTTACGAAGATCACTATCAAGCAAAAGAATTGGTAGTAGTTGGTGTAACCGGCAAAGGGCAACTGATTGCTGAGCGTATCGCTGCGTTGATAAAGGAAATATCGACACTTAAAGTGCAGGTATTTGAACTGACTTTACAAAAAGATTCCCCCCTTTCCTCGCCCATCGTCTTTTCAGGTACACCAAAAGATACCAAGGGCAAAGTGGTAATCCTTGTGGATGATGTATTGAACTCTGGCCGTACGTTGATTTATGGAGCGAAGTATTTGCTCGACGCCGAACCACAATCGTTGAGTATAGCCACCTTGGTCGATCGCTTTCACCGTCGATTTCCAATACGAGCGGATTATGTAGGGCTCACCCTTTCTACCAATCTAAAACAGCATGTTTCGGTAGAAGTTGCGAAAGGAAAACTATCTGCCTTCTTGCAATAAACCACACTGGTGCATGATCTCTTTTAATTCAGAAATCAGACTTTCGTCTGGTTGGTCGCCCCTTACCGTATAGTCTGCCATTTGATAAAATGGTTTTCGATCTCTGAGATGCTGTGCAATAAACACCATCAATTGATCTTCATTCATAGAAGCCAATACAGGGCGCGTAAAAATTTGTGAGCGTAAGCGATCGAAAAGCAAGGTCTCAGGGACATCAATAAAAATCACTTTTCCATTGCCTTTCATTACTTCGAGGTTATTTTTAAAACACGGCGTTCCGCCCCCGGTAGCAACAATTCCTTTCGAGTACATGGCCACCAATTCCCATAAGGAATCGTGCTCTATCTCACGAAAAACTTCTTCGCCCTCTTCTTTAAATATATCAGGAATGGCTCTTCCCGTTTTCTCTTCAATCTCTTGGTCCAAATCAAAAAAAGGCCAATTCAACTGTTCGGCCAGCAACTGTCCGGTAGTGCTTTTACCAGCTCCCATATAACCTACTAAGAATATCATGGGTTGAAATTACTTCAGGTCGCCGAAGAGGTTATCTTGTCATATTGAAACTTATCCTCCCTGCCTTTTTGATAGCTTCCCTCACAACAAACTGCCAAAAATGGTCGTTTTTTCGAATGGCTCAATGGTTGACGGGCGCCGAACGTTTCCATAAATAGGAGATCAATACCATGGATTTTTCAAAATTCACACTCAAGTCACAAGAGACCATCCAGCGCGCTCAGCAGATAGCGTTGGAAAAAGGTCAACAAACCATCGACAACGCGCACTTGTTAAAAGGGCTGCTAGAAGTTGATGAAAACGTTGTTCCTTTTATTCTAAAGAGGCTTAATGTTAACCTTCCCATTTTTACTCAAGCTCTCGAGCGCATCATTGAAGGATTGCCAAAATCATCTGGTGGCAATGTTCACCTTTCGTCAGAGGCCAACACCGCTTTAAACAGAGCGGCCACTTACCTCAAGGACTTCGGGGATGAGTTTATCACGGTAGAACACGTGATTATGGCTATTTCGGAGTCGCGCGATACAGCAGGCCAGTTGCTCCGTGACAACGGTGCTTCGATGAAAGAAATGCGCACGGTAATCAAAGAAATGCGCAAAGGACAAAAGGCCACTTCTTCTACCCAAGAACAGACCTACAATTCGCTTGACAAATATGCCCGCAACTTAAACAAGCTCGCCCGCGAAGGTAAACTTGATCCTGTCATTGGGCGCGATGATGAAATTCGCAGAGTGGTGCAAATACTTTCTCGCCGCACTAAAAATAACCCGATACTCGTAGGCGAACCAGGAGTAGGAAAAACAGCCATCGCGGAAGGCATTGCCCATCGCATCATCAACTCCGATGTACCCGAAAACTTGTTGGATAAAACGATCTACAGTTTAGACATGGGCGCTTTGATCGCTGGAGCGAAATACAAAGGCGAATTTGAAGAGCGCTTAAAAAGTGTGGTAAAAGAAGTACAAGACAGTGAAAGCAAAATCATCCTGTTTATAGATGAGATACACACCTTAGTAGGTGCAGGAGGAGGTGATGGAGCTATGGATGCGGCGAACATCTTGAAACCCGCATTGGCCCGAGGCGAGCTGCGCGCAATTGGTGCAACTACACTCAATGAATATCAAAAATATTTTGAAAAAGACAAAGCACTCGAACGTCGATTTCAATTGGTGATTGTAGATGAACCCGATCGCGAATCGGCCATAGCCATATTGCGTGGGCTAAAAGAAAAGTATGAAAACCACCATAAGGTGCAGATTAAAGATGACGCGATCATTGCAGCCGTAGATCTTTCGGTGCGATATATTACCGAACGTTTTTTACCCGATAAAGCCATCGACTTGATTGATGAAGCAGCCTCAAAGCTGCGCATGGAGATCAATTCGAAACCACAAGAGCTCGATGAAATTGATCGCAAAATACTTCAACTTGAAATTGAGCGTGAGGCCATCAAAAGAGAAAACAATGAATTGCGCTTAGGCGAAATCAACGAAGAGATTGCTAACCTTTCGGAAAAAAGAAATGGATTACAAGCGCGTTGGAAAGCAGAGAAGGATGTGGTAGAAAGCATACAATCGGCGAAGAAAGAAATTGAATCGCTGAAAAACCAAGCAGAGCAAGCCGAGCGTGAGGGTAACTATGGATTGGTGGCTGAGATTCGTTATGGAAAAATAAAAACCGAAGAGGCAAAAATTGACAGTGGCAAACTTCGTCTGCAAGAATTGCAGTCGGATTCTAAAATGGTGAAAGAAGAAGTAGATCCGGAAGAAATAGCGGATGTAGTTTCGAAGTGGACGGGCATACCCGTTACACGAATGATCGAAAGCGAGCGTGAGAAACTCCTCCGATTAGAAGAAGAGTTGGGCAAACGCGTTATGGGGCAAAAAGAAGCCATTCAAGCCGTAAGTGATGCTGTTCGTCGCAGCCGTTCGGGATTGAGCGATGAACGTAAACCCATCGGTTCCTTCATCTTCTTAGGCACCACCGGCGTTGGTAAAACTGAACTCGCTAAAGCATTGAGCGAATTTTTGTTCAACGACGAAAATGCCATGACACGCATAGACATGAGCGAATACCAAGAACGCCATGCTGTAAGTCGCTTGGTGGGAGCACCTCCCGGTTATGTTGGATATGATGAAGGTGGACAGCTCACCGAAGCGGTGCGTCGGAAACCCTACAGTGTCATCTTACTCGATGAAATAGAAAAAGCACATCCTGATGTTTTCAATATTTTACTTCAAGTACTCGATGATGGAAGATTGACCGATAATAAAGGTCGTGTGGCTAACTTCAAAAACACGATCATTATTATGACCAGTAATACAGGCTCCAGCATTATTCAGGAAAACTATGAGCATGCAAAGGATCCGATGAGTGAGGAACTGTTTGAGCGCACAAAAGATGAAGTAATCGGCGCCTTGAAACAAACAATGCGTCCTGAGTTTCTGAATCGCATCGACGAGATTATCATGTTCACACCGCTTCGCAAAGATGAAATAGAAGGTATCGTTAAAATGCAGTTGAACTTACTCAAGGAGCGATTGGCCGGAAATGGCATTGAATTAAAATGCACGGCTGATGCGATTCACTACTTAAGTGAAAAAGGATTTGACCCGCAATTTGGTGCACGTCCGGTGAAACGCGTTATCCAAAAAGAGGTGCTCAACGAATTATCGAAATACCTCCTCGCGGGAAAAATAGACAAATCGGAACCGGTGGTGCTTGATGCATTTGAAGGAAAGATTGTCTTCCGCGAAGCCATTGAGTTGGAAGAGCTGTATTGAAATGGCTAATCGCACATGACGGATGAAAAAGGTTTTATTTTTTCTAGAAAATGAAACCTTTTTCTTTTTGCTCCCGTAAACCGAAGAAATGTTTCATTGGTTTTGGTTAACAATATCTGATGTAAACGGCTGAGAGGTGGTAGTCTGAGCCGTTTAGTCCGAAAGAAATGAAGGCCTCGAGTAAATCGAGGCCTTTTCTTTTGTAGCAAAATCAAGGCTTTCAGAAAAAAGTTATTTTTTTTTAGAAAAAACGAAACCTTCAGTGGAAAGCCCCCGTTAAAGACCACATATTCATTGATTGGTTTTGGTTTTACCCAATGGATTAAGAGCTTCTCTTCTCAAGAGTAGTTAAGGTTAATTAAGGTTAAGCAAGAAAAAAGCCCCGAAAACGTTCGGGGCTTTTTTGCTTTTATACAAACAAGAAAAATTTCAGTGTTCTCATTTCTGAAGTTTACTCTTCTTCACACCATAAGTGAAGTAAAGAATTAAGCCAAATATCATCCAACCCAAGGCTACTTTCAAGGTGTTGGCATCAAGTGATACAATCATTCCTAGACACACCAAAATACCTAGGATAGGTACTAGTGGAACCAACGGAGCTTTGAACGGACGCTCCAATTCTGGATTAGACTTACGGAGCAAGAATACCGCAAGACATACCAAAACGAAAGCGAACAAGGTACCAAAGGACGTTAAGTCACCTGCTACACTGCCAGGAACGAAAGCCGCGAAGGCACCTACAAAAAGGAATAGGATCCAATTTGATTTGTAAGGGGTGCGGAACTTCGGATGCAAATCAGAAAATACGCCAGGCAACAAGCCATCATTAGCCATTGAGAAGAATACGCGGCTTTGTCCCATTAACATAACAAGAATAACAGAAGAGAAGCCAGCCAGGATGGCCACTGTAACAGCGGTACCGAGCCACGACCAACCCGTCATATACGTATTAATAGCATAAGCCACTGATGCCTCTTTACCGGCAGATTCAAACTCACTGTAGTGAGCTACACCCGTAAGTACATAGCTGAATAGAATATACAAGACTGTACAAACAGCCAATGAACCCAAGATACCGATAGGCATATCGCGCTTTGGATTTTTGGCTTCTTGAGCAGCTGTAGAAACCGCATCAAAACCAATAAAGGCAAAGAATACGATTGCCGCTCCACCAAGGACGCCGCCCCAACCCCATTTGAAGAAACCTTCATGACCAGGAGTGCCTTCAGGAATCATAAATGGTGTGTGGTTTTCTGGTTTGATGTAAGACCAACCCACAGCGATAAATACGAGTACAATTGCCACTTTAATAAATACGATGATCGCATTTACGAAAGCAGACTCCTGCGTTCCTTTGATGAGAAGTAAGGTCAGCAACAGAAGAATTAAAAGAGCAGGCGCATTTACAATACCGTGGTTCACGGTAACACTTGAAACAAGTTCAGCAGGTAGTTTGTGATACTGCTCTTCCGTGAGGATGAGCACACCATCTTTTACCCCTTTCCAATCCGGGAAAAGAGCCATCACTTGAGCCAAGGCATCACCACTCACGCGGTAGAGCGATTCAAAAGGAGAGTGGCACCACTCATAGGGTATGGCCCCGCCCAGTAAATTATTGAGGTACTCACTCCAAGCGATACTTACGGTAGCAGCGCCAAGTGCGTATTCCATCACTAAGGCCCAACCGATAATCCAAGCGACTAGTTCGCCCATAGTGGCGTAGGCATATGTATAAGCACTGCCTGCAATTGGGAACATAGAGGCGAACTCCGCATAACACAATCCGGCGAAAGCACAGCCGATAGCGGCCACGATGAAGGAGAGAGTTACGGCACTACCTGCGGCTTCGGCAGAAGCGGCGGCGGTGCGCACGAAAAGACCAGCACCAATGATGGCACCGATGCCCAACAAAACAAGATTTGTAGCGCCAAGCGTTCTTTTAAGTCCGCCTTTTTCGCCATCCGATTCGTTAAGGAGCATGCTTAAAGGCTTCTTAATCCAAATATTCGACATAAGGGTAAAGGTTATGATTTTTGGTTTGTAAAGGCAATAATAAGCAAAATCGCCCCTTCGCTGCCAATGAACTTTTCGCCACAAGGGAATGTTTATCCTCTATTCCGTACAATCGGAACCGTCAACTACATGACAGCAGGTACTGATTCTCTTCGAATTCAAATTGATGAATTAGGAGATCAACACATTATGACATCCATCGAAACACCCCTGCGTGACGATGCTTTTGCTATTTCTGACGAAGAAAAAATTTCTCGGATCGAAGAAAAATTCCGTGACATTATGGAGATTTTGGGGCTCGACCTCAATGATGATAGCCTTTCGGGCACACCACACCGCGTGGCAAAAATGTATGTTCAAGAAATTTTCCAGGGTCTAAATCCAGCTAACAAGCCGGAGATGAAGCTCTTCGAAAACAAATATGGCTATCAGGAAATGCTGGTGGAGAAAAACATCACTTTCTACAGCAACTGTGAGCACCATTTTGTACCAATCATTGGCAAGGCTCATGTGGCCTACATAGCCAACGGAAAAGTAGTTGGTTTATCAAAGCTGAACCGCTTAGTGCAACACTTTGCTAAACGCCCACAGGTACAAGAGCGCTTGACGATCCAAATTGCTCGTGAACTTCAAGAAGCACTCGGCACGCCAGATGTAGCCGTTTTAATTGACGCCGTGCACTTATGTGTAAGCAGCAGAGGCATCAAGGACGTGAATAGTAGCACCGTAACAAGCGCCTACTTTGGCAAGTTTGAAGAAGAAGCTACACGTAATGAATTCTTACGTTACATCGGGTTATAATTTATGCATTACGTTATTGTAGGCGGCAATTCTGGAATTGGCCTCTCCTCTACCGAGTTATTATTAGCCCAAGGGCACTCAGTAACTGTGCTTGCTCGTTCTCCTAAATCATTGCCTACTGGTGCTCGATTCATTGCTTTTGATGCCTTAGAATCGGAATGGCCTTTAGCTGATGAAACCATAGATGGTTTAGTGTATGCACCGGGAAGTATCATGCTTAAGCCCTTTCATCGCATTACGGCAGCTGAGTTCCAGCAGGATTGGAATACCAATACTATGGGAGCAGTGCGCTGTTTGCAGCAGGCTTTGCCCAGCTTAAAAAAATCTTCGCAACCATCGGTAGTACTCTTTAGTACCGTGGCTGTGCAAACGGGCATGCCTTTTCACGCGAGCATAGCGATGGCTAAAGGAGCTATAGAAGGCCTAACGAGAAGTTTGGCGGCTGAATGGGCTCCTACCATTCGAGTGAATGCGATTGCTCCATCACTTACGCAAACTCCTTTGGCAGAAAAACTAGTTTCATCGCCAGAAAAAATAGAGGCGGGAAATAAAAGACATCCGCTAGGACGCATTGGTCAGCCGCAGGATTTGGCGCATGCCGTAGTCTTTTTACTTTCGGAAAAAAGCAGTTGGATTACAGGACAAATATGGTCTATTGATGGCGGAATGGGAGATATCCGAACGATCTAATTACTTCTTCGGGCACTTCTTGCAGCGCTTACCGTGCTTGTAATTTTTACAACATTTTTTATCCTTTTCGCGCACCATGCGAAGTATTTCGTGCAAAGGGCAACTGTGCTGAGCGGTAAGGTCCTTCGGTGCTTGGTTGTACATTCCTTTAGAATTATGCTGTAAAAGTACCCTCTTCCGTGCCGCCGCGAAATACCACAAACAGGGTATTTAGATCCATTCCACATAATAGTAATCCGCCTGAAAAGAGGCGCTTCACAGTATAAAGCACAACTATTTTTTGGGATTTACTTTGCACGTATTCATCCCAAAAAGCGTGTATAGAGGGCAAAAGCCAACCATTGCTGTAAGGATAAAAACGCCACCCAAAGCCAAAAGAATGTAACTTAAGGGACCTGTCACGGTTTGCGTGAAATACAAGATACCGAAGACTACGGCCAGTAATACACGGATAATACGATCGGCTTGTCCAACGTTTGTTTTCATTTTTCTACTATTTTAATCGAATGTATGGAGTGTAACTGTCTCAATGATGTGACCCAAGTCACAACACTCACTGACCTTTTCCACCAGATTGCTTACCTTAGCCCCATAAATCGAAAGAAGACCTTATGGCATTAATTGAGGAATTTGACAAGTCCGGTAACTGGTTGTTTCGCTGGAGAAGTTTTTTACCCATCGTATTGTATGTGTTAGCTGCGGCGGTGATCTTCACCGAATCAGATACTCATCATCCTCTGTTCTCTGCGGAATTTGCCTATATCTGCTTGGCTATTTCATTGTTCGGACAATTGATTCGTGCCATTACCATTGGTTATACTCCCAGAGGTACTTCTGGCAGAAATACCAAAGCTGGTCAGGTCGCTGAGGTTCTCAATACAAAAGGAATATACAGCACTGTTCGTCACCCACTTTACTTGGGCAACTTCTTTATGTGGTTAGGAATAATCATGTACGTTGGCAACTGGTGGTTTACATTGGTTTGCTGCCTATTGTTTTGGGTGTACTATGAGCGCATCATGTTTGCTGAAGAATTTTTTCTTCGCAAAAAATTTGGACAAAGCTATCTCGACTGGTCTTCTAAAACTCCTTCCTTTTGGCCTTCATTTAGTAATTGGCAGAGTGCGGGTTGGAACTTTTCTATGAAGAATGTTTTGAAGCGCGAGTACAACGGTTTCTTTGCCATTTTCTTGTCTTTTGCCTTACTCGATGTGATGAAAACATACGTTCACATTGGTTTTATTTCATGGGCTGATTTAAAAGATTCTTTTTGGTTTATCACCTTGATCATCGCCTTTGTGATATTCATTGTGCTGCGTTCGTTGAAAAAATACACTCGCCTATTGCATGTTGAAGGAAGATGAGCGCGCAACGCAACATCCACCATTTCGAAACTAAACGTCATTCTGTATTATCGACGAAAAGATACCTTCGTCGTCAGATTTTATTTATCGTTTACGGTCTTCTCTTTCTCAGCTTTTCCTTATTTATAGGTATGTTGGGCTATCATCTTACCGCAGATCTCAACTGGGTGGATTCGCTTTATAACAGCTCTATGATCTTAACGGGAATGGGACCTATTGCCAATTTGCAAACCGATGAGGCGAAGTATTTCGCGTCCTTTTATGCGCTTTATAGTGGCATTGCATTTTTGAGTACCATCGGCGTCATCTTTGCGCCTCTAGTGCACCGATTGTTGCACTTATTAAATGTCGAAGAAGAATCCGGTTCGAATTAAATTAACGCCATAAAAAAAGCCCGTCCTGAAAGTCGATTTCGGACGGGCTTTTTATTTATTCATGAGAGCCGATTAGGCATCAATTTTTGCATACTTCGCGTTGGCCTCGATAAATGCGCGGCGCGGAGGTACATCGTCGCCCATAAGCATGGAGAAAATGTGATCACATTCAGCGGCATTTTCGATGGTTACACGGCGCAAGGTTCTGAACTCTGGATTCATGGTGGTGTCCCATAACTGCTCAGCGTTCATTTCACCAAGACCTTTGTATCGTTGAACGTTCACGCTAGAATCTTGACCAGCACCTTTCATTTCCTGAATCAAAACATCACGTTGTTCTTCCGTCCAAGCGTAGTTAGATCTTGTTCCCTTTTTCACCTGATAAAGTGGCGGAGTAGCGATATAGATGTGGCCTCTTTCGATCAATTCTTTCATGTGACGGAAGAAGAAGGTCAAAATCAATGTTTCGATGTGGCTACCGTCAACGTCGGCATCACACATGATTACGATTTTGTGGTAACGCAGCTTTGTAAGGTTAAGGGCTTTGCTATCTTCTTCAGTACCGATGTAAACGCCAAGAGCGGTGTAGATGTTTTTGATCTCTTCGTTTTCGAGGATCTTGTGTTGCATGGCTTTTTCCACGTTAAGAATTTTACCTCTCAATGGAAGAATGGCTTGAAACACGCGATCACGACCTTGTTTTGCGGTTCCACCTGCTGAGTCACCCTCTACGAGGAACAACTCACTTTTCATCGGATCTTTTTCAGAACAGTCGGCCAATTTACCTGGGAG
>JBDKGH010000100.1:0-15679 GCA_039798265.1 Bacteroidota bacterium | reverse complement strand
ATAGAAAAAAACGGCGACATCAATCACAGCAGTGCCACTAATCACATTGCAGGTCCCATTCAAATGGATGCACTCGATCCGAATGTGGAAGATGGCGAAGATCACATCGTACAAATTATATGGGATCCCACGGTGCAGCAAATCAGTGTTTACTTCGATTGCGTATTTCGTTTAGTAGGAACAGTGGATCTCATCAATGATGTATTCAGCGGGCAAAATCTAGTGTATTGGGGTTTCACTGCTGCAACGGGAGGATCGTATAATGTTCAAACCGTGTGCTTGCAGGAAAACATTTTAAATGTGGGCGAAACCGTGGCCATTTGTCCGGGTTCTAGCATTCAACTCAGTGCAGCTAACTCGAGTAATGGAACCTACAGTTGGTCGCCAGCTACCTATCTCGACAACCCAAACAGTGCCACACCCATTGCCACTCCACCTTCTGACATCACCTACACGGTGACCTTTACCGACTTGTGCGGTAATGCCGATTCGCAAGATGTAAGTGTGAGTGTAGAGCCCTTAGAAGTAGAATTAGCCCAAAGTGCGCCACTTACTTGCCATACACCGCAAGTATTCATCAGCAGTGAGAGTAATTTTGATAATCTCAATTATAGTTGGAGTACAGCAGATGGCTTCATTCAAGGCAGCACCTCTAATCCGATGGTCACGCTTAACTCGCCCGGCACCTATGTTCTCAATAGCAATTATCAAAACGAATGTTTTGCCAGCGATACCTTAACCGTAGAAAGTGACTTTTCCGATTTCAACGTTACCATTACCGGCAACACCTTAGTGAATTGCACTGCGCCTACTACTACCCTTTCGGCCACTGGTAATCTCAGCGGCATCAATTACCTATGGACCACGAATGACGGTTCATTCACAGGTCCGGTTATTACCTCCAATGCGACGGTGAATGCAGGTGGCACTTATACCGTAGCGGCTTTTTTGAATTTGTTTTGTAATGGCACCTATGATGTAGTGGTGGAAGAAAACTTCACGCCTGCTGTTGCCAATGCAGGCAATGATGTTACCCTCAATTGTTACTTCCCTGAAACAGAACTAAACGGACAATCGGCATCCGTAGATGAGGTACTTTGGACAACGAGTGTTGGCACCATCATCGGTGATCCCACCTCTTTGACTATTACGGCTACCTCTCCTGGCATTTATACAATCACCTCTACCAATCCAGAGTCAGGATGCACTGCGCAAGATGTGGTAACGGTTGGTGCTAATTTCCTTGAGCCCCTTGTACTAGTGGATACCCCCGATTCGCTTACTTGCATTCGTCCGGAAGTAACATTGAATGCCACTATTTCGACGATCAACAATACGCCATTTGCAACGCTATGGACAAGCGCCAATTCGAACGTCATTGCCGATGCAGATACCAATACACCGACCGTTTTTCAAAGCGACATTTACACCATCACTGTAGTGGATACCGATAATGGATGTAGCACAGAAGTTCCGGTGGCCGTATTAGAAAGCGAAGAATTTGATTTCAATTTCGATTTGCTTTCTTACCCTGATGTGTTAACCCCGAATGCTGATGGCCTGAACAACGGTTGGCGTCCTTTCTTGATCTCCAATCCGGATCAAGACATCGCCACCATTTTTTCAAGCTATCACTTACAAGTTTTTGATCGTTGGGGTAACCGTGTTTATGAAACCACGAATCAACGCGAATTCTGGGAACCTTCTTCCGACATGGAAGGTGTTTTCTACTATACACTTGAAATGGAGTCCAATTGCGGCCGAGGTGCTTCCATCGCAAAAGATGGATACATCCATTTACTGCATTAAGCTATTCCCAATTGATCGGCGTTTTTCCGACGCGTTCAAGAAACAGATTGCACTTGCTAAAGTGATCATTTCCGATGAATCCTCGATAGGCCGATAAAGGCGAAGGATGCGGTGAGGTCAATACATAATGCTTATCGGCATCGATGAGTTGCGCTTTGGCAATAGCATAATCGCCCCACAGGAGAAAAACAACACTCGATTGTTGCTCGCTGATTTGTTGGATGATTTTATCGGTGAACCTTTCCCATCCTTTTTTTCGGTGAGAACCGGCATTACCTGCTCTCACCGTCATCACCGCATTGAGCAATAAAACCCCTTGTTTTGCCCACCGTTCCAAGTTGCCAGTAATAGGCGGTGGTACATCTAGAGAGCGATGGAGTTCTTTAAAAATATTGACCAACGACGGAGGAAGTTTCACTCCATCATTCACGGAGAAACACAAACCATGCGCTTGCCCCGGGCCGTGATAGGGATCTTGTCCTATGATTACCACCTTCACTTCATCCGGTGCGCACCACTCTAACGCATTGAAAATTTCGGACTTCGCCGGATAACATTTGGTGGAGGCATATTCCCTTTCCACAAACTCCGCCAGCGCCAAAAAATAGGGCTGCGTTGTTTCCTCCTTTAGCCGTTCGTGCCATGATGTGGGAATGTGGATTGCCATGAAGCGAAGATAGGATAACGCTGCGCTTCAGTCGGGGTAAAACATAATCACAATAGCCATTACATAAGACTCCATAGGAGTCGAAGGCAATAGACAAAGCCCCCCATTTCATCTTTTGGCTTTCGCCAAAAAAAAAGGATCTTCGCAGAAGATCCTTTTTATCATGTATATCATCGGTCATTTTCGTACCCCGACTGGAGCGCCATCCTATATCGGCGGTGGAGACGAAGTCTGCCGCTTATCGAATCACATTTAATTTTTGTGTCAATGTTGCACCTTCTTGGTGTTGAAGGGTAAGGTAGTACATACCTACTGGCAAGTTTTGCACGTTGAGTTCTGTAGTCAAATCAGTCAAACGAAGTGTTTGTACCAAAGCTCCTGCAGCGTTGTAAATGCGCACTTCACGAATGTCGCGGTACTTTTCGCATTTGATTTGAATAAAATCTGATGCGGGTGATGGGTAAATGCTTACATCGTTGAAGTTCAACAATTCTTCTACTCCTAATGGAGGTTGGCAAGGCAAAGCACCAGTGCCAGGATAAGCACCTTCGCATGAGAGTACATTGGTATCATTTGGATCTAACCAATCTTGTAAATCTTGGTTAGCGGCGTTTGGATTGCCATTCCAGTGTTTGTCCATTTTACCATAAAAATCTTCCGCTGTTGGCGCATCGCAGAATGAACCGCCACCCGTAAGCGTTCCTACGATTTGATATTTATTGTTGTAGATCGGAGAACCACTTGATCCACCTTCAGTAACACCCCAATTGGTTTCTGTTTGCATCCAACGCACTTTCCAGTGGTGGTTATTGGCTTGCCAAGTAGCTGAAACCACGTTGTTAGAAGTAGAGATTTTTTTCACATCTCCACTTGGGTGGTGGATGCACACTACTTTCCAACCCAATTCTCCAGTTGTAGGAGTTACAGCTTCTGCATTCCAACCCGCGTAATACACGTTATAACCACTTGGAATATCATCTTCCATTTCGAGTAGAGCGAAGTCAGAACCCGTAGCACCGCCATTGTCATTGCTATCCGCAATTGGGAACAATCCGGTTTTTTGTTGCGTGGCAGAGGCCGATCCGGTACCGCAACCACTGCGTTGATAATTGAAACGGATGCTCGATAACAATAAATCAGCAGCATCTGAATCGACCGTGCAGTGGAATGCCGTTAAAACAAATTTGCGGCAATCGTATGCTAAGTTGTTCACGATTGAACCAGTGCACAAGCCAAAGCCCTGTGAAGAAGCTAAGCTAAGGCGCACCACCGATTGACGTTGATTAACGAAGGTGCTTCCTTCTGGGCAATTCACGTCCACTTCGCAGGGCTCACTAGAGCCGCGGTTAGCGATAGGCGTGTCAATAAAACGGAAAAAATGCCCGAAGCCCAGAATGCCTAAACGAGGACTGCTCGTTACGCCAGCTGGTTCATAATATTCTAATATGGCTTCATCTCCGAAAACCTCACCGGTGCGGAAATAACCATGCGATTCATTTTCTTCGGAAGTGTAAGGACCATCAAATTGAGTGCGGTCTGCATTATAAAGACTGATGGTAGCTCCTTCTGGTAAATAAAAATTATTGAAGCACACCCCTACTCCCATCGCATTAGGCGACTTAAAGCGCAATTGCCAAACACGGTCGCCATTGGGCAAGTTTGACCATGTTCCAGCATCCATAGAGCTGATATCCATGCGAGAAAGCTTTCCATATAACGACATCATTCCCATTTTGTCATTACGCTCGGCTTCTTCCATCAATACATCGTTGTCATAAGCACTCACTATTTTGGTTGTCAGTGCATTCAAACTCTCTTGCGACAATGAGTAGCCGAATGGTTCATCTCCGGCAAATGAGCTTAATGCGCTCATTATCATTGCAACAGAAAGTAAAAACTTCTTCATATTCTTGAGGGTTTACAGGTTTCTTTTCGGCGCGCAATATATAAAAGCTACGCCTTACACAGCGACAAATACAAGCTCATCCTATGATTCCCTAACCTTTCTTCAAGTATTCTAGGATTTGAACGGCTTCCATTACTGCAATAAAGCCTGAATGGGTTACTTTTACGGCGGTCATGTTCGGTTTGATTAAAAAATTATCACTGCTCCTCGTCCGATCTTATTTCGGACCTTTTTTGGTTACCTTCTTGGTAGCCATGTTCGTTTTCGAAATGCAGTTCGTTTGGGTTTATCTCGACGACCTCATTGGGAAAGGAATTGGTATTGGTGTTATTTTCAAACTTCTCATCTATGCATCTGCCCGTATCGTGAACATGGCTCTGCCCCTCGCGATACTCATGAGTAGCATTATGACCCTCGGCTCCCTTGCCGAAAACAATGAGCTCACGGCCATGAAAGGCGCAGGAATTTCCTTATTCCGCATCATGCGTCCATTGATCGTATTCAGCATCGTTATTTCTATGGCGTCTTTTCTTTTTGCCAATAACATCTGGCCCATCGCCAACTTGAAATTTCGAACCTTACTCTTTAGCGTTATCCAACAAAGACCAGCTCTCAACCTAGAGGACGGCGTTTTTTATAATGGTATAGAAGGAATCAGTATTCGTGTGATGAAAAAGAACACCGAAACTGGAGAGTTATCGGACATCATCATCTACGACCACCGTCAAAAAACCCGTGGCAACCGCACTGTTATTCGCGCTAAGTCAGGTACCATGGATCAAACCGAAGACAAGCGGTTTCTGATCATGAACCTCTATGATGGCTACAGTTACGATGAGCAAGAAGAAAAAAACAAAAACGGCAAATCGTTCCCGATGGTGATGAGCCATTTTGAAAAAAGTACCTTGCGCATGGACTTGAGCGCTTTCGCATTTCAAGCGAATGACGAAGAAGTATTTAAAAATTCTTTTGAGATGATGACCATCTCTCAGCTCAACCGAACCATCGACAGTTTAGCGAATCGTTTAGATAGCACGCGCATTCGACTGACGGAAGCCAACCTGCAGATGCTTCACACGCAATCTATGCCCAACCAAAAGGTGGAGAATGTGGCAGGATTAGAAAACAAAACATTCGAGTCGCTCAGCGCACGTGACAAACAAAAAGTACTGGGACTGGCGCGCGATAACACGCGTAAAAACGTAGAAAACATCGAGCGTCAAAAATAAGAAATTCAAAGTCGCGCGAAATTCTTGAACCGCCACCGCATCGAATGGCATCGGAAATTTACCCTTTCGGCTGCTTGCCTTATCTTGTTTTTTGTGGGAGCACCACTCGGCGCCATTATTCGAAAAGGTGGTTTAGGCATCCCTACGGTTATTGCCCTGATGCTTTTCATTGTATTCCAGCTCGTTTCTATAGCCGGAGAAAAAATGGCTAAAGGCATGATCCTCGATGCCTCAGTAGGCATGTGGATTGGAACCGCCGTAATGTTTCCGCTCAGTATCTGGCTTACCTACAAAGCCACGAAAGAAGCCCAATTGGTTGATCGCGATACCTACTTGCTGCAATGGAATAAACTCCTGAAAAAGCTGCGAATTCGTTAATCGACTTTATTTTTACCCCCTCAATGAAAATTCTACAGCTCTGCAATAAGCCTCCGCTTCCCGCCATAGATGGTGGTTGCATAGCTATGAATAACATTACCCAAGGCTTGCTCAACGATGGTCATAAAGTAAAAATACTGACCATCTTCACGCCGAAACACGATTTTAATCCGCACCTCTACTCGCAACAGTACCTCGATCAAACCAATATCGAAGGGGTGTTTGTAGATACGAACGTCAATATCGTAGATGCCTTCGCTAGTTTTATGACCAGCGACTCCTACAACATTACTCGTTTTTTTAGCCCCGATTTCGACATTAAACTAACCCGATTACTCAAAGCGGAAAAGTATGATGTAGTGCATTTGGAAAGTCTTTTTATGACTCCTTATTTGCATACCATTCGTCGTTATTCTACCGCGCCTGTTGTTCTGCGCGCTCATAACGTAGAATATGTCATCTGGGAAAAATTGGCTTCGGGTAATTTTCATTTCGCAAAAAAAACCTACCTGAAATACCTCAGTGCCAAACTCAAACGATACGAACTGAGCATGCTTTCAGCGGTGAACGGCATTGCTGCCATCAGCGATGAAGATGTCCATCGTATTGTTCAAATGGGCATCAAAAAACCGTTGACCAATATTCCGTTTGGAATTGATTTGGAAAAATATATTCCTTCTACCAAGGAACCCGAAATGGCCCTTTTCCATATTGGATCGATGGAATGGTCACCCAATGTGGAAGGTATCCGCTGGTTTTTAGAAAACGTTTGGTCGCTCATCCACGAGCGTTATCCTACGCTTAAACTCTACCTTGCGGGAAAGGGTCTATCGAATGCCACTCACTTTCAATATCCCAATGTAGTGTGTGTAGGAGAAGTAGAAAATGCGGTGGAATTCATGAACAGCAAGTCGATCATGATCGTTCCCCTCTTGTCGGCTGGAGGAATTCGGGTAAAAATCATAGAAGGCCTCGCATTACAAAAGGCTATTATTTCCACTCCAATTGGTGCAGATGGCATTCACTGTGAAAATGGAAAGCACCTCTTTATCGCCCAAAGTCCAGAAGAGTGGATTCAAGCGATAGATCAACTGGTTTCAAAACCAGAGCTCATCAAGCAATTGGGAAAAACGGGAAGGCATCACGTGGAATCCACTTTTGACAACCGAACGATTACGCAAAATCTTGTTCAATTTTATAAAGAGCTTCGCAAAAAATGAAGCTGTTTGTGCTCCTATCCCGCGTACCGTATCCCCTAGAAAAAGGAGATAAACTGAGGGCTTATCACCAAATAAAATGGCTCTCTAAAAAACACGATGTCTTTTTGTGTTGCCTCACAGATCAGGCTGTTTCACAAGAAGTAATGGATCATCTCAGCAGCATGGTTCACCGATTGGAGATTATTCCTCTCCATAAATTTACCATTGGCCTCCGATTGGTGCGAGGGCTCATTAGCACAAAACCCTATCAGGTACATTATTTCTACCAACACCAAGCGCAGCGAAAAATCAATGCCTTGATTGCCGAGTATCAGCCGGATCATATTTACTGTCAACTCATTCGTTGCTCCGAATATGTAAAGCACTTGATATCCATTCCCAAAACGTTGGATTACATGGATGCCTTGAACGCTGGGCTTCACAGAAGGTCAGATAAATCGCCGTGGTATTTAAAAGCCATCTTCAAAGAAGAGTCTAAACGACTGGTGGCCTATGAAAACCTCATTTTCGATTATTTCGATCATCACACCATCATCAGCGAACAGGACCAACAATTGATCTACCATGCTGATCGAAAAAAAATCGTGGTTTTACCCAATGGGGTGGACACCGATTTTTTTACTCCACAACAGCAAGAGCATCGCTATCAAATAGCGTTTACGGGAAATATGAGCTATGCTCCTAATGTAGAATGTGCTCAGCGACTCGCCTTGGTTATTTTACCCTTGGTAAAAAAAGAAATACCCACTGCTCGATTGCTGCTAGCTGGGGCCACACCAAGCACTGAAGTATTGGCCCTTCAAAGCCCTGATGTAAGCGTAAGCGGGTGGATGGACGATATTAGAGATGCCTATGCTCAGTCGTCTGTGTTTGCCGCTCCCATGCAGTTAGGTAGTGGATTGCAAAACAAGCTGCTCGAAGCCATGAGCATGGAATTGCCCTGTGTTACCTCTCCCCTTGCTGCCAATGCCTTGGGACCACAAGCCAATCAAGTGCTCTGCATCTGCGAGAGCGACGAACAAGTGGCCGATCAAATTATCCGTTTACTTCGTGATCGCCCTGCGGCCGATGATCTCGCCAAAAAGGGTAGACAGTTCGTTCATGAAAAATTTAATTGGGAAAACACGGTTATTCAGCTTGAAAAACTTTTCTTTGGTAAACCTTAAATTGGTGAACCATGAAAAAATGTTTGTTGACTTTCCTTTTATCCTTTTCTATTCTATTTACGCTTGCGCAAAACAAGCTCGTAGCCGGCCCTATGCTAGGTGATGTGCAAATGATCTCTGCGAAGATCTGGGGACAAACCAGCAGTGCTGCACAGGCCTATATTTCCTATTATCCCAAAGACCATCCTGAAAAAAGTGCTTCTGTAGCCGCGCAGCCTGATGCGCTTTTCGGCAATTCGGTGGTATGGAATTTAAACGACCTTACCCCTGCTACTACCTACTTCTATTACTTCGAAGGCAACAAAACGCAGACCTATACTTTTACCACTCAAGCTTTATGGCAGTGGCGCACCGATGCGCCCGATTTTCGTGTCGCTATTGGTAGCTGCACTTACATCAACGAAGAGGCGTATGACCGTCCTGGAAAAGCTTATGGCGGCGAGTACAAGATCTTTACCTCCATCAAAGAACAAGAACCTCAAGTGATGCTATGGATGGGCGATAACATCTATCTCCGCGAACCCGATTGGAGTTCGTTAGGCGGTATCGTTCGTCGTTACAATCACACTCGAAAAACCCCAGAATTACAAGCCCTGATGTCGAGCTGTGCTAACTATGCCATTTGGGATGATCACGATTTTGGCCCTAACGATGCCGATGGCAGCTTCATTCATAAAGATTGGACATTAGACGCCTTTACCCATTACTGGGCTAATCCTAGTTACGGACTCCCACAGAGCAAAGGCATTACAACACAATTCCAATACAGCGATGTGGAGTTTTTTCTTTTAGATAATCGCTACCACCGTGTAGCCGCTGATGTAAAAGGACAACAAAGCACCATTCTTGGAGAAGATCAAATCAATTGGCTCATTCAAGCGTTGAAGTTCAGTCGCGCACCATTTAAGATGATCGCAGTAGGCGGACAGTTTTTGAATACCATCGACAAGTTCGAAACCTTCTCTACTGTTCCTGCAGAAAGAGAACGCATCATTAAAGCCATTACCGACAACAATATTACGGGCGTGGTATTTTTAACAGGAGATCGTCACTGTACTGAACTCAGCCAGCTCACTTTAGAGAATGGTCAGGTTATTTATGACCTCACTGTTTCTCCCCTTACGAGCGGTCCGTATGACACTTCTAAAGAAGACAACCAACTCCGTGTAGAAGGAACCACTGTAGCCGAACGTAATTTTGCTACACTTGATTTTTCGGGTCCAAAAGACAAAAGGGTGCTTACCATTACCGTTCGAAATAGTGATGGAGAAAAAAAGTGGGTCCGTGAAATTTTACAACCCGCGAAAAAATAGACATCAAAATAAGTTCTTTGGTTTTGTGTTATTCGTACTCATAAACCACCATCAAAACCGATGAAAAACATGCAATGGAATTTAGCCCGCATTCTCCTTCTTTTTTGCGCCATTCACTTTTCGAGCTGCACAGAAAACCAACCTCTGCATAGCTCTTGGGTAAAAACAGGAGAAGATATTCAATGGAGTAAATCCAACATACTCACTACCCAATTGTCCATTGATGAAAATAGCAAACCCGTTAAGTTAATAGCCGGACTGAGAGTAGCTTCAGGATATGCCTACGATCGCCTTTTAGTGCGTATGACACAAACAGCGCCGGATGGAAAAAGAACCATCACTGATTTAGATATTCCCGTGAAAGACGCAAAGGGAGAATTTTTGGGAGAAAAAGGATTTGATATCATCGATATTGAATATGAAATCAATCCCAACTTTACCTTCCCGATGATCGGTGACTACACCTATACATTCGAACAAACTACTCCCAATGTGGACCCATTACACTTTGTGATGGAATTGGGAGTAGTGGTTCGATAGTTCTTCGATGATTACAGTTGCATGGGGACTTCCATCAGGAGGACTTCCGCTTCGGAAGAAGCGACTACGTCCAATTGCTCAACATTCCAAATGCCCATACCATCGCGCTCGTTGAGCGATTGACCGTTGATGCTTACATCGCCTTTGATGACAAAAGCATACACACCGTTGGTAGCTGGAGCGTGAATTTTGTATTTCGCAGAAACACCGCTGTCGAGATTGGCCATGTTGAACCAAGCATTTTGGTGAATCCAAACACCCTCATCATCCGAATGCGGTGACAAGATTTGATAAAACGCATTCCGAATAGTGGTGGGAATGGAAATCTGATCGTAACGAGGAGTAACGCCTTCCTTGTTAGGAAACAACCAAATTTGCAAGAGCTTTAAATCTTGGTCTTTGTTGTGGTTAAACTCGCTATGATAGATGCCCGTTCCGGCGCTCATTACTTGCACCTCGCCGCGCTGTATAATGCCTTCATTCCCCATACTATCTTTATGGCGCACCGCCCCTTCCAAGGGTATGGTAATGATTTCCATATTGTCATGCGGATGCGTGCTAAAGCCCATTGCAGGAGCAATTTGATCGTCGTTTAATACACGCAATACACCGAAGTTCATGCGTTCTGGATTGTAGTAGTTAGCAAAAGAAAACGAGTGTTTTGCATTTAACCAACCGTGATTTGCACCACCTCTGGTGGCCGCTTTGTGTATGATGATGTTGTCCATGATTTCGTTTTTAGGATTGGGTAAGTGATTAAAGCCAACCTGCTCTTTTTTGGCGTCCTCGCTCACTTTAATCGCAGCGATGGCACTGCCAGCAGCTATCACCCCGGTGCCCAATAATGCCTTTTTTAAAAAGTCTTTTCTTTCCATGGTTTTGATGTGCTTCTTAGATGAAGTAAAGTTGCACCTTTTTTCATTTCGATTTCATTGATCAGGGTCAAGAGTCCGAATATCCTACTTTTACATTATGGCTTGGGAGATTTATCTTTTCTTTTTCTTCATTGCATTGGTGTATAGTTCGGTTGGATTCGGCGGCGGAAGTCTCTATACAGCTGTTCTTTCCCAAACCATCAGTGCGGTGCCCCAACTTCGTCTTATTTCTCTTACCTGCAATACCGTGGTAACGGGAAATAATTTGCTCCAATACCAAAAGTCCAAACTCATTGACTGGAAAAGCACATGGACCATACTGGCCTTTAGCATTCCGTTTTGTCTTTGGTCAAGCAGTTTCAAAATAGATTCGCAAACCTTAAAGGTGCTGCTGGCTATTTTCTTGGTGTTATCAGCAGTGGCCATTATCCTGCAATCGCGTCTTCAAAAACCCATGGAAGATGCGCACAACGACCATTGGCTCATTTACCCACTGAGTGCCGTTATCGGTTTTATATCAGGGCTTACGGGTATAGGAGGCGGCATCTACTTTACACCGCTGCTTTATCTCATGCGCTGGAGAAATGAAAAAAAGATTGCCGCATTCGCTTCTGCTTTCATTGCCATCAACTCCATTTTTGGAATCATCGGACAATGGGTGTTTCACCAGCAATGGCCGTCATTTTCATGGATACTCCTTCCCTTTGTGGCCTTAGCCGGCGGATGGGTAGGATCAAAAATGGGGATCAAAATCTTTAACTTTACCGCTGTGCGTTTTACCACCGTTGGATTATTACTCGTTGCAGCCTTTCGATTGTTATGGAAAATCTAAACCAGATCACTGTGCTTTGTTTTGGAAAAGCAAGAGAGATCACCCAAACAAAATCATTCTCGCTGGCTATTCCGGTGGAGTGCACCGTGGGTGAGCTACGGCTGATGCTCTGTGAGCTTTATCCTGCACTGAATAATGATCTCGCTTATGCGATTGCCCTCAACCAACAGTATGCACAAAATGAAACGATGATAGCTGCGAACGCGGAAGTTGCCATTATCCCACCCGTATCAGGAGGTTAAGCATGAAACTCGAATTAAAACTTTCTTCTGATCCACTGGAGATGAACCTTGCTCACCTCTTTGTTACCTCGCCCGAGTGCGGTGCCAATGTGATCTTCGATGGTGTAGTGAGAAATTCAAAAAAAGGTGTGCAAGTAACTCATCTTGATTTCGAAGCTTATGAACCCATGGCTCTTGCTGAGTTAGAAAAAATAGCTCACGAAATTGCCGACCAATGGCCCATTCAAGCCGTATTTGTTCATCACCGCACGGGCATCGTATATCCAGGGCAAAGCGCTGTGATCGCCGCCGTTAGCAGTCCACATCGAAAAGATGCATTTGAAGCTTGCGCCTTTTTACTCGATCGCCTCAAACAAACAGTGCCCATTTGGAAAAAAGAATACACCGCTGACGGGGCTGAATGGGTCACTCCTACTCCGTAAAACAAATAACCCCCAGCCTATGCCGAGGGTTATTATCACCAAAATCAAAGTCCAATTACCTGTTCGTTTTGACTTCATTTTTGATCTCCAAATTTCCATCTTCGTAATTGATAGATCGGGTAATCTCAACCTCTTCTTCTCCTCGTTCTTCGTTTTCATACTCTAACCAATCATCTACTCCCCATTGGCGCGTTTCATTCGCCCAGGCGTCATGCCAGCTGATGAGGCCGTAGTCATTATCGAAGTGCACATATTTTCCTTTTGGAACAAAAATGATCACCTCTACATGTTGACCACGGAACTGATCGGAACTAGGCGTAGTAATAAATGATGCCAAGTGCAAGCCTTCTTGATCTACACGATGGTCATATTTAATGTTCGAGGCAAACTGACCCGCTTGCGACAAACGCGATCCGTTAGAATGCTTATACAATCGTGCATGGAACAAACTATCTTCTGATGTTTCAAACGAAACGGATATCGGTTCGCCGAAATAGTTGAGCGAATCGGTGAGCAATACCAAGTCAAAGAAATCATCATGATGTTCATTATCGCGACCACTAAACAGCTGATCGGGTAAAACATCTACATGCAGGGTATCGCCTGTGATGCTGGATAGATCGATCTCTGTTTTTACAGTTGCATCGCTTTTAAATTGGCTTCCCAAACGCGCTCCTGAAAAGCAAAGAAGAATGATGCCAATGGTGCCTAAAATCCCCATGATCCATCCCAAACCTTTGATTCTTCTATTGCTTCCGGTAAGCAACTTAATACCACCATATATAGCCGAAATAGCGGGGATACTCAGGGTAAGAATGATTCCAATGGTCATCATCCATCCATTTCCTTCATCACCAAAGATGAGTCGGTAGAATTGATCGTATGAAACATTGCCATCTACAAAAGTGAACTCAGCAAAAAAGAAGAGTGCAAAAAGTAAAAACAATAATCCCAATCCAAAGAAGATACTGAATACGCCAAACAGCTTTTTAAGTATCATGGCTAAGGTGTTCACAAAGCTATCCGTGTTATTACGGAAATCACCTGACTTCACTCCGTTGGCAAAGTTTTTAACGTTATCTGCAGCATTCTTGGCTTCTTCTTTTACAAAGCGAGAGATGTTCTCTACGTTCACCGGTTCGCCGCGCATCTGTAATTTTTCTGCTGTTGTTTCAGCAGCAGGCACCACTGCCCAAAAGATGATGTAGGCAATCAGTGCTGTTCCCGCTGACAAAAAGAAAAACATCGCTAATGCCACGCGTAGGATCACGGGATCCCAACCAAAATAATGGCTAAGACCAGAACATACACCGCCCATTATCGCATCGTCTTTATCGCGAAAAACGCGGCGATTGCGATTGCGCATGTGTTCTGAAGATTCTTCTTTCGATTCCGTTTTGGATTGAGCGCTTGATCTGTCCTCGCCTATATTGTAGTCTTCTGGCTGACCCATGATGACTTTAATTTCCTCTACATCTTTTGCGATGATCACATTGCGTTTTTCATCCAATCGAGCTTGAAAAAGTTCGGCAATGCGCACTTCTATATCCGCCATGATCTCACTTGCACCGGGATCATTCACAAAGTTTGCTTTGATGCGATCAAGGTAAAGTTTGAGCATTTCGTAGGCATCTTCTTCGATGTTGAAGAAGTATCCGCCGAGATTGATGGAAATAGTCTTATTCATGGTTTGATGGTTTAGTGGTTTGTTGCACAGCATGGGCTAATTCGTCCCACGTCTTTTGAAGTTCGCCGAGAAAAATCTTTCCCGTTTCTGTCAATTGATAGTATTTGCGCGGAGGTCCTTGCTGACTTTCCTCCCAGCGATAGCTCAAAAGGCCATCGTTCTTGAGTCGTGTCAACAGTGGATATAAGGTTCCCTCCACCACAATCAACTTCGCTTCTTTCAGCGAACTCAATATGTCAGATGGGTAAGCCTCCCCTTTTTTCAGCACGGAGAGGATACAGAACTCCAAGACTCCTTTTCGCATTTGTGCTTTTGCATTTTCAATATCCATGTGTGTTGGAATTTGCAGGGTTAGTGTTGAGTGATCTCCACCCCATTTTTTACAACGGCTTTCACGAGATCGCCTTTGAGGGTGACTTTATAATGGGGCAAACGAACGCTGTGTTGGGCTAAAGTGGCCGATAAAGCCAAGCCATATACTCCTAAAGCCAACATCGAAAAGCAAGCTGCCACGATTACGTTTTGATTTAACTGTTTGAATTTCATAATGTATGTTTTATCAAGTAAAGGGTAATACCGATTTATTGACAAAGCAAAGATATATCTTTCACACACTACTTTGCAATACATAATAGCGAAATATTTGTTAAAAAAAAAGAGAGGCCACGCGCCTCTCCTTTTTCTCAGTTAAAAACTTGAATAGGTAAACCAACAGAAACTATCGCACCAACGCAGCTGACATCCATTGTGAACGCAGCACCTGAGCTTCCAGATTAGATATAAATAAATCGCCTTGACTCATAAACCCATTTGCTCTACTCTCCTTATTATTGCCTGCACTTACTGGTGTTTGCCCTTTATTGAGTCGTGAGAAGCTGCTTTTCATCTTGCTATTATTTTTAGCAATAGTATAACAAGCCTTTTTTACTTCCAAATAATTTAGCAAATATTTTTAGCAATAATCGATTTGACCAACACTAACGATCATATCACCTACATGAAACGAGCCCTTGAGCTCGCCAAAAAAGGACTTGGACATGTAGCGCCCAATCCCATGGTAGGCTGCGTGATTGTGCACAAGGGCTTGATCATCGGTCAAGGTTATCACCGTCGATATGGGGAAGCTCATGCGGAAGTCAATGCTATCCATTCGGTGCTCGATCCTTCCTTGCTTTCAGAAAGTACGGTGTATGTGACCCTCGAGCCTTGTGCTCACTTTGGAAAAACTCCTCCCTGCGCCCATCTATTGATTGCCCAAAAAGTGAAGCATGTGGTAGTGGCTGCTCAGGATCCCTTTCCTGCCGTAAGTGGGAAGGGCATTCAGCTCTTGCGCGATGCCGGCATTGAAGTTACTGTGGGTATTTGCGAAGCTGAAGCGCGTTTTCTAAACAGG
>JBDKGH010000099.1:0-48971 GCA_039798265.1 Bacteroidota bacterium | reverse complement strand
CGATTAAGGTTCAAACCTATATCCACAACACCAAATCAAAAAATATTACTTAACAGCATACCTACATTCACTAATCACTAATCACTAATCATTAATCATTAATCACTAATCATTAATCACTAATCATTAATCATTAATCAACCAATCCCATTAATAATATCGTACTTCGTGATGATGTGAAATTTGCCATTGCTCAATTCCATGAGAACGGCGGGTACATCTTTGCTGATGAGTTTGGATAGATGTTCAATCGATTCCGTTTCCTTTACCACGGGAAGTGCAGGTCCCATAACGTCTTCTATGCGGCAATCATAATTGCTTTTCTTTTCGATGATCGCTTGATAAAGTCGGGTTTCGTCAACTACCCCTGCAATCTTATCGTCTTTAATGACAGGAATTTGTGAGATGTTGAATTTCTTCATTTTCTCCATCGCATGACTAACCAATTCACCTGACCCGATTGTAACCAGCGGCTTATCGAGGTGATCTTTGATGAGGTCGCGTGCTACTTTTTTCTCGTCTTGTAAAAATCCACGATCGCGCATCCATTCATCGTTGAACATTTTACCCAAATAACGGGTACCGTGGTCGTGGAATATGACCACCACCACATCGCCCTCTTTGAATAGATGTTTTAATTGCATGATACCCGCCATGGCCGATCCCGCAGAGTTACCCACGAAAATACCTTCTTCGCGTGGGATACGTCGGGTATAAATTGCAGCATCGCGGTCAGTCACTTTTTCAAAGTGATCTATCAAAGAAAAATCAACGTTCTGTGGCAAAAAGTCTTCACCAATGCCTTCGGTGATATACGGATAGATTTCGTTTTTATCGAAATCTCCTGTTTCCTTATATTTTTTAAAAACCGAACCATAGGTATCGATACCGATGACTTTGATATTCGGATTTTTTTCTTTCAAATAACGCGCGGTGCCACTAATGGTACCGCCTGTACCTACACCCACTACTAGGTGAGTAATCTTACCATCGGTTTGATCCCAAATCTCAGGGCCCGTGCTCTCATAATGCGCCTGAGCATTGCTCGGATTATCGTATTGATTGGGCTTCCATGAGTTCGGCACTTCTTTGATCAAACGCGAAGAAACCGAATAATAGGAGCGCTCATCTTCTGGATCTACGTTAGTGGGACATACAATCACTTCTGCACCAAAGGCACGAAGAGCGTCAAATTTTTCCTTTGACTGTTTGTCGGTAGAAGTAAAAATACATTTATATCCTTTTATCACCGAAGCGATGGCCAAGCCCATACCGGTGTTACCAGAAGTACCTTCGATGATGGTGCCACCGGGTTGAAGAACACCACTTTTCTCCGCATCCTCAATCATTTTTACCGCCATGCGATCTTTGATAGAGTTGCCTGGATTTACCGTTTCAATTTTTGCCAAAACCAAAGCGGGTATCTCAGCGGTAATGCGGTTGATTTTAACCATGGGTGTGTTACCAATGGTTTCGAGAATATTATTGTAATACTTCATAGTGGGCAAATATAAGAACTCCCGCAGGCTCATTTGTGAGTTGACCTGCGGGAGTTATGCTTGTTTGTTAAGAACGATGACTATTGCGAGAAAATCGAACGATCGTCGATATAAGTGCTGGCTGGGTTGAGAATCATAACCGGAATCTGCGATTCGTTGGTGATGATCTTTTGTTCGTTATCAATACCAAAGGCGTGTATGAGTTGTTCGTCGGTATTGTTCAAAATGCAGATTAGATCGATTTCCGCGTGAGCAGCATACATCAGCAATTCTTTTACAAAGCCCGAAGAAGATGCTGTGGTAAACTTCGTTTTATAAACGATTTTATTTTGTTCCATAAACCCTTCGGCATAACTCACATTGCGGGCAATTTGGTTGTGCAAAAACTCGTCAGATTCTTTTGGTGCTATAATGTGCACTTCAGAATTATAGCGTTTGGCAATTTCAACTGCTGTTTTTAGCTTTTGCTTGGTATCCTTATGCAAATCCAACGGAAGCAACAGGCGTTTTACCGTAGCATCCACCTTTGATTTACCCTGAACGATGATCATGGGAGCGCTGTTTTCTGCCACCACGCGCAAGGCATTAGACCCCACTAAATATTGAAGACCTTGCAGGCCGTGAGTACCCATTACCACCAACTCGGCTTTTTCCTCTTTTGCTACAGCAGCGATATCATCGAAGATATTCCCCACCTTTGTAGTATATTTGAGATCATAGTTGCTTTCCGCACGGTGGCGAGCAGCTTGAGCTTCTAGTTTTTGGTTGGCTTCTTCGATGTCACTTGCTTTTTTCACTACGTGTAGCAATTGAACTTCTGATTGAAGCGACTTGCTCAAACTAGAAGCGTAGTGAATGGCAACATCAGCTACGGATGTAAAATCGGTTGGAACGAGAATTTTTTTCATTTTCAAAAATGGAATAGCAAAAAAACGATTGTTTCAAAAGTAAACACAAGAGCGAGAAAAAAAAGCTTAAAGAACGAATTAATCTCTTGAACTGACCAAGTTCAGTTCGCAACTTTATGGAAAGCACGCACCTCCATACCTTCTACAACCAAGCGCACGCCGTAATAAGCCGTCGTCTTGAAGAAGAAATTCCAGCACATTACCATTATCATTGTTTCCGACATACCGCTGATGTTATTGAGCAAAGCCAAATAATAGGAAAAGCTGAAGGCCTTTCTGATACCGAGTTAGCTCTCTTGCGCATTGCAGCGCTATTTCATGATACGGGATTTTTGCTTCAGCGCCAACAGCACGAAATGGCCGGATGTGCCATTCTTCGTCAATCCGAGGGGATTAGCATGCTGAGTGAAGCAGAAATAGCCACCATTACGAGCTGCATTATGGCAACCAAAATACCTCAATCGCCACAATCGAAAATAGAGCAAGTACTTTGTGATGCCGACCTTGACTACTTAGGAAGAAGTGATTACTCCGAGATTGCAGAATTGTTGTTCCAAGAAATGCTGAGCTGCGGTGAGATTCAAAGCAAGGAACAATGGAAAGAACTACAGATTTTGTTTCTAAGCAAGCATCGGTATCACACCCCCTATTGTCAGCGGCAACGGGAGTCCGCAAAACAAGAACGCTTAAACCTCATTTCTCTGTTGTAAACTGTTAGTTCCTCCTTCCCTATGCTTAACCACTCGATCAAAGTTTTCCTCACTGTTTGTTGGCTTGCACTTGCTAGTCAATTAGCGGCTCAAAGCTTTGAGTACATCAATACTATTCCGGCCACTGCAGACGCCCAACTCACCTCACCAGATGCGGTGGCTATCAACTCCCGTGGGCACGTGTATATTGCCAATTCGAGTACAAAAGCCATTCACGTTTATGATGAGAATGGCGTTCAACTTGAAATCATTTATTCGGTTTCTACTCGCGAAGGATTCACGGCACTTAAAAAACCCACTGCTTTATATGTCGATGTGCACGACCAATTGTACATCTATGATGCTGATGCCGGTTCTATCTTCATTCGTCCTATTTCGGGCGAGGGTCGCAAGATTGGAGAAAAAGGATCATCAAAAGGCCAAATCGACAACATCACCTCCATCGCCGCCGATAGCGAAGGTTACGTGTACGCCTTGAACGTTCAGAAAAAAGAAGTTTCCGTTTTTTCACCAGACGGACACTTTGTCACTTGGATCAATGGTGGTAGTGAACCTTTCAAAAGCGTAGTGGCGATTGGTGTTAATGGACGAAACGAACTATACGTATTGGAGCGAGAAGGGCCCACTGTATACATGTTCAACCAACTCGGTAGATTGGTGAATGTAGATCGTAATTTGAATCGCCAATCTCAAAATGTTTTGGAAGAAGCCCTAGAGCTAGCCGTTCTTCACACGGGTGAGTTTTTTATACTCGATAATTTGAAACAGCAGCTTCGTTACTATGACCGCTTGGGTGATAGCAAGGGCATGTTAGGGGCAAAAGGTAAAAACGCTCCCGGCGTTTTCGAGGACATCATTTCCATTGCTTGTCATCATGGCGAGGTGACTCGGTTGGTGGCCCTCGATGCTCAAACGAAGCAAGCGCAAGTATTTCAGATCAACAACAAACCACTTCCCATAGTGCCCGAGGACAGAGCACTTACGCTAAATTATAAAACACAAGCCAGTGAAGGCTACCATTTAATCCGCAACGGAAGCTCCAATTTGATGGCGGTTGTTTTCGCCAACGATCTGCACCGCATTACCCTCATACAGGATCACATTTCAACTAAAATTCCGATTGAATTTGGTGAAATAGCGGATATGCGTTTTGACCGCAACAATCGATTATACGTATTGGATGCGAAGAAAAATGAAATCTCCGTTTTCAATTCTAAAGGCACGGCCATTCAAAAATTTGGTCAAGACCTCAAGTGGAAAAGTCCCGTTTCCCTGGTAATACAGCCAGAAGGAAACATTGTGGCCTGCGATGAGTCAAATTCGAAAATTCATTTTTGGAATCAAGATGGCGTATTGCTGAAGTCCATTAGCGACAAAGAAAATGCTGCAATTCCTCATCCGCACCATTTGGAAACGGATCGAAAAGGTCAACTTTACATTTGGGACAAGGGAGAAAACACCATCTTCCGAACAGGAATAAACGGCTGGCCTACCTCACCTGCAAAACTTCGTGTGCGCGGAGATAAAGCCGGCGACAACAACGGTGAGATCGGAGGATTTTTTATCGATCCTATGGATTTGGTGCATGTGTACAACAAAAGCAACGGTCAATTAGAAATCTACTCTTGGAAAGAATCTCCTGAACTTTTGTACACCATCGGTTATCCTGGAGAAGGCATCAATGGATTTGCACAAGTAGAGAACATTCAATTTGATGCCTCCCTGTTTGAGCATCATTTTCTGCGTGAGGACGGAACAGAAATGATCTATCGTTTTGTGGTGATACCGCCCTCACCAGAAGATCAGATGGCCATCGACGTAAATGGGGCCGACTTGCAGTTTACCCTTAATCCAATCGCTGACGCTAGTGTTATCGAATATGGCTTGTTGCGTCATGATGAAAGTGGAAATGACACCCTCGTTTATCGCACCACTAAACCCCAGCTGAGCCTGCGTTTACCTGCCACTGACGATGTTTCATTGCACAGTTATTCTGCCGTAAGTATAAGCCCTACTGGTATTTCAAAAGGGAATAAAGCCGTGCCGGATTACTTAAGTTATGCCAAGGCGCTGATCAGTGTTCGTCAATATGACGATGCCCTCATCGCCTTTCGAAATGCAACTCTTTACATGGGTAAATCGCCCGGTATGGCTAGTTATATTTCCAAAGAAATGCGAGCTACGGGCGAATCTCTTTCAGCGAAAAACGAGACAAGTAAAGCTCTTCAGTATTTGCGTGAATCGTTTCTACTCGCCCCTTTGGAAGCGGGCAGTAAACAAAGTTTACAAAGCGCATATTTCCATTACTTCATGCAATTGGCCAACAAAGAAGAATATGACCAACTGATTGTGGAAGCTGAACGCGCCATGAATCAAAATGCGGTGAAGCCGATTATTCTTTCTGCAATAGACTCTTTATCGCTCACCCTCAGCGAGCTTCCCAGCGAGCATACCATTGATCGCGCCTTAATGTTGCAGAAAAAACACAGCGAATGGGAACCGAACAACCCGTTGGTCAACGCAAACACGGCACATATTCTTTTTGACTTGTATGAGTTGCGCAGAAACAAAGGCATAGCAGCAAAAGAAATCAATCTCTTATTAGCCCAAATACAAGCAGAAAGTCAATTAGCCGTCAACGGACTCAAAAGCGCAGGGCTCGCCCACTTTGAACCTCATCTCTTGCAATTGCATGTGCTCAATGAGTTTGATAAATTTACGGATGTTGAATCACAAGCCTTAAAAGAACTTACCGAGTCATCCTATCGCCTCACGCCTTTATTGGTGAAACGCTACCGCGTTGAATTGGCGCGCGCTTACGAAGGGCAAGAAAAATACGAATCGGCGATAAAAGAATATGAACACGTACTTTCTCTGGATGCCAACGATAAAAGCTCCCAAGGGCCATTGGCGGAAGTGTATGTAAAAGCGAAGCATTACGACGATGCTAAATTGCTTTACCAACAGATGCTAAGTACCGATAGAAACAACAGCACATTGATTGCCCGCATTGGTGAAGTAGAGTTATTAAAAGGCAATTATGTGGAAGCGAGTTTTCAATTAGAAAAAGCGGTAAAAATGGATCCTTCTAACGGTGCCATTTATGGCCCATTGGCGAAAGCCTTTGAAGGAGCCAATCTAGCACAGCAGGCCATTCTTAATTACACCATCGCCATTCACTATCAGATTGCGCATGTGGAACAAACAGAAGCCAGTAATGCCGGAACAAAAGAATCTCTAGCCGCTCAGCAGTTGTTGAACGATTATCTGCTTCGCTGTGCAACACTCAACGAACAAGTAGGTGACTATGATGCTGCCATTGAAAAATATGAATTACTCACCACTTACAATCCCAAAAGCCCCGAAGCGTTTTACGGTTTAGGCAAAGCGTACCTCAGCGCCGGTTATGTATATAATGCCGAAAAAGCACTCAACACGGCTGTAAGCCTAGATCCTAGCAAAGAGCAATACACTTCCACATTAGACAGTGCTCTAAAAATGCGTCAGAACAGCTCTGGTGAAGAAGTAAAATTGCAGATTGTTGACTTGAAGGTCAATGATATTTTCCCCTCGCTTTACCGCAACTATGCTGATGTTAAGTTGCTCCCGATTGGCGAAGTGATTATTGCCAACAACTCTAGTCAATCCATAACACCTTCTGGCATTTCGGTTTTTGTTCCTGAATTGATGAGTCAGCCAACGGAAATTAAATCACCAGCAATTCTCGCATTCAGCAATGCTCGGGTAAAACTTCCTGCTGTTTTCACCGATAAAATTTTACAAACAGCCAACGCAAAAACATTGCAACTCGAGGTTGTTGTTCACTACTCGATGAACAAAGCCGATAAGAAAATAAAACAAACTGTTCCTATCCAATTAATGGCGCGCAATGCCATTACCTGGTCAGACAAGCGTCGTTTGGGCGCTTTTGTATCCTCCAATGAAGAAGCCCTCATCAATTATAATAAAGCAGGCGATCAAATTTTCCGCAACCAACCGCACTACGGATTGAACCGCAATTTGATCAAGGCCATGCAGAATTATACTCTTTTAAATCATAGCAACTTTGTTTATAGTCCTGACCCTGTGCAAAGTTTTGCTACGGTGAGCACTAACACGGATATTATGGACTACTTGCAATATCCAGCAGAGACCATTAAACGCAAAAGTGGCGACTGTGATGATCTCGTAGCAGCCTATTGTGGCGTATTGGAAAACGCTGGAATTGCCACCGCCTACATCGACGTGCCCGGGCACGTATTTATGGCCTTTAACACCCAGATTCCTGCGGAGGAAATGTCGCTTGCTGGTTTTAATCCACTCGACGTCATCATCAGTGAAAACAAAGTATGGATACCGATAGAAACCACTCTTTTAGGCAATAAAGACTTTTTAGTTGCTTGGAAAAAAGGAGCAGAGCGCTATTACAGCGAACTCAAACAAGGACATTTCCCCGAATTGGTGAGCTTATCGAATGCGCGTAATGTTTATGTGTCCTCTAACTATGTGCCTGCCGACTTTGCAGAAACGCCTCCCAGCGATGAATCTGTTAGTAAAGACTATGCAGAACTATTGAAACAGGTACTCGCCAAAACTAAAAAAGAGCTGATCACAGAGATGGAAGCCCGGTATTTGGTAGAGCCCAACAATGTTTTTGTCAAAAATAAATTTGCCACTCTATTGGCACAGATTGGAGAAAATAAACAGGCCGAACAGATCTTTTTAGAAGCCTTAGAACTTGCCCCTGAAAATTCTACAGTCATAAACAACCTTGGAAACATCTACTATCAGCGAGGAAATGCCTCGAAAGCCATTGAGTATTATGGTGCTGCCTCAAAAATTGACACCAAGGATGCAGAAATTATCGTTAATTTGTGCAAGGCAAACTTGCTAGCGGGAAATACCAATGAAGCGCGTGTACTGTTTGCCAAAGCCGTTAGCTTAGACCCAGAAATTGAAACTATATATTCATCTCTTCAATCGCAGATAAAATGAAAAGATTAGCCTTAAGTCTTGTATTGAGTGTAATTGCCATTTGTGCATTTGCTCAAGGAGCTGATACAACCCGTATCGGTAAAATCGTTTACTACGAAGGAAAAGTAGAAGTAGGTCCAGAAGGCAAAATGATGCCTGCAAAGATCAATACTGCTGTGCGCAAAAACTCGATGGTTCGAACCACAGGCGACGCAGTGGCCGAAATTACCTGGAACAATGGAAAAAAATCGGTTGTGGGTCCCAATTCGAAAGTGAACGCCAATGCTTTGATGGCGAGCACCGGAAGTGCGGCAAAGTCAAATACCGAAGGTGTATTCACCGGTTTCAACAAAGTGTTTCAAGAAAACAATAGCAAGAAAAGAAGTGAGGAAGGGGGAATTCGTCGCAGCGAAACAGTTACGCGCGACAAAGCATCTGATTCAGAAATGTACTGGAAATCGGATCGCGAAATTTCCTTCGAAGAAGCCTACTCTATTTATGAAAATAAAGAGTATGCAAAAGCCATATCGGCCTTCCATGCCTTCCTCAATCAAAAACCCAACGATGAAAATGCACGTTACGCTCATTTTGCTTTAGGGCATTGTTATATCATGTCTGATAACAACTTGAAGGCGAAAGAAATTTTCGAGAGCTTCTTGATTCAGTATCCTACTGACCCACTACGTGCCGATGCCGAAAAAATTATAGCACAGTTATAAGGTGGCCTTTTTTCGACCAAAAAAAATTATTCAAACGATAACAAGCGCGGTGTTTCTCACCGCGCTTTGTTTACTGATGACCTTTTCTGTGGTTTATTGGTCAAACCGTATGGTACGATCACCACTGAAAGGAATCGAAAATCAATTGGTCGATCTTTCCTTTCAAGTGCGCACAACACACCGCGAGCGCACGCCCTTGAGTCTCGATCAAATTGTTATTATTGATATTGACGATGCCAGTATTGAGCGATTAGGGCGAACACAATTCTGGCCGCGAGCCTATGATGCTCAGGTGATCCGTTACATCAATTCCGGCAGTCCACTCGCAATTGGAATAGACTATCTCTACACCGAGTCGGACAGCTTGCCATCTTCGTATCGTCAGCTTTTACGCAGTCGCGGAGTAGATAACATTTCTACCGTAATGAACGCGATGAGCACGGACCACGAACTCGGTGAAGCCATTGCAGAAGGTGGAAATGTGTACCTCAGCTTTTATGACGATAACGAGTTAGTCGATAGCCTCATTCCAGATCCGGTGCTCGATAAAATGCGTTTGCTCCGTTCTGACAGCCTAAAGGAAATTGATATCCCCGAACTCACTTATCCCATTCTTCCTATTGATGAATTTACGGATGTAGCTGCGGCAGTAGGCTCCATTGCCATGCCCAGTGATCAAGACGGCACTGTACGCACCTACAGGGCGCTGCAAGAAATTCCCATTCCTACAGAAAATCGGTATTACGCGGGGAATTTTCCCTTTTATATGCTCATGGACGCTTATGGCTTAGGGGCAGATGATGTGCACCTTTCTGACCAAGGAATAGCCGTAGGTGATAAAAGTTTTATTCCCTTGCGAAAAGATGGCACCTTTCGCATCAATTGGCTCAGTGAAGACGAAGAGTTTCGTTATATCTCTTATTACAAAGTATTGGAAGGCTTGGTTCCCGCGGAGTTTTTCGCGGGCAAGTTTGTTTTCTTTGGCACCAGCGCATCCGGACTTCAGGACCTAAAAACAGTACCTGTCGGAAACGACAAGATGCCCGGAGTGGAAGTGCACGCAGTGGCCTTCATGAATATGGTGAATCAGGACTTCATTACCGAAATGGATGAATGGGCTACCCTCCCCTATTTCGCGTTGATTTCACTGATCATGGTCGCTCTCTTTTTATTGTTGCGACCCTTGTTTGGCTTTGTGGTGGCCGTCATCTTAATAGCCACCGAAATGTTTGGCTTCTTTTTGTATTTCATGCCTACCTACAACATCATTTTCCCAGTGGTGACCTTGATGTTGCTCACGCTCCTCGCCTATTTATCGAGTTCACTGTACATCTATTTTATTCGTGAACGAAAAAGTCGACGACTTAAAAATGCCTTCGGTACTTATGTATCGCCAGAGGTAGTAGAACAAATATCGCGTGACTCCTCTTCTTTGCATTTGGGAGGTGAGCGTAAAGAGCTGACGGTACTTTTTTCCGACATCCGAGGCTTTACGAGTTATTCAGAAAAAATGCAACCCGAGCAGATCGTTGCAGTATTGAACGATTACCTCAGTCGTATGTCAGCGGCCATATTTAAGCACAAAGGCACCATTGATAAATTTATCGGCGATGCCATCATGGCCATCTTTGGCGCTCCCATACCCCAAGCCGATCATGCCACACGTGCGTGCAAAGTGGCGCTCGACATGGTGCGCGAGTTGAAGGTATTTAATGATGAACAAATCAAAAACGGAGGCGCTCCTTTGAGCATTGGTATTGGTATAAATACCGGTGATATGACCGTGGGAAACATTGGTTCCGAAAAAAGATTTGACTACACTGTTATTGGTGACAGCGTAAACTTAGGTTCGCGATTAGAAGGGCTCACCAAGATGTTTGGAGTAAACATCATAGTATCCGAATTCACGTATGAAAAATCGGATCGTAGTGTTCTAGTTTTCCGTGAGCTCGCGTCGGTCATTGTTAAAGGCCGCGATAATGCGGTCAATGTTTATGAACTGCGCGGCGACACCCAAGCGCAACGGTTATTTGTAGAGCAGTGGGATATGGCTTTGAAGGCTTTTAAGCAAAAAGACTTCGAACACGCCCGCCGACTTTTTGAAGCCTTTGATAATGATCTAGCCGCCAAGTACTACGTAGAGCGCTGCCACGAATTCGAGCAGAAGCCGGAGGAGTTTACACTCACGTTGAAAATGGAGAGTAAATAGAAAAGCAAAAATCAACGCTATTTATATTTTATCAATCCTTCCTTATCGCTGCGATGGGTGAAATGGTGGTGACGTAGAAGGCGGGAAATACCAAAGCACCCACGCAGGTAAGCATGGTGCCTAGGTTTAGAGCCAGGATAAACAGCCACTCCATTTTTACGGGAACGGTGTCGAGGTAGTAATTGGTGGGATCGAGGCTTATGGCGCCTGTGTAGTGTTGGAGTAAACACAATCCTATGCCCACCACATTGCCCCAAATAACGCCTTTACCGATGATGTAAGCGGCGTTGTATAAGAAGATGCGCAATACTGATCCGTCGCGGATACCGAAGGCCTTCAATGTGCCTATCATGCGCTGACGCTCGAGTATGATGATGAGCAAGGCCGAAGTCATGTTGACGATGGATATGCAAATCATGAGTATGATGATCACCTTTACGTTGATGTCTAACATACTGAGCCACGAAAACATCTCAGGACTGCGCTCGGTAATTTTGCTGGTGTAGAGATAAAATGGAACGGTCTTGTAAATCTCATCGTCCATTGCCATCAATTGATTGTAATCATTGATGAGGACTTCGTATCCGCCAATGTAATTGCGCTCACTGCCGCGCTTTGTTCGGTAAACAATTTCGTAAGGCCTGCAAGCCTCTACGGACTGATCGTCGACAAAATTGATGGTGGCAAAGGCCGTGTCCGCCACCGTGCCCGAGCCATCTTTGATGACCACCGTTAAGGTAGTGTCTTTGTTACATTGAATAAAAAATGGACCTTGCCCGCGCAGCGTTGAATCTGGCCATTGATAGACATAATCTCCATCACCCCCAAAGGCATTGGCTCCATAGGCAATAGCTCCACCAAAGCAAGCGGTGTCCACGACTAGTTGTGCCTGCAAGCCCCAACTGGAGTATTTTTGGACGTAAGCAATATCCAAAAACACGTATTGCTTATCGTAATCTTCGAGGCCCGTGTTATAAATTCCTTTCACCACAAAGTTCTGCTGGCGAGCATCGGCTTGGGAGTTGACAAAATACACGCTCAGTTTGCCCCCCAATTTCACTTGCATTCGCTTGGCGAGATAACTGGAGATGACCACTTCTTTCGCTGGCATAGAGTCGCGGTGTGTAGAAGTGGATAGCACCTCGCCTTCTACCATGTTGCTTTGAATAAAACTCCAATCGTAATCCTCTCCTACCCCTTTGATCACCACGCCCTGAAGTGCCTCTTTGGATTCCACTATACCGGGTTTGGAGGCAAATACCTGGACATGTTTTACTCCGGGAACTTTGGTTAGATCGGCATAAACAGCGGTATCCAATTGAAGTTTGATGGACTCTTTGGAGTAGTTATCTTCATTGGCCACCACCTGGAAATGCGAACCGAATCCGATTACTTTTTTTCTTACTTCATCCTGAAAGCCGCGCACCACGGCCAAAGCGATGATCATGAGCGCTACACCAATGGCAATTCCCGCGGTAGCAATGCGCACTATAGGCTGCGACATTTGACTCTTGTCGGAGCTTTTCACCATGCGCTGTGCGATAAAACGAGAAAGATTCATTGCCCCCAAAGGTAAAGAGGCTTGATATTTGAAAACCCATTTTTGTGTTCGATACTCCTATGAAAAGCTTTCTTTTTTTACACCTTCTTCTCCTACCCTTCACCTTTGTAGGGCAAATCACGTCGATTACCAAAGGCAAATCCTTTAACAAATCGATACTTGTAGGTGCAGATCAGCCCAATGCGTATTTGCCTTTATTGCGCAATAAGCGCGTGGGTGTAGTGGCCAACCAAACGAGCACCGCGGCAGGAATGCACCTCGTGGATTATCTTCTGGCACAGGATGTAGAGGTAAAAAAAGTATTTGCTCCCGAACATGGTTTTCGGGGTGATGCCGGCGCAGGAGAGCACATTGCAGATGGTAAAGACGGTAAAACCGGCCTTCCGTTGGTCTCTCTTTATGGAAAAAATGAAAAACCCTCTGCGGATATGCTCAAGGACTTGGATGTGATTTTATTCGACATCCAAGATGTAGGCGCACGGTTTTATACCTACATCAGCACTTTGCACTATGTGATGGAAGCTGCTGCTGAAAATAAAAAATCCGTAATTGTACTCGACCGTCCAAATCCCAATGGCTTTTACATTGATGGTCCTGTTTTGAAAAAAGAATTTCAATCGTTTGTAGGCATGGACGCTATACCCGTGGTGCACGGCTGCACCGTAGGCGAGCTAGCCCAAATGATGAATGGCGAAGGGTGGTTAAAAGGCGGTATCATTTGCGATTTGAAAGTAATACCCTGCACCAACTACAGCCATTCTGATTACTACGAGCTGCCCATACAACCCTCGCCCAACCTACCCAACATGTCATCTGTCTATCTCTACCCGAGCTTGTGCTTTTTTGAAGGCACCACGGTAAGCGTTGGTCGCGGCACCGCCTATCCCTTTCAATGCATTGGCTATCCTAGTAACACAACAGGCACCTACACGTTTACTCCCGTAGACAAGCCGGGCATCGCTATGAATCCGCCGCATGAGGGCGTGCAGTGCACGGGTCATTTGCTGAGTGAGTTTGGGTCCTTTTATTTTCAAAATAACAAAGGGCTTTATTTAGAATGGCTGATCGGACTATACCAAGCTTCGAATAGCAAAGCAACCTTTTTTACCAATGCGCGTTTTTTTGACAAACTCGCGGGCACTGACCAACTGCGCTTGGCCATAGAGGCAGGAAAATCGAAGGATGAAATCATCGCCACTTGGCAAGCCGATTTGACTGCTTTCAAAACACTGCGCAAGAAGTACTTATTGTACCCTGATTTCGAGTAGATTGTAGTAAAAAAAAAGCCAATTCAATAGAAAATACTATCTTTAGAGGCTCAATACTCAGGCTGAATATGAAAAAATGGTTGTTTGCACTTGCTGTCATGATTCTTTTGGTAGCTCAGAGCTGTCAGAAAAATGAAGAATATGTACCCGAACCTTATACCTGCAACTGCGGCAGTGTGCGTTGGGGCGGCATCACGTATCCGTTGCTCGATGCAAACTATGTATTGGTGGATACCAATGAGTTTTTTACCCGTCAATATTACATCACGGCCAATACAACAGCGGAGAATTCGACTGTAAAGGAAAGTGTGAGTTTGATATTTGAATTTCCGACAGTGACCTTCCCTATTTTCACCTATTCACCAGAAGCTCCTGAATTTGCGTGCAAAGTATATGTGCGCAACGATGGTGATTCCTTTTTTGAGAACCGTGAATTTGTTCCTATAGCGGGCGAGGTATTGATAGACCCAGCCTTGGCAGGTGGAAGCGAAAAAGTCGTTTTTGACCTGAGCGTACGTGAGATACTTGATGGAGATACCATTGGTTTACCCCAATCCATCAAAGGATCGTTCAATGTATTTGTAGGCAACTGAGCATAAACGTAACCTTCAGAATAGAGGTGGCGTAGAAACCTAAGTTTTACACCCTATTTAAGCAGATGATCGCTAAACTCCTTACTATCATTCCACTTATAGCCATGTTGCTATTTCAAGACGGGCAATTGCAGCGTCAGGTCATGCGCAAACATCAGAATGGTAAACCCTATGTAGTCCTTTATTTTAAATCCACTACGCAAGAGTTGGTAAAAGAAGAAGTGTTTTTTGCCAATGGTAATCCACAGTGGATGGGTTCTTATAAGAATGATTTAGAAGACGGCACCTGGAAGTACTTTTATGAAAATGGTCGCTTGAAGAGTGAGCAGCATTATGTAAGAGGAAAAGAAGACGGCACTTTTACGGACTATGATGAGTCTGGTAAAATGGTGAAACAGGGCATCTACAGCAGTGGCAAGTTGGTGAAAGAAGTTACTTTCTAGCTGTTATTTCCAAGACTTTATTTTCAGCAATCACATAAATCCGATCACCTATTTGGGGTCGGATTATTCCGTTTCCGGTAAAGGCTCCGAAGGCTGGTAAAATGGCATTTTTTTCTCCCAGGTAAAAGCAGGGTAGTTTTACACTTTGTTTGACTTTGCCCGTAAGTCTTACGGCAGGGTGAATGTGTCCACTTACATTATAAAAGCCTTCGTGGTGGGCAGGTTCGTGGGTGAGTAAGAGGTGGTTGATGGTTAAACTTTCCACTACTTCTAGTCCTGCATTTTCGTAGAAGGGATTTGGGTATAGCTCGTGATTTCCTCGAATCAGCGTCTTTTTTATTTGGGGAAATTGGGCCAAAACATCAATAAAATCGGCCCATTCTTCATTATCACGGCTATGCATGAGATCGCCTAGAAACACGATAGATATGGGTTGAAGGTGTTCAATCATTTCTACGAGGTTCCAGTGGTTGTTCTTATTCGCCATAACAGGCACTGGTATGCCATTTTTACGGAAGTGCGCCCCTTTTCCGATGTGTACGTCGGCGATGACTAAGCACTGAAAATCAACTATAAACAAGCCGCTCAAAGGATGCAACAAAACGCGCATACCTTGAAGGTCGGTTTCCTCTATGCCATATTTCGCATAACTATTCACTTTGCAAATATCACTAATAGCATCAACGGCTACGATCAAAACGGTATATTTGCCCGTTCATAATCCAAAAAAATGCACGATTTTTTAGCTCCCTTTCAGTCGATCACCGGCATAGTAGATCTTTTTACGCTCATTGTGATGGAGATCGTTTTAGGTATCGACAACATCATCTTTATTGCGATCATCTGTGGCTACATCTCTAACAAAAAAGAGCAACAGCGCGCACGATTTATCGGTTTAACGATGGCTTTGGTAGTGCGAGTAATCCTGCTTTCGACGATATCTTTTATTACCAAATTGGTAGATCCTTTCTTTATGTTGGGCGATCATCCCGTTACAGGAAGAGGATTAATCCTTTTTGGAGGAGGTGTCTTTTTGATTTTCAAAACGGTATCAGAAATACGTCACAAATTCAAAATTGCGGATCATGAAGAAACGGCTAAATCGCGTCAGATGACGATGGGGCAAGCCATTCTCCAAATCACCTTTATTGATATCGTATTCTCTTTCGATAGTATCATTACCGCTGTGGGTCTTTCGAATTCCATTCCGATTATGATCATGGCGGTTGTAGCAGCAATGATCGTGATGCTGGCATTTGCTCCTTATGTAAGTACGTTTATTGAAAAATATCCTACGATCAAGATGTTGGCTTTAGCCTTCTTGGTTGTTATTGGGCTAATCTTATTGATGGAGTCTTTAGAAGATGCCCACTTCCTTCATTTGCCTCATGGCGTAGATATTAAAACGTACTCTTACGTAGCCTTGGCCTTCGCGATGATTGTTGAGTTGCTCAACATTCGCATGCGAAATGTGAAGAAGAAGTAATGATTAATGATTAGTGATTAATGATTAGTGGGGTTTGCGATGGCTTCGCATCGCGTTGGTGGTGAGATGACGTCTCCACCCCCGACCTACGCTTCGCTTCAGTCGGGGTAAGATGTATTCTTTTCCTATTATTTTTTGTTGATTCTTGGGCTATTGGCTTCGACTCCTGTGGAGTTGTGGGGGTGGAGGCATGGGCTTATCGCAGGGTGGTTGTAATGCGGGGGATTTGTAACGCAAGGTGTTTGTAACGCAAGGTGTTTGTAACGCAGGGGGGGGGTAAACAAAACACCCACCGAATGGTGGGTGCTTTGTTTAGTTCCGTTTTAATTTTTCATTTTTTCGATGCCTTTCGAGCCGCCTACTCTGATGGTGGAGGTAGTATCAGGTGAGGCTGGTTGGCCTGCGGCCTTTTTGATGGTATCCGGCATTTGTGGTTGTGAACGAGGTGCACGTTGCGGATTCATTGGTGCGTCTTCGAGGCCGAGCATTTTCTGAATTCGTTCGTTTTCTTCACTCCACTTTTTGATGTCTGGATCATTCGGGAAACGTTTTTCACCTTGTGCAATCAATCGATCGTTGATTTGAGCGCGGATCATGATATCGCGTTCCATGATGCCTTGACGTTCCTTGTCAAGTGATTCATAGTACTTGATGTCTTGATTATTCAATTCAATCAAACGCTTCGATAAGTTGAAGGCCTTCACGCTATCACCTGCATCGTAATACAACTCGCTCATGTGCCACATGATTTGTGGTTGATCATAAGGTACAGTCTTCTCAGGCATAACAGTCATGGCTTTATCTAACACAGCAACGGCGCTATCGGCCTTACCTTCTTCGATCAACTGCTCAGCCAAGTGAGAGAATTGTAAGCGAAGGTTAGTTGTCATGCGGCGGTTGTTTTCGTCGAGGTAGATGTCTTTTGTATCCATATTACCCCAAACGAAATCGTTCATCATGTTATCGTACATGAGCTCGCTATTCACGCCACCTTGAAGATTCGGATTGGGAGATTCCTTGTGTAAGATGGGCGTAAGACGGTAAGCTAGACCTTCCAATTGGAAGTAACGCTCAAGGCCCATATATGCGTCGCCACCGGTGGTAACAGCAAAGTAAATAGGTCGCTCCCATTTATTGGTTTGGATCATATCTAACACCATCATTTGAGCTTTGGTAATGTAGCTGCGTGGATTACCACGACCATCAACGATGCCCCATTTCACACTACTCATGATAGAATCACCTTCGTTCATAAATGGACGGTATGATTCGCGAATAGCGCTATCAACAGGCAATTCGAACTGATACGAAGGAAGGTAAGACAATTGTTTACTAGAGGAGCCTTCAATTGTTTTGGTGTCATCCAATAAGAAGGTTAAGGCCTCTTTCAAATTCATATACCCCTCTGTTTTATCATAAGGATCGAGGAACATAACATCACGGGTACCTTGACGGTACTTCTGTTCTGGAATGCTGAAAGGCACTGGCGCACTGTCGTAGGCGCGGCGTTTCATCTGATCAATATACCAGTCGGTATTCAAGAGAGAAAGGTTAACTACACGCACATCGAGGCGAACACCTTCTACTTCCTGCGCATACCATAGCGGGAAGGTATCGTTATCACCATTGGTGAAAATGATTGCATTGGGAGCAAGTGACTCGAGGTAATTGATGGCCATGGCGATACCCGTTTTGCGGTCAGCGCGGTTATGATCGTCCCAGTTTTGAGAAGCCATAATGAAGGGAGCAGGCAAACAGATGGCGGTGGCCAAAAGACCTTTCCACAAGGCATCACCTGCACCTGATCCGGCAAGTCGCATAATGGCGAGCATAGCGGTACCTACTGCTGTGATGAAGATGAGTGAATAGCCAAAAGAATGCGAGTCGCTCGCGATGCTTTCGAATCCAAAGATCACAACCGAACCACCAACAGCCATTGCACCGATGGTGCCTATTTCTTTCCACGAAAGTTGGGTAGCTGCGTAATACAAAGCATATACACCCAGACCAATCCAAATGGTAAATGCGTAGAAGGAACCTGCGTAAGCGTAATCGCGTTCACGCGGTTGCTGAGGTGTTTGGTTCAAATAAATGAGGATAGCGAAGCCCGTTAGCAAGAACAGCATCGTAACTACGCTGAAATCTTTTGGATGGCGCATCAGTTGGAACACCAAACCGAGACATCCCAAAATCAATGGGAGGAAGAAGTAGGCGTTATGGCCGGGGTTATTCTTTTCTACATCTGGCAGATTTGCGCGATTGCCAATGCGATCCGCATCAATGGCGTCGATACCTGAAATCCAGTTACCATCCATAAAGTCGCCATGACCTTGTTGATCATCTTGGCGGCCAGCAAAATTCCACATGAAGTATCTCCAATACATCCAACCGATTTGGAAATTGAATAAGTAACGAAGATCCTCTCCTTTCGAAGGCATCAACTCTGTGTACTTTTTATCCAAAGCGCGGCGCATTGATTTGTATTGCGACTCTTGCTCAGCGGTAAGCGCATTACCCGCATTAACGTAACGGACGATGCCTTGAATATTTGACTCTAGTTGACGAACTTCATCTTCCATTCTTTCCACACGTGAGCGCCCAGCAGCTGAGTTCCAATCGTGGTAGTTGCTCCACATTTTGTAATCGTCGATGTGATTGGCTTGGCTGCTGTACATGCGCGGAAACACTGTGGTGAGATCTTTTCGGTAGTTTACTACGCTGCCCTTTTTCTCACCGCTTTCGATGTATTCCTCCACCACGGTGAGTTTTTCTTTCGGGTGATCTTGAATATATTTTTCGGCTTCAAAACGCTCACGGCAAGAAATCACCAATCGATTTTTGATGCCTGCTTCGCGCACGCTGAACGATTTTACCCATACCTCTCCCCCATCTGAATAGGGATTTTCGCGGTCTTCGGGTGTATTGAAATAAGGACCAGTAAGAAGAGGACGATCGCCATATTGCTCACGATTGAGGTAAGACAACAGAGCAAACAAGTTTTCAGGATTGTTTTCATCCATTGGCGTGTTGGCCTGTGAGCGAATAATAATTGTAGCGAAAGAAGTATAACCAATGATGGCCACTGCCACACCGAGTATCAACGTATGGATAGCCACTTTTCCTTTGCGTTGTGCCCACAGCAAACCGATAATAATCAATCCAATGATTAATACGGCGTAGAACAACAATCCTGAATTGAAGGGTAGGCCGAAAGAGTTGACAAACATTTTTTCGAAGAATCCAGCACCTTTCACAAACCAGATAATAACCCCTGTTTGGATCAACGCCAAGAGGCCAAGGGAAACCAACCCGGTGTAGATTAACCCTTTTCGAGTGACCGAATAATTTTTAAAATAATACACCAAGCAGATGGCTGGAATAGCGAGGAGGTTCAATAAGTGGACCCCGATAGACAAGCCCATGAGGTAGGCAATGAGAACCACCCATCGCAGTTCGGTTCCTGTATTTTCAGCGGACTCCCATTTTAGGATAGCCCAAAAAACCACGGCAGTAAAGAGGGATGAAAGCGCATATACTTCGCCTTCTACGGCAGAAAACCAAAATGTATCCGAGAAGGTGTAGGCCAAACCACCAATGACACCGCTTCCGATTACCGCAGCCATTTTACCGCTATTGAACTCACCACTGAGGTCTGCAATTTTCTTTGCAAAGTGAGTGATGGTCCAGAAGAGGAACATGATGGTAGCGCCAGATGCCAAGCCTGACAGGAGGTTGATCATGAAAGGAACCTTATCTGTGCTCACAAAAGCGGAGAACAAACGGGCGATCAACATGAACAAAGGAGCCCCGGGAGGGTGACCCACTTCCAGCTTGTAGGCCGAAGCAATAAACTCACCACAGTCCCAAAAAGGCATGGTAGGTTCGAGGGTAAGATAGTAGACCACTGATGCTACAACAAAAAGTAGCCAGCCGGTGATAATGTTAATTTTCTGGTAAGTCATATTCAATTATAACCAAAATAGGCAGCGAATATAACCCCGTAACGGCCGATAAACGGCATTTACCTCGATTGTTATTAACGACTCTTTGGCAACTTTTGGGGAAATTTTACCAGAATCTCATGCCATCCATTTACCTTTTGCCCACTTAGTGCCCATACCATGAATACCCAAGTACCCTTTCGATTTTTACTCAACCCCGAAATTACCTTTTTGAACTTTGGATCATTTGGAGCTTGTGAGGAGTCCATTTTCGAGAAATATCAAGCTTTACAGCGTGAGTTTGAATATGAGCCCGTGCAGTTTATGACCCAAAAAGGACCCCGACTTTTGGGCGAAGCCCGTGAAGCACTCGGGCGTTACCTAGGCGCCAATGCCGATGAGTTGGTATTTATACCCAATCCCACTTATGCCATGAACATAGTGGTGAAGAGCATACCCTTGGGAGTGGGCGATGAGGTGCTCACCACCGATTTGGAGTATGGCGCCATCGATAAAACATGGCAGTATTATGCCGATCAAAGAGGATTTCGTTATGTGCGCACGCCTATACCATTGCCTTTGCAATCGGAGGAAGCATTTGTAAATGCCTTTTTTGCAGGCTATACTCCGCGAACCAAGGCCATTTTCATCAGTGAGATCACCAGTACTACAGGACTTATTTTTCCTGTAAAAGCCATTTGTAAAAAAGCAAAAGAACTCGGCTTGCTCACTATAGTGGATGGCGCCCATGTGCCTGGGCACATTCCCTTGAACATCTCGGAAATGGATGCCGATATCTATACAGGAGCTTGTCACAAATGGATGATGACCCCAAAAGGAAGCAGTTTTTTATACGCGAAAAAAGAGCATCATGCGTGGTTAGATCCGCTAGTGGTGAGTTGGGGGTATAAAAGTCCCGTGAAGGGCGATTCGCTCTTGATCGACTATCATCAACAGCAGGGTACGCGCGATTTTACGGCAGCGCTTACGGTGCCACACGCTCTTCATTTTTTAGAAAAAAACATTTGGGAAAACCATGCACGTGGGTGCAGAGAATTGGTACGTAAAAATATAGATCGATTTGAAAAGCTACTGAATACATCGGCTTTGGCGCCTAAAACAGATGCCTTTTTTGGTCAGATGTGCAGTTTAGCAATCCAAACCTCCGCCCCACTGGAGTTGAAAGAAACCCTTTACCATCGTTACAAAATTGAGATACCTATAATGACACACGATCACCGAACGTTCATTCGGTATTCCATACAAGTATTTAATGATCAAAAAGACTTAGACCATCTATACGGAAGTCTAGAAGAAATTTTAAAAGAAGGAAAAGTACTTTCCGTTTAGGAGCGCTGTTTTCGCGCATATCGACGCGACTGACGAGGCGAGCATTTGAGGTTAGTCATATCACCCCGTGACGCTTTGTTGCGTCGTTCGCCCCAGCGTTTCGCCTTTTTATTCATCTTGGCGTGGGAATTATAATCAAAGCCACCTTTAGCCGATTGAGCGGACACGTTGCCTACGGCAAAAATCAATGCGAGAATAAGGACGAAGCGGTACATGATTTCAAAATTACGTTATTCTGATGAACAGATTATACGGGCGGATATTGTTTAAAAAAGAAACCGCCGTTCTGAATGGTTCAAAACGGCGGTTCAAAGAGATCATTTCCGCTCTTAATGGACGATAGCCACAGGAGTAGTAAACATTTTGCCCTTGTCGTTCATCACAACCGTATAGTATCCAGCAGGCCAGTTGGCCGTTGAAATTCGGTGTTGAAGAGTCGTTACTTTTTCACTCGCCACTAATGCCCCCAAGCTGTTGTAAACATGTATGGATACATTTTCTGCCTGTGCACCGCGCACTTGAATAAAATCATTTGCTGGATTAGGATAAACCATCCAGTTAGCCGCTTCATTTTCATTCACACCCACCACACAGTCGGTGCCTACGCCAATTTGAAGCGTACCATTTTCAACTAATTCTAACGCTTGTACAACAGCGCCATTTACCATAACCGTTACGTTGAGGTAATCAGCAGCCCAAACACCAGTGGTGCTATTTATGGCCAAGGTGTAACATGCAGAAGGCACACAACCGGCTAAGGTGAATGTCATTCCTTCACCCATTACAGTGGGTAATCCGAGCACAGGCACGTCTTCATCGATCAATTGAACTAAGAACTCGTCAACCACGTTCGGTATAGGGTAAGCACCTGTCATTACTACGGTTACTTCATTTTCCGTACAAGTACTGGGAAGCGTTTCGATCACAACATCTTGGCAGTAGAAACTAGAACAACCATCGGCTGTGGTGATGAACAAACAAACCGTATATACTCCGTTTTGATTGTAGAACACATTACCATTAGGGCTGCTAGAAATTTGACCATCGCCATAGCTCCATTCGAATGTAGCTTCTCCCTCAAAAGTGCTCGTATTCACGAACTCTACATGACCAGGAGTGGCCGTGTAAACCGTTTCGAATGATGCGCCGCAAACAGGTTCTACGATTATTTCGCAGATACTATTAAATGAAATGAGCACATTTAAGCCATAACACCCTAATGAAGGCACTTCGACTGCAGAAACGATGATGCCTGGCTCTGGAACAATGATGTTTAAATTCTCCAACGAGATTGGTTCGTTAGCGCAGATAAACAGATTATAGCAGCCATCGACTAAACAGAGGTTAAAATCGTAATACAAATCATTTGCACTGTAGGTTGTTTCTCCTTGAAATGAATAAGCCCCATCAGTTGAAGCCATGGACCAGTAGAGTGAAGTAGGTCCAGCGGTATTGGGCACACGATCGATGGCTAAACCATAATCTGAGCAGCCACCAACTTCAGGCACCACAATAGTGATGCACGCTTCGCCTTGACCTGCGCAATCGCCGGTGGCATAAGCCGCACACACATTATAAGTACCAGGAGCAAATTCATGAATAATGCTCCATTGTCCTAATACAGCTTCACCATTTCCAAAGTACCAGTTCAACTGAGCATTTTGATTGCTTCCATTTGCGTTGAATTGAAAAATGCCTGGAGCCGTTTGAATAGCCGATATGGAAAGATCGCAGTTCACTTGACAAGCTTCGATTATTACATCATCGCAAACAGTAACCGCAGCGGGGCACGCCGGAGTTTCATAAGAAGCACAGATAACATGCGTTCCAGGATCTACGGGCAATACCACTTCACTGCCATTGGTAGCATTTACGCCATCCACCGACCAGTGAATAATTGCATCCGCGGGAAAATCAGAAGCTACAAGAGTTACGGTACCTCCGCAGGTTTGACTGAGAATTTGAGTATTTAAATTACATACAGGATTCGTTTGGCAGTTAGGTACATTTAATAATGTAGTAAGCGTTACACCCGTTGGACAAAGATCGCTGGTATAGTTCGCCGTGATCAATTGAACGCCTGCGGTGGTAAAGTGATGTTGGATGAAATGTCCACCAGTAATACTTTCATTACCGAAGTTCCAGATAACCGACTCACCGGCGGTAGCAGATCCAATTTCAAAATTGAATGTTCCACACTCGTTTGTATCGCCAACGAAGATAGAAGTTGGGCATTCCTCTCCGTTAGTTACGCAGAAAGTGTAGGAATACAAACCGTTTCCAACCACATTAGAAGTAAAAGGCAGAATGGAGCCATTTTGCCACAGCACTGCGCCAAATAGGGAGTTGACTTCCGGAACAAACTGAGGATCGATGACCAATGCATAGCAACCTTGATCAAGGCAGAGCATGGTTTCGAAATGTTCATCGGCTGCAGAAAATTCTGCTGCGCCGTTGATGACCATAGCGCCATTTGCATCGTAAACATTCCAAGCACCGAATGAAGGAGCGCCTTCGCTTACGTTACTATTAATGGCCAAAGCCACATTGATACACGCGAAAGCAGAAGATGCAAAAAGAGATAGAAGTACCGAAAGCACTCCTGTTAGTAGTGATTTTTTCATGATGCAGTTAAGCAAGTTTAGTATTTGAAAGTCGCAGCGAGCCCAAAAAAGGTTGCATTTAAACGAATCGTGGATCCGTTTCCATCACATGACCACAGCCCTTACAGGTGCGCAACTCTTCCGATCCGTAGAAATGTCGGAAGCGAGGTAGGAAATCCTTTTCTATATTTTCTAATACAAAGTAGTCTTCATACAACTTGGTATTGCATTTTTCGCAAAACCACATGAGACCATCTTTCATTTCACGATCAGCGCGTTTCACTTCAATGACCAAGCCTACTGTATTGGGTCCGCGTCGAGGTTGGTGAGGAACACCAGCAGGCAGCAAGAACATTTCGCCTTGTTTGATTTCGATGTCTACTGCTTTTCCATCTTCTTGAATACCCACTACGATATCCCCTTCGAGTTGAAAGAAAAGTTCTTCCGTTTCGTTGTAGTGATAATCTTTTCGTGCGTTAGGTCCACCTACCATCATTACGATGTAATCACCTGCTTCGGTGTAGAGGTTTTTATTTCCAACTGGAGGTTGCAAAAGTTGTCGGTTATCGGCAATCCATTGTTGCACATTAAAAGGACGACGGATCATATCATCAGTATTTTGAGTTCGAAACTAAAGCAAAGGAACGAAAGAAAGCCATAGTTGATGAAAATCAGGCTTCACTTGGTCGCGCGTTACAGAGGGCGAATAGCAGTTCTGGTTCTTCTTCAAAAGCCGTTCCTACTACTACCACTTGGGCCCCCGCCTTCCATGCTTTGCGGGCTTCCTCTTCAGACCGAATACCACCACCGATAATGAGTGGCGCATGGATCGATTGGCTCACGGCAGAAATCATAGCCGAGGAAACAGGGAACTGTGCTCCGCTCCCTCCATCGAGGTAGAATAATTTTAAACCCAATAGTTCACCGGCCATTGCGGTAGCGGCAGCTATTTCCGGTTTATCAGCGGGAATAGGCAGGGTTTGGCTCATGTACAATGCGGTAGTGGATCGTCCACTTTCAATGAGCATATACCCTGTGGGGAGCACTTCAATATTCATTTCTTTCAAAATGGGCGCAGCCTGTACATGCTGACCAATGAGTAGATCTGCATTTCTTCCGGAGATGAGCGAGAGGAATAAAATAGCATCGGCGTGTTCGCTCACTTGAGAAGGGCTACCTGGAAAAATGACCACCGGTTTGTTGCAGTCTCTTTTTATTCGTTGAATGCAGTGCTGAAAATTTGTTTCCACCAATAAGCTACCGCCGACAAAAACAAAATCTACTTCACTATGAGCGATCAACGAAAGCACATTACTTAAACGACCTTCATCGGTCAGTTTATCGGGGTCCAACAAAACAGCCAAGGCTTTTTTTCCTTCTGATTTGAGCGACCTAAGTTGTTGGTAGATATTCTGCACAAAGCGAAAATACATCAATCCTGATGGAAAGAAAAACCTCTGGAGGATAAAGTTGGTTTTACTAACAAAGCATCGTTGACTCTTTTGAAAAATCGCTTTGAATCGAAGCTCGAAATGGTAGTTTCTTAGACCTACCGAAAGTAGCACCTCGTGCTACGGAGGTAGACACCAGAGATTCAGTTACTTAAACCTACAGAGACCCAATGGAAAACGCTCTGCGATTCGAATTACCAAAAGAAAATTCTTCCATCATTAAAGTGATAGGCGTTGGCGGCGGTGGATCAAACGCCGTGAATTATATGTATGAACAAGGCATCAAAGGTGTCGATTTCATCGTATGTAATACCGACTCTCAATCGCTGGATAAAAGCCCAGTTCCGATAAAAGTACAATTAGGTGAAACGCTCACCGAGGGCCGTGGTGCCGGATCTATTCCAGAAGTAGGTCGTAACGCTGCCATAGAGAGCCTCGAAGAGCTTCGCACCCTTCTTTCTACCAACACCAACATGGTATTCGTTACCGCTGGTATGGGTGGAGGTACGGGTACAGGAGCAGCTCCTGTCATTGCCCGCATTGCTAAAGAAATGGGTATTCTTACCGTTGGTATTGTTACCATTCCTTTTGTATTCGAAGGTCGCAAGCGCAGCACGCAAGCGGATTTCGGTATCAAAGAAATGCGTGACTCTGTGGATACTTTATTGATCATTCGCAACGATAAATTGCGTGAGCTATTTGGTAACCTCACTTTGAAGCAAGCATTCAGCCACGCGGATGAAGTGCTTTGCACAGCGGCCAAAGGTATTGCCGAAGTTATCACGCTCACCGGCACTGTGAACGTGGATATGAACGACGTTCGCACGGTAATGAAAGATAGTGGTGTTGCTATTATGGGTAGCGGACGTGCTAGCGGTGAAGGTCGCGCTCGTCGTGCGGTTCAAAGCGCATTAGAATCTCCACTACTCAATGATAACGATATCGAAGGAGCTAACTTTATTCTCCTCAACATCACTCATGGCGCAAGCGAGTTGTTGATGGACGAAATTTCTGAAATCACTGACCACATCCAAGAACAAGCCGGTATGAATGCCGAAGTTATTTGGGGTTATGGTCAAGACGATACCCTTGGTGAAGACATCTGCGTTACGGTTATTGCAACTGGATTTGTTGCAAAGACAGTAGAAAGCGTACTTCCCATTGCTGCTCAAGAGCCACAAAAATTTGTTCTTGAAACAGAGAAACCAGTAGAGATTGTAAGCAAAGTTGAAAAACCAACTGAGCCTGTAAAAAATGAAGTGGTAGAATCGCCAGTAGCTGAGGTAAAACCAGAAGTGAAGGCAGAAGAACCATTCATGAAAAACGAAATTGAATTTGAAGTACAAAACAATATCGTTGAAGAAAAACCAACACAAGTTCATTTGTTTGACACCGATGAACTTCCTAGTCTTTCTTCCTTGAAATTGAATTTGGACTCTTCATCAGAAGTATCTACGCCTGCTAACTACTTCTCTTTGGAAAATCCATCGCAAGAAGTTTCGGCTGGTTCTGATCACTTGAAGTTGAAAGAAGATTCACAAATTTCTGATCGTCCTGCCCGCACCGAATTGCTGGCCCGCAATAAAGAGCGTGAATTACGTATTCGCGAATTCACCCAAAAGTTGAAGACACCAAGTGGCTTAAACGATTTGGAAAGTGAGCCAGCTTATATGCGCCGCAAAGTGGCTTTGGACAATGTAAAAGGCAGCGGTGAAAGTTCTGTTTCTCGTTTTGCACTCAACGAAAGCGTTGATGAAAACGGCGAAAAAAGAATTGAACTTCGCGACAACAATCCGTTTTTACACGACAACGTTGACTGATTGAAACCTGTTCCGGGACTATAAACATTAGGTCTCGACCCTATAACCACTGAGGCCCTCTTGATTGTTGATGAAACAACCAAGAGGGCCTCAGAACTTTTATAGCGATTACACTTACTTCTGTAATAAATCGTGCGCCTCTTTCTGGCGCTTCGCCTCTTTGAAGGCATACATGGGTGTCCATACCAAGGCATACATAGCGTACACCGCAATGATGGAAACGGTTACCCACCATTCGTGAATAGATTTCCAAATAAAATTCCAAGCCCCCAATAAGTAAAGAGCACCCGAAAGAATAACCATGAAAGCGATCACCCCACGAACAGCGGACATATTTGGATTGCTGCCAGCTTCTGTGGTTAAGTTGCGATAACCAATCATGCGATTATCCGAGTCGTGTGCAATGCGCACTACATCGCCATAGCGTGTGTGATACAAACCATCATCTACCCGAGTAAACACTTGGTTATTCACTTTTACCCAACGCTGCGGGCCCGACTTTTCCTGACCTTCTAAAATGGTAGTGCCCCCTTCTTGCATAGCCCCTTCTGTGATGGCAATGTGTGGATCTGGGAACCACTTGCTTTTCTGTTCTGTTGACATGGGACAAAAATAAACAACATCCGCTAATGGCCTAATCAAACAACGAGTCCGCGATTACCGGCCTTTTAGGACTGACCTGCAGCGATGTTTCAAAGGACTTTGCCCATTCGATTACACTCTCGGGCGTGAAAATACTTTCGGGTTGATGCATCCAAAGATGCACCTCTTTTAAGCCACGAGCTTTCCACTCTTTCAAGCGATCCATCCATTGCTGCATCCGCACTTGATCCGAAGCATGCGGAAAGTATCCGCCGAAACGCATGATGAGAATGGGTGTAGTGAGATTCATATGCAATGCATCTCTCCTACCCGCCGTATCTGTAATTACCGTTGCAATACCCCGACTGCGCAGAAAGTCCCATGTTTCTTTTGACGGCGTATCGCCCGTAAACCACGATTCATGACGAAATTCCACGGCACACTTTAAATCCACGGGTAGCTTTTCAAGGTAGTTGATCAAAGCTTCATGCTTATCCGATTTATAATTGGGCGGAAGCTGTATGAAACTATGTGATCGTTTTTTACCAAAACCCTCTATGGCCATCAAAAAATCATCTGTCAAAGCTTCACAGTTATTAAAGCGTCTGTAGTGGCTGATGCCTTGTGGGAATTTTGGACTGAAAATGAAATCATCGGGAGTCGCGCTAGACCAATTGCGCACCGTTTCAGCACTAGGAGTTCGGTAATGCGTAGCATTGAGTTCAATGGTTCCAAATTGCTTTCCGTAGGCATTGACAAAATGGGCAGCCTTAGTGCCCTTCGGATAAATTTTACCCACCCACTTGGGAATGGTCCACATGGTGCCACCCAAAAAAACACGTAATTCTTCTGGTCCATTCTTCTGAGCAGTCCACATCAACTCCATATCTTTATGATCGGGAGGTAAAGAGAATTTCATTTCATCGATGTGATCTATCTTTCCGAACTTCATTGGTAAAAAAAGCGATTAGCGCGCAACAAAAGTGCGAACAAACAGTTGAACTTCATATGTCAATAGTGGAAGAAAAACCGATACTCGACCAATCATACGAGCACACTCAGAAAAATTATGATTGGATCAACTATCTTGCTTTGGGTACGCTGAGTGTGGGTATCCTGTTTGACTTTATGGATTGGCCCTTTGACCGCATCTTAGAGTCATTGGGCTTTGCAGGAATGTTGACCTATAGCGCTATTCATTTTTTCAGAAAACAACGTGCGCTATACGCTTGGTTCTATTTTATTGGGCGCTTTGTTTTGATTGCTGGCATCTTGTCTTCTGCTTTTCACCTGCTGTCAAGTCGCTACTTTTTCATTGCAGCAGCCATTCTTTTTGCCCTCGGTGTTCTTTTTTCTTGGAAAAAAAAATCAGGCACAACAAGCGATCAGAAAGAAAAAGATAAAGAAGAAGAAGACCTTCTTTTGTAAACGGCTAGTTCAACAAACGAATCTCTGTTCGGCGATTTACCGCGTGCTGCGCATCGCTGCATTGTACGCCATCTTTGCAGTTGTTGATGAGTTGGCTTTCACCCTTGCCTACACACTGCAGTCGCTCTGGCGCCACTCCTTTTTTTACCAAATAGGACTTTATCGATTCAGCTCGAGATTGGGACAAGAGCATATTTTTTTCAGCCGCACCGCGAGCATCCGTATGCGCTATTAACTCTAGTTTTAAGTTAGGATTCTTTTGAAGTATGGAGAGCAATTGATCCAATTGACGTTGCGCTTCGTCACTAAGCACCGCACTATTACTCGAGTAATAAATACGGTTAACCACAAAAATATCTTTTGGAGAAAGGAAAACGCGCTGATTATTTTCATTGACCAATTCGATGGCTTCCTTGGCGTCCACACGGCGATACATGGCCTCTTGCTTGAGTACAGGTAAGATAATTTCTTTGCCTTGGTCAGTTAGAACAATTTGATCGACCTCACTTTTACCACTCAATCGGAAGGTGTAATTCAGTTCGGGATTTAACCCTGTAAAGGTAAAATTGCCTTTTTCTCCCGCAGTAGCAACCGCCACCACATTACCCTTTTCATCTACGATTGTAACCGGCACTCCTTTCAACGGACTGGCCGCTTTCGTTACGATTTGACCATCGAGATCGATGCGCAAAACAGAGCGATCTACATTTTCTACCAATCGCAAATCGCTGTAGTCAAACGGAAGCAATTCTAACTCTACCCATCCCATGGCATTGAGTCGAAGTTCTCGGATAACGTTGCCATTTATATCGCGAATCAACACTTTGCATTGCGGAAAAAGAGCTGGATCAATACCACTGACCGTAAGACGAACACGCTGATAGAAAGGGATTTTCTCCAATGAAATTTCACCCTTTTCATTCAATGCGCCAGCGATTAACACGTCACCGAGGGAGTTTGTGATGGCTATTTTTCCCTGATTAGCCGGCACATCATTGATCGTAAGCTGAGCAGTATAACCCTCGCCCTGCGGCTGTGGCGGAAATAGGCGGGTAAATTTATAAATGTCGTCACCACCTTTCCCACCCGTTCTATTAGAGGTTAAAAATCCATTGTCTTGATCCATCCAACATATTCGTAGATCATCGTGAGGTCCATTAAACGGTGGAGGCAACTGCACACTGTTTTCAAATCGTTCATCTCCCACCGCCCGAAACAGGTCGTAACCAACACCCCGCACTAATCCATTTGAACAGTAATAAATATCATTGTCAAAAAACACCGGAAACAATTCATTCCCGGGAGAATTGATCATCACACCTAAGTTAACGGGATCTGTAAATCCCTCTTCCGTGGCATAGGCAATCCAAATATCCATTTCGCCCCGAGTGCCAATCGTGTTGCTCGAGAAAGTGAGCAACTTGAGTTCTGGATCGTACCAAGGATGGGTGTAATCATAAAGCGGGTTGCAAAATGACATCACCTTGGGATCATTCCAACCGTTGCCTTCGCGCTTCATGGAGTACAACTTGAGTCGACCACCCGTGGCGCCGCCGAAGTTGTGCGAGGTACTGAAGTATAATATGCCGTTTAGTGCATCATAGCAAGCAGTACCAATATCCACTCCCAACTCTACTGGAAAAAAAGACTCTCTTTTTTCGAAAGACGTGTAAGAGTCTTTCTTTTCAAAATAATGCATCGCAAAAACACGATGTTCATTCCACGTTAAGTCATTCACATAATCGCGCGCATCGTTTGTTGTCACCACCAACCCTTGATCAATCCAACCGCATAATACATCGTCATTGGGCGTGCAGAGATCCGATACCAGTTTTGTCTCAAAGCTTAGCTGCGCCATTGGCATCAAGCACCACAACACCATCGATATGATTGCAAAGAGTTTCTTCATCTTTAAAAATATCGGATCGAAGGAAATTGTGTTTTACCTGGTGTAAAGTTCAAAAAGATCTCATGACTTCCCGAATGAGCATTCGGTAAAGGAGATGTTGAAAGATCGAAGCTGTATCCTATGCGCACATGTGGATTCACTTGAGCTTGAGCAAATGCGATCATACCATTGCTTTGGCGATAGCCCGCTCCCAACTGTATTTTGTTGTCATAGAGGTACGAGACATTTCCTTCCCCTAAGAGCTGAACACCTTCTGTATATCGGCCTAGAGCGGTAATCGTAAAAAGGTGTTTTTCACTCAAGGGCAAGTGCCAACCTGCTAGAAGATTACCATGTATGTAGAAACGTGATTGACTGTTCGCATTCCACTGGGCTTGTCCTCTGTTTAAGTGCATCCATTCAGAACCCACAAACCACCTTTTGGTATGATAAAAAACGGCCGCGTCGAAGGACACACTTGTACTTCGCATTTGGGCATTGTCCCATACAGCATCCACAGCATCGCGAGCAACTATTTTATCGATGCGCGCTCGTTGAGAAATGACTGCCGTAGAAATTGAAAACGCCAATCTACCTTTGGCAAGTCGCACTTTGTAGGCCCCGCTACCTCTGACCATAAACTGTTCGCGCAATCCGATGCTTTCGCGCAGCACCTTCGCTCCTACTCCCAACCTTTCTTTCCATAAAGGCATGTGATAACTCAGGTATTGCGAGGATGGCGCACCTTCCATTCCTAGCCACTGCGATCGATGACGCAGCGCTATACTTGGCGTTCGATGATTACCCGCATACGCCGAGTTGATATCAAACAAATTGAACATGTATTGTGTATTCAGCCAATCTTGCTGAGCTGCACCGCAAAAGGGAAGTGCAAGGAGAAAGAAAAGGAGTATTTGTTTTCTCATCGCTGCACCTCCAAAAATCCTGTTTTTTGCCCTGAGGCATAAATCACTTCGAAGAAGTAGGTTCCATCGGGCAGAAGTTGATGATCCATGCCTTTTCCTTCAAAAACCCGATCCAGGTTGTTGTAGTTTTCTATCTGCCACACTAGCTGGCCGTAGCGGTTGTAAATCGCCACTTCATTGCCCTCATAAAACGGCTCTTCAATATTTTCGATTATCCATGTTTCATTACTGGCATCTCCATTTGGAGTGATCATATTATAAAATCCCAAGTCACAGGAAATATGAGGAACTTCTTCCATCGAATACGAATCTACCCACGAGTTGAAACACCCTAAAGCACTCATCACTTGGAGATACACCGAATCGGCCGTAGTTGTAAAAATCGAGTCGCCTGCACTTCCGTTCCAGGTGAAGGAGACCTCCGCACTATTGGCGCAGCCTTGAATATCCGAAACTGCTAATTCAAAAGCTTGAATACACTCATTATACACCACACTTACCTCGAAGCTCAGCGGACTATTCGGCAGAGGTTGTTCGAAACCCTGTGTGAAGATGTAGTTGGGACTTGATAAGGTGGTGATACTCGCTTCACCGCCGTTGGTATAAAACTGGCCAAGGCTTAGGGTGCCATTGAGGGCAAAAGGCGATATCACGGCCCGTTCGAGCGTTAGTTGAGAAACACTTTCAACAGCCCATAAGGAAAGGAAAGCAGCTATGTAAAGGGCCAGTCTCATTCCCAACTATGATCAATCACATACCAATTGGCGCCATCCGAAACGAGCGAGGCATACTCTGCCGTTGTTTTATTCATGCTCCAAATAAGACCGCCTTCGATGGCGTCGCCTGATTGCGCCACCAATCCGATCACATTATTGGTAGTAGGGGTGGTAAAAAATTTGCGCACACGGTATTCACGACCAGGGCAAGAAGAAGCCGCTGGAAGAAGAATATTCATACTACCATCCGTCACATCGCAAATGGCAATATGAATAAAACCATCAAACTCGAAGGTTTCGATCACTGCATCATTGATTGCTTGAAAATGGCCAACACTGTAGGCCATAGAACCATTCACTTGCATGGAGCTGGACGGATTGGTGGTGCCCACACCTACTTGAACTGCGGAAGTGCTGATGCTGTTGTTGTTCCACTGCCAAGCACTTGAGCCACCAACCAAAGAAGATAAATCAATCGTGGTTTGGTGACCATTTTCATCAATGGTCAATTGGTTATTGGTTAGAAGTGCACTTGTAATCCACTCGTTCGTAGGACTTGGATCACCCGTAATGGCCGAAAGATCGACTTCCAAAGGCGTACCGTTGTTTTCGGTAATTGCCAAGGTGCTGCCCGTCAAAGAAAAATCGGTGATCAGTTCATTCGTCGGATCCGCCTCCGGAGCTAAAGCCGCATAGGCCGCATAAGGCACCATCAACAAAGGAGAAACCCCGAGCAGTTCATAGCCGCCAGCGGCAGGAACATCTATCTCCACTTTGAGGTAAGTGGCACCATTTCCCCAAGGCAGTTCTTCCAAAGAAAAATAAGGAGCCGTACCCGTTGAAATTCCGTGACCAATTTCGAGAGCAAACAGGCCAAAATCATTGGTAACTGTTGAATGGATCTCTTCAAAAAGTACATCATTACCTGCCACATCAGAGCAGACGGACATTCGAACGGTCAGATTTTGGTTGGCCAACGCTACCCCACCCACATTGCGTGCGACGGCCTGATAATTAAACGCATCCGGCGTAAACTGGGCCTTTCCGCTTTTTGAAACAGCGAAAAGGAAACATATTAAAACAAGAAAATACGATAGTTTCATGGTTGGGCAATGCAATGCCCTAAATTGGTTCAAGAAAGCTCAAACAAACCTAGAGAAAACAGGTACTTATGAATAGTGAACCGTTGATTGTTTAGCCCTGATTTTCAGCCTTCCAAGCTTGATAAATTTCTTCCAATTCAGCGAACCACTCAGCGCCAAACTTTCTTTCCAAAGGCTCCTTCAAAAATCGATACACGGGTACCTGTAGTTTCGACCCACACTCACAGGCAGGCGCGCAGATAGGCCAATGGTGATAATTCAAGGCGATATACTCTGATAAATCGGCCAATCTGATGGGATACAAATGGCAGCTGATGGGTTTTTTCCAAGATGTTTTTCCTTCTAAAAAAGCCTTTTCAATAGCGCACTTCGCAATACCCGCTTCATCAAAAAAGACATAAGCACAGGCGCCATGGGTAGAAACCAAAGGGGTCACTAAATCGCCCTCTACATCCATTTCATAAAGCCCTTTTTCTTCAATGGCCTTCAACCCTTCAGCTCTCATGTAAGGTTTCACCTCATCGATCACTTCCTCCAAACGATCCAACTCTTCGGCATCGAGCGGCGCACCGCTTTCTCCCTCAATGCAACAGGCACCTTTGCAGGCATTCAAATCGCATACAAAGTGATTTTCAAATAATTCTTCGCTTACTAATGTTTGGCCGACTATGATCATGCGGCAAAATTAGGAGGAATAAGAGAGAAAAGAAGGATGATTCTTCTTCTTACCCATTCCTTCGCGTAATTTGCTCACATGAAAAAGGTTTTCACACTGCTCTTCATTGCCCTTATTCAGCCCGTCTTGGGCCAATCATGGAAAGATCAACATTTGCCTGCCGACCAGCGCAGTGCATTGCTCTTAAAAGAACTCACTACATCAGAAAAGATATCGTGGTTGATGCATGAAAACCCCGCCATTCCTCGGCTTGGGTTACCGGGCTATAATTGGTGGAATGAAGCATTGCACGGTGTAGCTCGAAATGGCAAAGCCACTGTTTTTCCACAAGCCATCAATCTCGCAGCTACATTCGATACCTCACTGGTGTATGAAATTGGTCAAGTTATTTCTACCGAAGCCCGAGCAAAATATAACATTGCTCGACAACATAAGCTGAGCACGGGCAATTACGCTGGGCTTACCTTTTGGTCGCCTAACATCAATATTTTTCGCGATCCGCGCTGGGGTCGTGGACAAGAAACCTATGGCGAAGATCCGTGGCTCACTTCGCGCATAGGCGTTGCTTTTGTACAAGGTTTACAAGGGAAAGACCCTGCTCATCCAAGAGTGGCCGCATGCGCCAAACACTTCGCCGTGCACAGCGGACCTGAAGGTCAACGACATTCGTTTAATGCCTTTCCGTCTAAAAAAGATTTTGCCGAAACCTACACACCCGCTTTCCGGTCATTGGTTACAGAAGGTCATGTGCGTGGAATAATGTGCGCTTACAATCGATTGAATAACGCGCCATGTTGTGGTAGCGATAGTCTGTTGAATCGTCTTCTGCGTGAAGAATGGGGATTTGATGGCTATGTGGTGACCGATTGCGGTGCCATTTGGGACATGGTTCATTTTCATCACCTGTATACATCCATGGATCAAGCCGCTGCGCTGGCCTTAAAAAACGGTGTAAACCTCGACTGCGGTAGCGAGTTTCAATCGCTCCATGCGGCTTTGGAAAAAGGGCTTATTCAAAAATCAATGATCGACTCTGCGTTATTTCCTTTGCTTCAACTCAAGTTTGAATTAGGCGTTCTCGATTCGATAGGTAGTCATCCATTAGATCAGCTTGGCGAGAAAGACGTGGCTTCTGCTCAACATCAAAACCTTGCCCTTCGTGCAGCAGAAAACAGTCTTGTTTTACTCGAAAACAAATCAACTCTTCCACTTTCCCTTCAAACAAAATCCATTGCTATCGTGGGTCCGTTGGCCTTTGAACCGCGTGTGTTACTCGGTAATTACCACGGTTGGAGCAGCCACCTCTCCACCATTTTAGAAGGTATAACTGGTGCAGCACCGGTGAATATTCACCTTCAATATGAACCGGGCTTTAACCTATATCCTTCTGCCACTGAGCCATTACCGAGCATACCTACCTTCAATGATGTAGAAACGATCATTCTCACTTTGGGCATGAATACCCTCATGCAAGGCGAAGATGGCGATGCAAAGTACAGTGCCGCACATGGCGATTTGAGCAGTCTTCTTTTACCCGAAAACCAACTCTTTTTTCTCCAAAACCTCCGCAAAACCTTCAAAGGAAAAATCGTGGTACTTCTCTTCAGCGGCAGTCCTTTGATTACCTCTACCATCAAGGCCAATTGCGATGCGTTGATCTGGTGCGGTTATCCTGGAGAAGCGGGTGGGCAAGCCATTGGCAATATTCTTTTCGGTAAAAAATCACCCTGTGGAAAGTTGCCGTTTTCATTTCCCGTTTCAGAAAAAGACCTTCCTGCCTTCGATGATTATAACATGAAAAACAGGACTTATGCTTTCTGTGAAAAAGCACCCGAATATTCATTCGGTTATGGAAAAACTTATCTCGATTGCCACATTACTGCTATTCAAAACTATCCGCTTGACCATGGGAAATACAATGTAACCATTCAGAACAAAAGTGATTGGGAAGGAAAAGAAATACTGCAAGTCTATCTGCGTCCGTTGTCACCTCAAAAAGACGAAGCCCATTACCGTTTAGTCTCTTTCTGTACCATACCCATCAAAGCCAATAGCACTGCTACTTTTCCCATCATCGCTGACTCCAGCTTATGGTTTACCTATGATGCCAATGGAGACAAGCATGCCTTAGAGGGAACATACGAAATCATCTTCTCCTTTAACGGCCCCACTGACAGCAGCGCCGAAAAAAGAGTGATCACCTTTACGCAAGAAGATTAGAATCGGATATACATACTCACTTTGGCCGCAAAGTTATCTCTGGCCACGGGCAATTGCTCTGGCCCATATCGGTAGAAAAAGCCAAGGCCTAAACCGGTGAAGCCCGATTTCATCAAATTATCGAGCACTAAGCCACTTTCAAAGAACCCTTTATTGGCTGATTTGGTGGCGATCGAATGCTGCGAAGCATTATTCAAACGCCCCCACAGCATGTTGTGAACGATAGAAATATACGGTCTAAACTTTTCGGTTTTCAAGAGCAACTCTTTAAATTGATGTCGCACATGCACCGCTACAAATTCAGAATGAGCAAACTCATTGGTGCGCATTGTTTCGAAGGTAAACGGCGCCGCGATACCTACGAACTTTTGTTCGGCGTAATTGATACTGTTGGTTCCTCGGGCGTTGTATAAAAAAGAAAGTGGTAAATCGTCTTCTGTAAATCCGGCATAGGAGCGAATACTTAATTCACCCACATTGGTGATCTTGAATGTTTTTTCGATCATGGCATCCACTCGTCGATAGGCAAACTCCCCCTCAAGCACATCCTTCAATCCTTGTGTATATTTTAGATAAAGCACAGGCCATCTTCCACCCAAACGAATTTCGCGGTTGCCCATGCGCGCCAAACGTTCGCCTGGTGCCCAGCGCATCCAAAAACCCGCTTCTGTGGTGGCGTATTCTGTTTTTACCAAGCTAACATTATCAGCAGTTAAATAGGTAAAACCGTAATCGCTAAAGGCCTGTATAAACTGACGATTAAGAAAGGCTTGACCTGTTACATTGCCTATCAGACGGCCATGAAGGAGTAATTCTGTTTTTTCATACCGATCCATTCGACTCACAAAAACAGGATAATATCCTTGCGCCAGTAGTCCACCGAATGGTCGTTCGAGTTGACCTGCGGTCATTTCACGCACATCATTTTCATATAACACCTTCAACCATGCGTTTCTTTTCCGGTAAAGATTTACTTGAAAATCCGCTCCATACTTCCCAGCTTTATCTTTAAATCCATAACCATAATAACCTCCTACCGACCAATAGGGAGATAAAAAATCGTTGGTATGTGCTCCTATTCCTAAACGAAAACCTTCGTAAGCATTAGCGGAAAGAATGCGTCCCAAGTCGAGTGAAATTTTACCGATAGGAATTTTTCCCGTCAGCGCCATTTCGAGCATTTTCACTTTTTTATCGAGGTTCGCCTCTTTGCCTAGGCTATCAATAAATCGATAGGTATTCTTTTCTTTTTCATTTAATGGAACAAATCGCAAACTATCCCACTCAGCGTCTGTTTTGACCTTCGCATCTTTTTCCATCATCAATACGATAGGACCAAAATCTCTTTTACTAAAATCCAAATCGAAGTTCACATCTGAAACATACGACCGCCCTTCACCCTTCATTGGAACACCATTCACTGATGCGCCTGGCAAGGTCATGTCCACATTGAGTTGGTATGGAAACCATTTATTAGAAATACGGTTGTAGTTCTGCTGAATACGAATATTGATGCCTTCCTCTTGCTCATTAGGCTCCGCAATCACCTGCTGCAAAGCATATCCATTGGTGCTAATGAACAATTGACCTTTTAATGCTTCAAAATTGAAATGTCTTCTAGGGCGAAACGAAATGGTGTACACCGTATCCAAGCCCACAAAAGTGGTGTCCTCCAGAATAAACAAATACTTCCGCACCGCGCTTGAAGCCAGTGGGCTCAGGTAGTTGATGTCATTTACTTTGAAGGTTTCGGTATAAAAAGAAAAAGACTGCAATTCCGTGGCGAGCATCGCAAAATCTGGGCTCGTCAATCCTGATATTTTATTCGCCAAAATATTCTCTACCGTTCTTCCTGGAGGAGAGTATTTTCGTTCGGTCACACTCTCCATCAGCATCAAATGCGATTCTGCAAAAAACTTCGCCATCTCGCGCATGGAGGTGTCCTGCTGAGCTTTTGCAGCAAGCTTGGTACTGTCTATATCCGTAGTGAATACAAATTTATTGTAGCTCTTATAATTGAAGGAGCGATCGCCCTCTGGGTTGTTGGCATCACGTTCGGCTATCACTTTTTTCATAATGCGTTCGGCAGGATTTTCACCCGGACGAATGACCACTTCCGAAAGATTATAACTATTCGATTTCAAAAAATAATCCTGCGGATCCTGACCAGCAAACACGACCGTTTTTTCATCATAGCCCACTAAAGCCATCCGCAATTGAGCACCATTGCCAGACACTTCAATGGCGAACTTTCCGTCAATATCCGAATATCCACCCCTGGTAGAACCCACTTCTCCTATGGCTACGAATGCCAACGGCTCCTTTGTTTTTTCATCCAAAACCCGTCCACTAAACACTTGAGCACACACACTCCAATGGCCCAAAAGGAAAAAGAGAAATAGGCTTACGTTTTTCATGTCGCCAAAGTAATAAGGGAAAAGGAAACTGCTGCTTACCTTCGCAACAAATGAGTAAATGGAAAGACCATATTCAGTTCATTCGTAAGCTAACCCTACGGAAAGTATGGAATGGTGCGAAAGTCTATGGATCCTTCCATTGGTCGAGGCTTACCAAGCGCACCTATCACCCGGGAATGCCCGTTAGTATGAGTTTTGAGCCTACTACGGCGTGCAACTTGGGCTGCCCCGAGTGTCCTTCGGGCCTCAAGCAGTTTACCCGACCCACAGGAAACTTAAAACCCGCCGATTTTTCTAAGTGGATGGAAGAGCTATCGCCCTACCTCACGTATATCAATTTTTATTTTCAGGGCGAACCCTTCATCCATCCTCGTTTGTTAGAAATGGTAAAACAAGCCAGTGATGCCGGCGTATATACGGCTACTTCCACTAACGCGCACTTTATCACCGATAGCACAGCCGAAAAGATTATCCAATCAGGACTAGATCGCCTCATCATCTCTATCGATGGAACAACGCAAGAGGTTTACGAACAATATCGTGTACACGGTGAATTGAGTAAAGTAATTGAAGGTTCCAAAAAACTGGTGGAATGGAAGAAAAAACTAGGTTCAACAACGCCACACCTCATTTTTCAGTTTTTGGTTGTTAAACCCAACGAGCATCAAATGAAAGACGTGCAACATCTTGCTCAAGAAATTGGCGTAGATGAAGTTCGCTTTAAAAGCGCTCAAGTATATGATTACAAAAATGGTAACCCGCTTATTCCAGAAGGCAGCCAATACAGTCGTTACCATCAAAAACCAGATGGCACATACGTGTTAAAAAACAAGATGGACAATCATTGTTGGCGCATGTGGACGAGCTGCGTGGCTACGTGGGATGGAAAAATAGTTCCTTGTTGTTTTGACAAAGACGCCCAACACACCATGGGCGATTTACAAAGCACGAGCTTTGCGGCCATCTGGAATAGCGCTTCCTATCGACAATTCAGAGCATCCCTTTTCAAATCGCGCAAAGAAATTGATATCTGTGCCAACTGTTCAGAAGGCACTCAAGTTTGGGTTTGAACCATTACCGAAAAAGACTGTTAAAAGCAATGTATTTTACGATCTTTGCGATCTAAAGAACAGAAAATGAAATTCGGTACAAAAGCGATACACGCTGGCCAAGAGCCTGATCCAACTACAGGAGCCATCATGACTCCTATTTATCAAACTTCTACCTACGTTCAAGAAGCTCCAGGTGTTCACAAAGGCTATGCTTATGCCCGCGGAAAAAACCCGACGCGCGTAGCGCTTGAAAAATGTTTGGCGGCTCTCGAAAACGCAAAATATGGATTGTGCTTTTCTAGCGGTATGGGCGCGGCAGATACCATCATCAAGCTTTTATCTCCTGGCGATGAAGTGATTGCTACCGATGACTTGTACGGTGGTACCTATCGCATGTTTACCAAAGTGTTTGCAAAGTATGGCATCGTATTCCACTTTGTCGACATGCATGATTTCGATGCAGTAAAAAAACTCATCAACTCCAAAACCAAAATGGTGTGGGTAGAAACCCCAACCAACCCGATGATGAAAATCATCGATATCGCGGCCTATGTAAAAATCGCACAGGAGAACAATCTCATCAGCGTAATCGATAACACTTTTGCTTCCCCTTACCTCCAAAATCCATTGGATTTGGGTGCAGATATCGTTATGCATTCGGCTACCAAATATTTGGGAGGTCACAGCGATGTAGTGATGGGCGCTTTATGCCTCAACAACGATTCATTGTATGAGCAACTCGCCTTTATCACCAATTCATGCGGTGCTACACCCGGACCACAAGATAGTTTCCTCGTATTGCGTGGTTTGAAAACACTTCACGTAAGAGTAGAACGTCACTGTTCAAACGGTCGTGCGGTAGCTCATTTCCTTCGCAATCATCCCAAGGTGGGCAAAGTATATTGGCCCGGCTTCGAAGATCATCCCAACCATGAGGTGGCGAAAAAACAAATGCGCGATTTCGGGGGAATGATTTCTTTCACTTTGAAGAGCGATTCGTTTCAAGATGCCTCTCAATTGGCTCAATCATTAGAAGTATTCTCGTTGGCAGAAAGTCTCGGTGGTGTTGAATCTTTAGTAGGTCATCCTGCATCTATGACACATGCCTCCATCCCTCGTGAAGAACGCATTAAAACAGGACTTGTAGATAGTTTATTGCGATTGAGTGTAGGTATTGAAGACGAAGAAGACCTCATCGATGATCTTCGTCAGGCCCTCGAAAAAGTGAATTAATCTTTTTCAATTTAGCGCACTCAACCAACCCTTTCATTTTTACAATAAGAAATCATGAGTAGTCAAAAAATAGCGATTGTGGGAGCAGGACTTGTAGGAGGACTGTGGGCTGTTTATCTCGCCAAACGCGGGCATCAAGTAGATGTGTTTGATCGCCGCCCCGACATCCGCAAGATGAAAGTGGTTCAGGGAAAAAGCATTAACCTCGCCCTTTCCGATCGCGGTTGGCGCGGTTTGGAAGGAGCAGGAATTGGTGACGACATCCGCAAAGTAGCCATACCGATGAGCGGTCGCTTGATGCACGCCGTGGACGGCACCTTAACTTATCAACCTTACGGTAAAGACGGTCAGGCTATTTATAGCGTATCGCGCGGAGTACTCAATCAAACATTGGTGCGCTGTGCTGCTGATCAACCGGGTGTTCAATTGTACTTCTCACACCGCTGCAAAGACTTAGATCTCAACAGCAATACCATCAGTTTTATCAATGAAGAAAATGGTGAGCTGGTAGAAAAAAAATACGATCGCATCTTCGGTACCGACGGAGCTTTTAGCGCAGTGCGCACCCGCCTCACCAAAGTAGATCGCTTTGATTTTTCGCAAACTTATCTCAGCCACGGATACAAGGAATTAGAGATTCCCGCCAATCCAGATGGCACTCATCGCTTGCGTCCTGATTGCCTGCATATATGGCCCCGCGGGGAGTTCATGATGATTGCCCTTCCCAATATGGATGGCAGCTTTACCTGCACGCTCTTTATCGCCTTCGAAGGCAAATACTCCTTTGAACATTTGAAAACCGAAGATCAAGTGCGTGCCTTTTTCCATGAGCATTTCCCCGATGCCTTGCCCATGATGCCCGAGTTAACCCAAGACTTTTTTGCTAACCCCAATGCTAGCTTGGTTATGACAAAGGTAAACCCTTGGAATTATAAGGATCAAGTGTGCTTAATGGGCGACGCCGCTCATGCTATTGTGCCTTTTTATGGTCAAGGTATGAACTGCGGATTTGAAGACTGCACAGTGCTCAATCAACTTCTCGAAAAGCACAACGAAAATTGGACAGATGCCTTTGCCGAGTACTCGAAAGTGCGAAAGCCTGCTGGCGACGCCATCCTCGAACTTGCCCTGCGCAACTACATCGAAATGCGCGACAAAACAGGCGACCCAGCATTTTTACTTCAAAAGAAAATAGAAGCACGCTTCTCAGCAAAGTACCCAGAAAAATGGATACCGCTTTACACGCAGGTTACCTTCAGTCACATTCCCTACGCCGAAGCTTTGGCCAGTGGTGATCGACAAGAAGCCATCATGCAAAAAGTAATGAGCAGAGCGGACATCGGTGAAATCTGGGATAGCGAAGAGGTTGAACAAGAAATACTCGCTGCACTTTCTTAGGTTTTGCGCAGTTGAGTGTTACCAACTCCAATTTTCTTCTCGTAATCGCGTTCCCATAAATAGGAAATTTGTGTCTATGAGAACGATTCTTTTTACACTTTGCCTTTTATTCGCGCTTAGCGCAAACGCCCAGATGGAGCGTCAAAATCGTGCGTTGTATTATGAATCAGAATATCAACCCAAAGGATGGTTTGGGGGAGCCGGTTTTACTTACACCTTCCCTACCCAGCTTGCATACGATCAAACACGCGTAAGCAATCGCACGGTTGAAAATGACACCTTGTACAGCGGGCGTTTTAATCCCAAAGGACGATTCGGCTTGTATTTCGAAGCCGGCCGCCATCACTTCACGAAAAAAGTGTACCTCGTAGATCATATCGATTACGGAATTGCTTTCAAGCAATACAAAGGCCGAGAAGATTTCGAAGGAAAAGTAAAAGCAGATAGTTTACTTGCTGTATCCAACATCGGAAAATTTGGCTACACCTACCTCGGTGCCTTTTTTAACGCTAGCAATATTTTTCAAATAGGCGATCAGTTTTGGATTCACAATTCACTTGGCGCTAACGTCGATTATGCGATCATCAAAAAAGAAACGTACCTAGGGCCTACTACTGGTATGCCTCAGGTTTTCCCCAGTAATCTTCAAGCACAGCTTCACTATAAATTAGGTTTGGGTTGGAAAGCGGGTGCTGGTCTTTACTTTTTGCCGTCCATAGAAACACCCATCCTTAACCTCTACCGATTTGACGATGGTAAATCGACGATGGCTGTATTTTCATCGCGCTACCGCCCCATCATCGTTTCGGTGCGGGTCATGTTCTTAGACCGTACGAAAACAAAATCGTGCGAAAACCAACCGGGATCAAAACAACAGGTAGATAAAGACAAACCCGGAAAGCATCAAAGCAACTCGTTGTTTGGTGATGAGGTGAAAATGAAAAAACTTCGCAAGCGCTAATCGCGACGTTCTTCGCACAGTTCTACCAACACACTGTTGGTGGACTTAGGATGCAAAAAGGCAATCCGCTTGTGATCTGCGCCATTTTTGGGTGAGTGATGAATCATGGTGTAGCCCAATCCCGTGAGGCGTGCGATCTCCGCTTCGATATCGTCCACGTCAAAGGCAATGTGATGAATGCCCTCTTTGTTTTTTTCCAAATACTTGGCGATAGCGCTATTCGGGTCCGTTGCTTGAAGCAATTCTATTTTGCTTTCTCCCACTTGAAAAAAACTGGTGATAACGGCTTCGCTTTCTACGATCTCGCTTTTGTAGGGCGAGGTGCCGAGCAACTCTTCAAAAATGCGGTTAGAAGCTTGAATATCTTTTACCGCTATGCCCAAGTGTTCAATTTTGCGAATCATAAAAAAAGCCCTTTAGATTGTTCGTACAAACCTAAAGGGCTTTTTCGTTCCGAAAAAATAATCGGTTATTTCTTTTCTATGGCAACACCATTTTTGTTGTCGTAATTGACGTAGTACCTACCCTTTGGGAAATTGCTTACATCAACCGTTTTGCCACGACCAGCCTTTACTAAAGCGCCAAATTCAGAATAAATTTCGTAATCACATTCCGCACTAAAATCTAAGGTCTTCGTAACCTTCGCGGAAACAATGGTAACGGTAGGGGTGGAAGAAGTGGTTTTTACTTCTTGAGAAAAATGAGCGCCTTTGTGATCAAGTTGCAACACGCGAAACTGATTCACTCCGCTGTGCAAATTGGCTTTGAATGTATACTCGTGTTTACCGCCAGCACCGAGGCCTTTCATTTCACCCACTTTTACCCAACGGTTCCATTTGAACTGCTCGATCGAAAATGGAATAGAAGCCGCTTCCTTGTCGGTTTCCCAAGTAAAATTGCCCATCGGATCTAAACTGATCGTTTGGATTTCGAAGGTGCTCGTAGCATAGATCACCTCGGGGTTTATGATTTTAACGGGACAGCTTTCTTTGCACCGAATAACGATTTCTAAAGGATCTCCGATTTTGAATTTCCATGCTCCAAGGTCGATGGCAAAAGCAGGAGAGTTGACTTCATCTGCGCTAATTTGACCATTAACGAGCACTTCAAAAATGCAAAAACCCACGCCAGTGGTTGACTCCGGATTTTTCACATACAAATCTTTGCCTTGATAAACGCCGTTAAGCACGATGACTTCCGCGTGCAATGCGGCCAATGTGACCATAAAGAGGACGGTCAGAAAGAGTTTCTTCATGGGAGAGAATAAGGGGGATTTAAGCTTGAGTATTGTCTTCACCATGGGGTGAAGTTAAGAAAACTATTTCATTATGCCGGCTTAGCCGAAGAATGAATCGACGAGGCCGCCATTTTCATACGCTGCACCGCTTCCATAGGGTATTCTCCAATTGGCCAAGAGCGCACCAAATAAGGGGTGTCTGCCACTTTGCTCACTTGTGCATAATGAAAATAATAAGCCTCACCACTGGGAAGCATTTGTTGGTACACGAAACCATTTTCTTTTCGTTCAGTGATTTTATTGGTAAAAAGGGCATCTTCGGCCAATTCGGCCTCCAGTTGCGCCAATTCCTTTTGCTCTTGGGTAAACACCAAATGAAAACCAGTTCCAATTGAAATATGCAATTCGCCTGTTGCCCCATTCATAGCAATCGCGGGTTTATCATTGATCATTAAATCTTTGGGGAGATAAATCGCAAAGCGATAAGGACCTTCATTTACGTTAAACAGCGAATCGTTGGTGCTTGCTTGCACCTGCTCCGTTCCATTTTGTTTGAGATCACTACAGGCCACGAATAGAGAAGTCGCGGCGAACATTAAAACTACAAGTCTTTTCATTTTTGATAGATCGAATGCATAGGTATACTCACTTTCAGCTTGAAAAGTTGCGTCTTTTTCTATGAAATGACCATGAGAAACATCACTCGAAAGCAGCAGCCCGCCTTAATTAGCGATAATGCAATTGCCATTGCTGCTGTTAAACTCCACTTCGTACTCTAACAAAGGGCGTGCAGCAGGACCTTGTGACACAGAACCATCATAGAGCAACCATTGCGATCCAGAGCACGGATCTTCTGCAAAAACACCGTCTTCTGTCACTTCCACATAACAATTCGACTCGATGTCATAGGTACTTCGGGCATCATAAGCTACCATCACATCCATGGTTTGGCGATAAATGATCAAGTCCACATTACTTCCGTTATAGTAAATCCAACCAGTAGGCACTGTGAGGTCAAAATAGGCGGGTTCGTTGATGTTGAATTGGATATAAAAACTCTGCTCCTGAAGGACATTATTTCTATCCTTGCAGCTCAAGAAAAATAAGAAAATCAAGAGATAGCCGAGTTTTTTCATAGCCTCATCAACGGTGTACGAAGATACTTATTTTACCAATGGATCCTTCTTTGGTTTGCCCGGCTGAAAATCTTTTAGATAAAAGGGTTCGAAGTAGGCCAAATCCTGCACTTTTCCGGCTTGGAAAAGCTCTTCTGCTAGAGGAGCCATTTTATCTGCTGAAGGCCAAACATCGGTGATGACATGAGCTGAGGTGAGTCCTTGGCATTTGGCGGCACCGTCGCCAAAGAGCACATGGTTTTTATCCATGGCGGCGAAATAAGCCTCATCGAGCACCACTGCGTCAATGGTACTTTGTACGTTACCCATAACATCCCAAACCCCGGTGTACACTTCCATTCTTCGTGCATCGATCATGGGTTGGTAAACATCAAAACCTTTGAGGTGCGCAATGGCCCATTTTGCCATTATGCTCAACGTATCAGCAGCCAACAGCGGAATAGATAAGCTAAAGCAAATACCCTTGGCTGCTGCCACGCCGATGCGCAAACCGGTATAAGAGCCCGGACCTGCGCTCACCATCACCGCCTGAAGATCTTTGGGTGTTAAGCCAGCATTATGAATGACCTCCTGAATGAAGGGATGAAGTTCCTCGGCATGCGTATAGTTTTCGGAAACCCGCTCTTTGATCGCTAACACGTGGCCATCTTTTACCACGGCCACCGAGCAATTTTTTGACGTGCTTTCGATACACAGGATAAGGGCCATTATTTTTCTTCCTCCTTTTCAGCCATCTCTACTTTACGTTTCACTTTCGCTCCTTTATTGAGCTTGCGAGCTACTTCTTCATACGGACCAGTAATCACCTCTTCGTCCGCCTTGATGCCCTCTTTGATCTCAATAAATCGGTTGTCTTGAATGCCTGTTTTTACCACACGCAATTCAGCTTCACCTCCGGCAGACATAACGAACACCACTGTGAATGGTTCCTTTTCCAATTCTTCATCCGTGTCCTTATTTAACCTTTCTAGAAGCGACGTGCTCGTAGTATCATCGCGCGATGTCACCGCTTTGATAGGTATAGTGAGCACATCCGCCGCCTTGCTAGTCAATATTTCTACACTGGCACTCATGCCTGGTCGGAAAGGCGCGTAGTTCGCCGGTTGATTTTCCATTAAAGAGGCATACGATTCTTTTACGATGGCCACTTTCACGGAGAAGTTGGTTACTTGATCGGCGCTGAGCGCAGCATTCAAGGCATTTAAAGCGGTATTGCCAATTTCGGTAACCACCCCTTTAAACTTCACCTCTTGATAGGCATCTACTTCCACCACTGCGGTGTCGCCAAGTTGCACCCGCACAATGTCGCTTTCGTTTACTTCCACATTCACTTCCATAGTCGATAGCGCGGATACTTTCATAATTACATCGCCGCTCATCATGTTGTTTCCCAAAACCGTTTCCCCCATCTCTTTTGTCAATGCGGTAACAGTGCCATCCATGGGTGCATAGATGGTTGTTCGGCGCAAATTATCGTTGGCTTCGTTGCGGCTGGCTTCAGCGCTAGCTATCGAAAACTCCGCCCCTTTGATGGTTTCTTTCGCTGCTTGAGCCTCGGCACGAGCTGTTTCTACAGCCGAAGTGGCATTTTCAAATTCTGCTGCAGAAATGGCCTTTTGTTCAAATAAGTTTTTGTTTCGTGTAAAGGACAATTCTTGCACCTTGAGCTGTGCCTCAGCTTGGGCCAATCGAGCACGTGAACTGGCCAAATTACTTTTAGCACTGTTCAAGGCCGCATCTGCTCTATTCAATGCTGCGATATAGATATCAGGATTGATTTTCACCAAGAGATCACCTTTTTTCACCAAGTCTCCTTCCTTCACGGGGAGTTCTGTGATCTGACCTGAAACTTCGGATTGAATTTTCACTTCAATTTGAGGCTCAATTTTCCCGCTAGCGGTCACTGATTCAATCACGGTGCGTTTGGCTGCTTTTTCAATTGTTACTTCCGTAACATCACCATCACCACCAAAGATTTTTGCCACAGCAACAATCAACGCTACGGCGATGACAATACCCAGAATTATTTTTGTGTTCTTGCTCATACTCTTACTTTAAGTTGATGGGTTTACCGAGATAAAAATCCAGGATTTTCAGTCTAAAAACGTATTCGTATTTATTGCGCACTAAGCCAGCACGCGCATTGTCGAGCGTGGCGCGTGCATCGTTGTATTCTACTTGATTTGCAGCACCGCGGTTATATCGCTGTTCAATACCATCGAAGGCAAGTTGACTGGCCTCCAAACTTTTTTTGGCCGCTTGATAGTTGGCTAATGAAGCTTGGGCGTCGGTATAAGCGCGCAATACATTTTGTTCGAGCGTTTGCTTCGCTTGATCTAAAGCCAACTTAGCATCGAGCGCAGCGATGTTTGCGCGCTTGATACTAGAAGAAGTTTGAAAACCATTAAAAATCGGCACTGTAAGGCTGAAGAATAAAGATCGGTTCACGTTATCACGCAATTG
>JBDKGH010000098.1:0-14925 GCA_039798265.1 Bacteroidota bacterium | reverse complement strand
AAAAAACCCAATTCACTTTCAGTTTCTGCTTATCGCTCTATTCAATCCAATGGATTGAAACGGGAAGTAAACGATTCTCCAAACCCTGCTTACCAAGGTATTTTCATCAATGGAGCATCCGTTTCATTTGGTCAACGTTGGCAGAAACCCGATGACTGGTTTGTTTTCTTTGGAGGTGTTTCCTATCAGTATTTCAACTTGAAAAACTACGGATCCTTCTTTAGTTTTAATAATGGTTACTCCAATAACCTTGCGGCCAACTTCACATTGGAGCGCAACTCAGTATCAGATCCGATTTACCCAACATGGGGTACAAAAATTACCTTAACCGGTAAGTTCACTCCGCCTTATACCTTTTTAGGAGAAAAAATCGAGGGTAAAACCTACGACTACGCGAATATGTCTGACCAAGAAAAGTTCGATTGGGTAGAGTATTACAAATTGAAGTTTACCGCGAATTGGTACACCGCATTGAACAAGCATAAGACGAACAAATTTGTATTGCATAGTTCTGTCGGCTTTGGTTTCTTGGGTGGCTACAACAAAAACTTGGGTCAATCGCCATTTGAGCGATTCTACCTTGGCGGTGTTTACCTCAGTGGATTCTTGCTTGATGGACGTGAAATTGTTAACCTTCGAGGTTATGACGAATTATCTCTGACTACACCTAGCAGTTCGGTGGGAGCGCCTGTTATTACAAAATACAGTATGGAATTGCGTTATCCCCTTTCTTTAAATCCAAGTGCTACCATTTTTGCCCTTGGGTTTGCGGAAGCAGGAAGAACATGGCAAGACTTTAAAGATTATAATCCATTCAATCTATATCGTTCGGCGGGTGTGGGATTGCGCATTTTCTTACCGATGTTTGGATTACTTGGATTTGATTATGGATGGAGATTGGATGATGTGCCTAACTACCAAAACATGGCAAGAGGTCAGTTCCACTTCTCGATTGGTATGAATATGGGTGAACTATAAAAAACCATTAGAATGAAACAAATTATTTTGGTAATGGCATTGCTAGCGGGAGTATTGACCGCGCAGGCGCAAAAATTTGGTTATGTTGATTCGAAATATATTTTGAGTCACATGCCCGAATATCAGCAAGCACAAGCAGAGATTAATAAACTCAGCGCTCAATGGCAAAAGGAAATAGAGTCGAAATATGAGACCATTGAGAAATTGGAAAAAGCTTATCAAGCTGAAAAAATACTTTTGACTGATGAGATGCGTAAGAAGCGCGAAGAGGACATTGAGCAGCGTCGCATAGAAGCGAAGACCATGCAGAAGCAAAAGTTTGGAGTAGATGGCGAATTATTTCAGCGCCGCGAGGAGATGATACGTCCAATTCAAGATATGATTTACCAGGCCATACAGGAAGTAGCAGCTCAGGGTGGATTAATGGCGGTATTTGACAAGGCTAATCAAAGCAATTTACTTTATACCAATCCCAAGCATGATATCAGCGACAAAGTGCTGAAGAAAATGGGATTAAAACCAGGCGAGACCTTGGATGGTGAAGAGAAAGAAGAAGGCGAAGGAAACGAAGGTGAAGAAAATAAATCTGACCAAAAACCAGGCGGAAATACTAGTCCTTCGCAAGATTCCAAAGGCCGTGGTACAGCACCAAAAGGTGGAACAGGCAAACAATAAACAAGAAATCATTAATTTGGCCTCGGATTTGAAGAGGACACTCAAAACAGCATAATAACTACCTTAATGAAGAAACACATTCTACTTGCTACAGCAGCCCTTTTGATGAGCGTAGCAACTTTTGCACAGAAACTTGGACATACAGATGGTCAAACCCTTCTATACTCATTGCCAGAAATGACCAAAGTGAGTGATGATTTGGCCAAAGCCACCAAAGAATATGAAAATGAATTGAACACCATGAAGGCCGATTACGAAGCCAAGGTGAAAGAATTTGAAGCGAATCGCAACACATGGCCAGAAGCCATTTTGCAAAGCAAAGTGAAAGCCATTCAGGATTTAGAACAAAACATGGTTGACCTAGAGACTACCGCCAATACAGATCTTAGCGCCCGTCGCGATGAAATGTTGAAGCCACTGATTGACAAGGTTAACAATGCCATCAAAGAAGTAGCTATTGCGAATGGATATACCTACATTTTTGACGCAGGAGTAGGCGCATTACTTTACATGGGAGGCGATGATGTAACACCACTTTTGAAAGCCAAACTTGGTATTCCAGAAACCGCTCCAGCACCCGCACCAGCTCCAGCTCCGGCTCCAGGTGCACCTAAAAAATAATTTTCGAGACATTCGAACTCAGCAGACCCCGTTGTAACCAGCAAACAACGGGGTTCTTTTTTGTCCTGATTTTTTTTGTCAATTGACAAAGAGCCCTTTCATTTGTAGACATGAAAAACAACGCACCCATAGGCATCTTTGATTCGGGAATAGGTGGGCTAACAGTAGCGCATGCTATTCGCAAGCAATTGCCCAATGAGTCGTTTGTTTATTTCGGAGACACCGCACACTTACCATACGGCGACAAATCGCCGGAGAGTATTCGACATTATGCTGCGCGCATTTCGAGTTTTTTACTCGAGATGAAATGCAAGGCGGTTGTGATTGCCTGTAATACTGCTTCAGCGCATGCCTTTAAGACCGTAGTTGACGTATGCGGTCCGTCTATACCAGTGATCAATGTAGTTGATCCCGTTGCAGAGTATACAGCCAGCCATTATTCAGATTGCAAGGTGGGCGTAATTGGCACCAAAGGAACCATCCAATCGCGCGTTTATGTTACCCGAATAGAAAAGCTCAATAAAACATTAAAAGTATTGAGTAATGCCACTCCCCTCTTGGCCCCCATGATTGAGGAAGGCTTTTACAACAACCAGATTTCGCAGACCATTATCAATAGTTATTTATCGAAGCGCACATTTTCTGGTATCAAAGCATTGATACTTGGCTGTACCCACTACCCTCTCATTCGCAAGGAGGTGGAGCTTTATTACAAGAAAAAGATTGAGATCATCGACAGTGCCACGGTAGTGGCGATGTTCGTTGAGAACGCTTTAAAAGAGCGCAAACTTTTAAATTCGGGAAAAACGGCTACTAAACTGCGTTTTTTCGTTTCCGATTATACGGATGCTTTCGAGAAAAGCACGCGAATTTTCTTTCGGGAAAAAATAGAATTAGAAGAAGCTCGTATTTGGGATTAGGACTGCTGGCTTTCCGCACTATTTTCTTGCGATTCCGGTGCATCCGCATCGTTGGTGGCCGGGGTCAAATCTGGCTCTTCTTCTTTTACAAAAAACTTTTTTTGCCAGATCAAAATACCAGTTATTCCAAGTGTAATAGCCGAATCAGCTACATTGAAAACAGGAGGAAAAAGATCTTTTGTTTTTCCACCCAAAAATGGAAACCAGTCAGGAAACGTAATTGTTTTCGTGCAATGCAGCATATCTACCACATTACCCATCAAGAAAGGGGCATAACCTGGGCTTTCTATGGCAGCAAGCCCTAGGTACGCCGTATAATCGTGATAACTAGGATCGAATAACGAGCCTTGATTAAACATCAATCCGTAAACAGCACTATCGATAATATTACCGAATGCACCCGCAATAATGAGTGAAATGCAGATAATATATCCGGTGTGTGCTTTTTGCTTGATCAATTTCCATAAGTAGTAACCAATACCGGTCACTACAATCACTCTAAAAATAGATAGCATCAGCTTTCCGGTAGGTCCTTCAAGCATCCAACCGAAGGCCATTCCGGGATTTTCCACAAACTGCAGATCGAACCAACCTGGAATGAGCTCTCTGTTTTCTCCGTAGAAAAAATTAAGCTTCACCCAGATCTTCAACCATTGGTCGATGATTAGAACCGCGAGTATGGTAGCTAGCGCCTTTTTCACGATCCAAAAATTAACCTTGCATATTTTTAGCTTCGATGCTCAAAGTAGCATGAGGAACCAAACGCAAACGTTCTTTCGGAATCAATTTTCCGGTAACGCGGCATACGCCATAGGTTTTATTTCTGATACGCAACAAAGCGTTTTCGAGTGATTGGATAAATTTCTCTTGACGAGCAGCTAACTGAGCCACTTCTTCACGGCTCATGGTATCGCTTCCGTCTTCCATCATTTTAAACGTGGGAGAGGTATCATCCGTACTATTATCACCTTCATGTGAGAGCGATTGACGCAGCTCATCGAGGTCCGATTTAGCTTGCACCAATTTCACATGGATCAACTCTTCAAACTCACGCAAGTCAGAATCAGAGTAGCGTGTAGCTTCTGGTTTAGTTGATTCTTCTTTCTTTTTTGCCATAACACTATAATTTATTAATCTCGATGTTGGTGCTTACACCCTCATCTATTTCAACTGTTTGACCCGCAGAAAATTGTTCCACGAGGACTATACTCTCAGCTAAAACTTGGCTGCGAATATATTCTGAATTAGCTTCCACCGCTTCGTTAAATGCCTGATGTGCACCAATCTTGACACTAATTTTATCTGTCACCTCAAAACCGGCCTCTTTTCGGAGGTTTTGAATGCGGTTAACGAATTCACGGGCAAGGCCCTCACGCTTCAGTTCTTCGGTTAGTGTAACATCTAGCGCAACGGTTAAAGCTCCAGAATTGGCCACTTTCCAGCCGGGTATATCCACTGGAATAATTTCCACATCCTCGGGGAGGAGTTCAATGGTACTGCCATCAGCCGCATGAAAGCTGTAGCTCGAACTCATTTCTATCTGCTTGATAATCAAAGCTTGGTTTTCATTCGCAAAGAGCTGAAGGTCCTTCATGAATTTTCCACATTTTTTACCCAGCGTTTTAAAATTGAGTTTCAGATTTTTGACAATGCTTGCCTGAGACTCATCTACAAACTCGATTTCTTTCACGTTCACTTCAGAAAGAATGATGTTTTTCACGCTTTCTATGTGAGCCTTCACCATTTGGTCGAAAAGAGGGATACGGATGGTTTGTAGCGGCTGTCTCACGCGGATGTTTTCTTTTTTCCGAATAGACAGGACCATACTTGAAACCTTTTGAGCCAGTTCCATTTTTGCCTCCAGTGCTGCATCGATGAACAACTCATTTACCTTCGGTAAAAAGGCTAGGTGTACAGAATCCACCGAATGGTCATTCGGTGTTCCCTTTACTGGACTGTTCAAGTTTGTATATAGTGCATCTGCATAAAAGGGAGCAAAGGGGCTCATTAAAATTGAAACCGTTTGCAGGCACTCAAACAAGGTGTCGTAAGCAGCTTTTTTATCGTCGGTAAACTCACCATGCCAGAAACGTTTACGAGCTAGGCGCACAAACCAATTGGAGAGATGCTCATCCACAAAACTCTCAATTGCTCGTGCTGCAGGAGTAGGATCATACTGTGACAATCCATTATCCACTTCTTTAATCAACGAGTTCAATCGAGAGATGATCCAACGATCGAGCTCTGTTCTTTTTTCCATTGGCATTGCGTTCTCTTGGTTGTATGCGTAGTTATCTACGTTAGCATACATAGCAAAGAACGAATACGTGTTGTGAAGTGTACCGAAGAACTTACGTTGAACTTCGACAATACCATCGATATCAAACTTCAGGTTATCCCAAGGTTGAGCGTTGGTGATCATGTACCAACGGGTGGCATCGGGTCCGTATTTACCTATCGTTTCAAATGGATCAACGGCATTGCCCAGGCGTTTGGACATTTTGTTACCGTTTTTATCCAATACTAAACCATTTGAAACAACATTTTTAAACGCTACTGAATCGAAGCACAACGTACCGATGGCGTGAAGGGTGTAGAACCAACCACGGGTTTGATCGACGCCTTCGGCGATAAAATCAGCAGGGAAGTTTTTACGACCATCAACAGCTTCCTTATTTTCGAATGGATAATGTAGTTGAGCATAAGGCATTGCACCGCTATCAAACCAAACGTCAATCAGATCACTTTCCCGCTTCATTGGTTGACCGTTAGCCGAGAGAAGGATGATTTGATCTGCATAAGGTTTGTGCAAGTCGAACGAATTATAATTATCTGCCGAATGATCGTTCGGTACAAAACTTCCTAATGGATTTGAAGGCATTAATCCTGCAGCGACACTTTTATCGATTTCACTTTTAAGCTGTTCTGCAGAAGAGATACATTTTTCTTCTGTACCATCTTCGGTTCGCCAAATAGGAAGAGGAATACCCCAAAAACGAGATCGAGATAAGTTCCAATCATTTGCATTTTCTAGCCAATTACCGAAACGACCCGTTCCTGTTGATTCAGGCTTCCACTCAATGGTTTTATTGAGTTCTACCATTCTTTCCTTTTTCGCAGTTACCCTAATAAACCATGAGTCGAGAGGGTAATACAACACAGGTTTGTCCGTTCTCCAGCAATGCGGGTAATTGTGCTCGTATTTTTCTTTTTTGAAGAGCTTGTTTTCATTTTGAAGTTTCAAAGCGATACGATCATCTACGCTCAAATACTTGAGATTAGACGTATCTTTTATGAAACCTGCGAGTTTTTCCTTTTGGATATTTAGCTCAACTTCCTTTTCTGTTTCCGAGTAATAATCCTCTTTCACAAACTCTTCGCCGTAGAGAAAAACATCGTCTTTTACTTCAGGTAAAAAACGACCTCTTTTATCCACTAATGTCAAATAACCAATACCATTTTGTTTTGCCACACGAAAGTCGTCAGCACCGAAACTCGGCGCAATGTGCACGATACCTGTACCATCTTCTGTGGTGACAAAATCACCTATGATCACACGAAAAGCGTCGCCATCGATAGGTTGCGCAAAAGGAAGTAATTGATGATATTTCAATCCATTTAAATCGCTTCCTTTTTTCGTACCAATTATTTTAAAAGGTACATTTTTATCTCCTGGTTTATACTCATCAAACGGCAGTGATGCATTTTTTTCAGGAAAATACTTTGCAAGTAGATTAGTTGCTAGTACCACTGTAATGAGTTGATGACCGTATGGGTTGAATGTTTCAACAACAGCATATTCGATATCCTTACCCACGGCGAGCGCGGTATTTGAGGGAAGCGTCCAAGGCGTGGTAGTCCACGCGAGAAAGAACGCTTTCTCAGAAGAAATTGTAAGATTTAAATCGTTTTTATTGATCAACTCGAATTGAGCAATGGCGGAAGTATCCTTTACCTCTCTGTAGCAGCCCGGTTGATTTAATTCATGTGAACTAAGCCCAGTGCCTGCGGCAGGTGAATACGGTTGAATGGTGTATCCTTTATAGAGGAGATTTTGTTGATGCAATTGACCTAACAACCACCACACAGACTCGATGTACTTATTGTCATAGGTGATGTAAGGATCTTTCATATCGACCCAATATCCCATAACTCGGGTTAGTTCTTCCCATTTATCGGTATACTTCATTACTTCTGATCGACAGGCTTTATTATAGTCTTCGACAGAAATTTTAGTTCCGATATCTTCCTTTTTGATACCGAGTGTTTTTTCTACAGCCAATTCGATAGGTAAGCCGTGGGTATCCCACCCTGCTTTTCTCGCTACTCTTTTGCCTTTCAAGGTTTGGAAACGACAAAAGATATCCTTAATCGTTCGGCCCATAACGTGGTGAATACCTGGTAGTCCGTTTGCAGACGGTGGCCCTTCGTAAAAGACGAAAGAATTATTTTCTGGACGTTCGGTAACGCTTCTACTAAAGATATTATTAGCCTCCCAATTCTCTGCAACGGTTTTCGCCACAGCAGATAAGTTGAGATGTTTGGGTTCTGGGTAGGATTGGCTCATAGCCTGTCATAAATTTTGGACGCGCGAAGATAAGGAGATTCGTTGATAAAGCTTCGTTCGGCGCAGGATTCACTGATTAACAATAGTTTAGAAATGAACACATCTCTCTTTAAAACCTTTCTTTAATGGTTCTATTGGTGTCTTAATCGTTAGTTTTTTTACGTCCGTATACTAGATAAATATTCCATTTTTTGGAACAGGTTGTCGGGATTGGTGTTACCAACCAGATACCTTCCCTGTTCCTCTTGGTGATCAACAGCATTTGCATTTCTCTAGATCATTAGTAAAACTGGGTATTATCGTGGTAAACCGGGACACTAAACCCGCCTACAGCTTAAACAAATTTTGAAGTTCGTTTTATGAACGCTAATTCTATTTTAACCAAAACCAAGGTGTATTTGTACCTCATCGGTGCTATGGTCTACCTTTTTTTGGCAAGTGTAGACCTCTCTGCACAATCGGCAGGGCCGCGCAACCCTGCTACCTCTGGCAATGACACTTCGGTGGGCACACAGGCATGGTCAAACCAGAACAACAATCAGTCGTCGAATGACAATTATGCGACTGGAAATTTCACAGCGACTTCCAATTATTTGACAGCTACAAACTTTTCAATGGCCGTACCTCCATGCGCGTTGGTTACTGGTATTGAAGTATCAATAGAAAAATCTACGGCTGCTAAACCGGCCATTGGTATATTGAATGGTTGGACATCGAATGGTTCGCACACTTCGGGAGCTGGTAACAACCGTGTATTGGTGGTTACCGTTTCAATAGAGAATGCCAATGCTGATCGCAATGTTAGTTCAATCACTTATGGTGGTCAAAACATGACCAAGATTGTTGAACGCGTTGCTGGTCCTGTAGGAACATTTTATAATAGAACAGAGATCTGGTATTTAAATGATGCAGGCATTACAGCTGCGAGTGGAAGTGCGATTAACGTAACATACGGAGGCGGTGCAGCGAGCAGTTTTAATGCGCGTATAGGGGCAGTAACGCTTAACAACGTTGACCAGGTTAATCCGATTATCAGCACAGCAAGTAATAGTAGTACAGGCGGGACAGTCAATTTTGGTGCTACTGGATTGGCCGTTGGAGTTGGGGATTTTATACTCACCAGTGCCACGATGGGAGCGAATGGTAGCTATGCCATTAATAGTGGGTTTACGGAGGGCTTTGATCAGGCCAATGCAACCACTATGACCACACAGGGAGCAACCAAGGTCATCGCAACAGCGGCTACCGAAAACCCAACAGTAACATTTACAGGAACAGCCAACCAGCAAGTGTTGGCTGCTGTTGCATTTAACAATGTTGATTTTGTAGACACTTCTGTTCGACTAACGATGGGTGGAAGTTTTGTTGGTAATAATAAAGCCTCCTCAACAGAGTGGGGCACAACGGATGCTGCGACGGTTTACGGCGGTCCTGGAGACATGTGGGGTTTAGGCACTGTTCTCGGGAGCGACGTAAACGCCAGCACGTTTGGAGTGGGAATATCAGCTCGAGGTGGCAATGCACTGAGCAGGGTTGACCATATTACCATGCGGATTTATTATACCAATGAAAGTATACCGCCGACGATAACTTGTCCGGCAAACATAACAGTGGCAGAGACAGCAGGGCTTTGTGGAGCCGTTGTAAATTACAATATAGATGTAGCCGATAACTGTTCGTCTTGCGCTCCGGCCAGTATTCCTGGATATACCCTAATAGGTATTTATAACGGACACACTTATTTTCGATCGAATAGCAATTCCACCTGGCCAGCAGCCAATACCACAGCCCAATCTTTAGGTGCACACTTAGTAACCATATCATCAGCCGGAGAAAACAGCTTTTTGTCAGGAATTGGGCAACATTGGTCAGGATTGACGGATGAGGCCGTTGAAGGAACGTGGGTTTGGGTAACAGGTGAACCAGTTATTTATACGAGCTGGGCTGGAGGAGAACCCAACAATTCGGGGAACCAAGATTACATGTTGATCAACTGGAGTGGCACAAACTGGGATGACCAAGGAGGATCTAGCTTACCGTTTGTTGTCGAATTTGATTGCGTTACGGCCAATCTTGTAACAGGCCTTCCTAGCGGAAGTGTATTTCCAGTAGGTACCACTACCGTTACTTACAATGCGGCTGATCAGGCGGGAAACTTATCCAGTAACTGTTCCTTTACAGTAACAGTAACAGATGCCGTAACTCCAACAATCACTTGCCCGACCTCTACATCATTAACTGCAGGAAGCACAACGTTTGAGAATTTTGAAGCTGGCGCAACAGGATGGAGTGATAACACCACAACCGCTTCAGTTTGGTCTCGATTCTTAGGGCGATTTCCTGGCAATGGCGGAGTCCAAGGACCCAATAAGACGTATACGCTACCCGGAACCAATAGTAAAGTAGTTGAATTCGATTTATACCGACTAGACTCATGGGATGGTGAAGCATTCCGCATATTCATCAATGATGTGCAAGTTGCTTCATGGAACCCACTGGTGAACAACTCGGGGACAACGGGATCAGTCAGTTGGACCGCCACTAACATTGGCACTGCCACTAACATTGGATTTGGGGGTTGGAATGATCAAATCGTTCGTGTTGTACTAACGATTAATGATGGGAACCCGACAATGAAGTTGGGCTTTGGATGTTTATTGGATCAAGCAGTTGACGATGAATCTTATGGTATTGATAACCTGATCATTCGCTACAGTGATCCTTCCTCCTGTGCTGCTACAGCTATCCTTCCAATTCCGACACTTACTAATTTTTGTGCTGGAGATATCATCACGAATAATGCGCCTAGCACTTTCCCTTTGGGAACAACTGCAGTAACATGGACCGGGACCACACCAAGTGGTCTAACTTCCACCTGTAACACAAACATAATTGTAACCGAGAATATTCCACCAATCATCAGTTGTCCGAGCAATATAACGACTACAGTAGATGTAGGAAGTTGTGGAGCATCAGTAACGACACCTAACCCCACCACATCAGATAACTGTGCGGTAAACCAACTCACTTGGGCATTAGCAGGTGCAACAACAGCCAGTTCACCAGCAACGGGGATTAACAACCTCGGGACATTTACATTTAACGTTGGAGTAACCACTGTTACTTACACTGTCCGCGACGCTTCCAATAATAGTTCTAACTGTTCATTCACTGTAACAGTAACGGATAACATCAATCCTACTATTACATGTCCTTCGAACATTACAACGAATGTTGGGGCGGGGACCTGCACAGCTTCTGTAGTAACTCCTAATCCTACAGCGAGCGATAACTGCAGTGTAACAGTTCAGACGTGGGCCTTAACTGGCGCTAGTACTGGAGCATCAGCAACAACGGGAATCAATAACTTAGGAACCTTTGTATTCAATACTGGCGTGACAACTGTTACTTATACAGTTAGGGATGCAGCGGGTAACAGTTCCACATGTTTTTATACCGTAACAGTAAACGAGAACATCAATCCCACGATAACATGTCCGGCGAACATTACCACAAATGCCGGTGCAGGATCCTGCAGCGCATCAGTTGTTACGCCCAATCCAACGAGAGCGGATAACTGCGGAGTAACGCTATTAACATGGGCCTTAACCGGAGCCACAGTAGGATCATCGCCGAGTACTGGTATCAATAACTTGGGGACCTTTGTGTTTAACGTTGGAGTGACTACTGTAACCTATACAGTTCGAGATGCCTCAGGGAATAGTGCGATTTGCTCTTTTACGGTAACGGTAAATGAAAACATCAATCCAACCATTAGCTGCCCAGCGAATATTACGGCAAATGTTGGAGCAGGGAGTTGCACGGCTTCTATAGCCACACCTAACCCAACCGTAAATGACAATTGTGGAGTAACGAGATTGACTTGGGTATTGAGCGGAGCCACGACGGGTTCGTCACCAACAACAGGAATTAATAACCTAGGAACCTTTACTTTCAACACAGGTGTTACTACAGTCAGTTATACAGTACGAGATGCGACGGGAAATACAGCCAACTGTTCATACACAGTAACTGTAATTGACAACATAGCCCCCACGGCCATTTGTCAAAATGTAACCTTGCCACTAGGAGTAACCGCAACCAATTTATCCAATGCCACGATCTCGGGTATTATTAATACATATGCTCCCGTTACCGCACTAGGATCAAATAGTGTCACCATTGGGACCACAACAGGCTCGGCTGCACCCTTTGCTGTAGGCGAAAAAGTACTGGTTATACAGATGAAAGGTGCTACCTACACGGGGACAAATGATTTGAATCATGGAAACTTAGTGAGCATAGGAAATGCAGGTAACTATGAATTTACTAGAATTTTAAGTATCGCTGGTAACGTTATAACGCTTCAACAAAACCTTACTAACACTTATGATGTAGCAGGCTCTGTGCAGCTCGTAAGAATACCCGAGTACAATAACGTCATTGTTTCAGGCACACTTACACCGTTTGATTGGAATGGAAGTACAGGAGGAGTGTTAGCGTTTGAGGCAACAGGAACTTTGACGATGAATGCCAACATTAGCGCTCAAGGCAATGGATTTAGAGGAGGAGCACGTTCAACTAATTTCTTTGATGGTTGCCCTGGTGTTAGCGGATTTGTATATGCAAGTCCCTCAGGACTTTCGGGAGAGAAAGGAGAAAGTGTAGCTATACCGCAATTAGTTTCAGGAGTAAGTCAAAATTCTGGAAGAGGAAGAATTGTGAATGGAGGAGGCGGAGGTAATGATACCAATACAGGTGGCGGAGGCGGAGCCAATGGAGGAAATGGTGGCTCAGGCGGTACAGATTTTTGTGGCGCTACGAATGTTGGAGGTGTTTCTGGAAGCTCCTTAGCAACAGCAATAAACAACAATCGCATATTCCTTGGCGGAGGTGGTGGAGGCGGTCATCAAAACGACAACAGTGCGACCGCTGGAGGAGATGGTGGAGGGATCATCATCATACAAGCCAACACCATAGTTCCCAACGGATTTTCTATCAATTCAGCAGGAGCAAATGCTGCAACCGCTGCCAATGATGGCGGCGGAGGAGGAGGAGCTGGTGGTAGTGTTATCATTCAAACGAATACTGTAAGCGCCTCTTTACCCATCAATGTAAACGGTGGAAATGGTGGAGGCTGTCAAGCTCTTCATGGCACAGGAGCTGGAGGAGGAGGAGGTTTAGTGTGGCACTCAGGAGCTACGTTGCCGTCTAACTTAACCGTCAATACCAATGGTGGAAGCGCTGGTGTAGAAGGCGCGGGACCGTCTACACGTGGTTCTACTGGTGGAGCATCGGGAATCGTTAGAAACAATTTTGTTACATCTATTCCTAGTTTTGCTTTACTCAGTCCTTCACAAGTGAACAATGGAAGTTCTGACAATTGTGGCATAGCGAGCGTAACGGTAAATCCATTCTTTTTTACCTGTGCCAATTTGGGTCCGAATACAGTGACCTTAACCGTAACAGATGTTAACGGAAATACCTCAACTTGTACTTCAACGGTAACCGTAGTTGACAACACACTACCAAGTATAGTTTGTCCCTCAAACATTACTGTTTCTGCGTCTTCTAGCGCATGTTCGGCGTCAGTTATTACTCCTAACCCAACAGCAACAGATAACTGTGGAGTAACAACACTTACTTGGGCACTAACTGGAGCAACAACAGGATCATCTGGAAACACTGGCATTAATAATCTCGGGACCTCAACCTTTAACGTTGGAATAACAACCGTTACTTACACCGCCCGTGATGCATCTGGTAACACGGCCACCTGTTCATTTACAGTAACGGTTAATGATATCACACCTCCCACTATAGTTTGTCCTGCAAACATCACAGCCAACACCAATGTAGGTAGTTGCAACGCAACCGTAACAGTTCCAAATGCAACTACGAGTGATAACTGTGGCATAGCCCAGTTAACTTGGATATCCTCTGGAGCGACTGTAGCCGCATCTCCCGTGACAGGAATTAACAATATTGGCACACGCAACTTCAATACTGGCGTAAGTAATATTACTTACATCATTGTTGACGCTAATGGAATGGTCAATACCTGTGCATTCACTATTACCGTTGTAGATAACGTCAACCCCACAATCACCTGCCCTGCCAATGCCTCACTTAACGTGGGAGCTGGCACTTGTACCGCGACAAGTACACCTGCCCTTCCAGTCTATGCCGATAACTGTTCGGTAACTAGATTGACTTACACTCTAACAGGTGCGACAACCGCGACATCAGCTGCAACAGGTATCAATACTGTTCCATCCACCGTATTCGGTCTTGGCGTTACAACCATTACTTACACCGCTGCTGATGCAGCAGGTAATACTGCTACTTGTAACTTCACTGTTACCGTTACTGATAACATTAATCCAACTATCACTTGTCCTGCGAACGTATCTCTTAACGTGGCAGCGGGCACTTGTACCGCAACCACTACACCTGCCGTTCCAACTTACGCTGACAACTGTTCGGTAACAGCATTGACCTATACCCTTTCTGGTGCGACAACCGCGACATCAGCTACAACAGGTATCAATACTGTTCCATCTAGCGTTTTCGGATTGGGTGTAACTACAGTAGCCTATACAGCGCGAGATGCAGCAGGTAATACCGCAACTTGTAACTTCACTGTGACGGTTACCGATAACATTAATCCAACCATCACTTGCCCTGCGAACGTATCTCTTAATGTAGCAGCGGGCACTTGTACCGCAACCACTACACCTGCCGTTCCAACTTACGCTGACAACTGTTCGGTGACAGCATTGACCTATACCCTTTCTGGTGCGACAACCGCGACATCAGCTGCAACAGGTATCAATACGGTTCCATCTACCGTGTTCGGTCTTGGCGTTACAACCATTACTTACACCGCTACTGATGCTGCAGGTAATACTGCTACTTGTAACTTCACCGTTACCGTTACTGATAACATTAATCCAACTATCACTTGTCCTGCGAACATCACAGCTAACGTTACCGCTGGAACTTGCACTTACACTGCTACACCTGCCGTACCATCTTACGCTGATAACTGTTCGGTAACTACTTTGACTTATACGTTGACTGGTGCAACAACTGCTACATCTGCTGCGACTGGTATTAATGCGGTTCCTTCAACGGTGTTTGGTCTTGGTGTTACAACTATTA
>JBDKGH010000097.1:0-32453 GCA_039798265.1 Bacteroidota bacterium | reverse complement strand
TTGATGGTAAGACAGTTGTCATAGCAGCATGAACCATCATCGTTTGTAGCTTCAGCGCTGTAGTTACACGCAGTGTTATCTGTACAGCCATCAGAAGCCAATTGACATTCGATTGACATTTCAAAGCTACCTTCGTCAGCAAGGCTGTAAGCACCTACACGAACAAGGTATGTGGTACCTGCAGTGATATTGAAATTCACCACAGATGTCCATCCGTTTACAAAGGTTACACCACCATCATCGTCAGCGGCCACGCAAGTAAGAGCACCACAAGAACCAGTGTACACGTTGATACGCGTATCGTAATCAGTTCCCGCATAGTCAGTAGAAAGAGTAATGTTACCGTTTGAAGGAGCGGTAATTGAGTACCAGTACTGACCATTAGCGATAACAGTTACCCCTGCGCAAGTTCCTGCGCCTGAGCCAGCGTTATCATTGGCTACACCGACTGTGTTGCCAGTTACGTGGGCTGAACCACAAGCCAACGGCACGGCCGTTCCGCAAGTAGTCTGTCCCCATCCTGTTGTTGACAGCAATGCTGCCCCAACAGTCAAAAGAAACGACAATTTAGTAAAAAACCTTTTCATAGTATTTGGTTTTGGTTTGGTTAAAACGTACACAACAAGTCGCATTTCCAAGCCTGCAAAGGCTCTATTAACGTACCGAAAACTAGTGAAAAGAACATAGCTAGCGTCGGTTAAGTAAGTAGGAAAAGCTTGCGAAAAGTAGGGCTATAAATTGAAATTTCAGCGTAGAAGGCTGATTTTTTTTTCCACTAATGGTTGAAAGCCTACAAAAAACAGCCCGTTATCTGAATTACTAAAATGATAATGAACAAGTTCCAAAAGTAAAACTACCTACCCCACACGTCTTTGTGCCATGATAAATCAAAAGGAACACACCACGACTCTTTATACTCGGCTATATTTTTAACCAAGCTGTTATAAACCAAAGTATTACCATTGATTAAACCCGCCTTTCTCATCGCCCAAAACTGGTGAAGCGGTACCTGTTGCGTCCCTTCGTTTTCAAAGACTACTAATTGACGGTTTAACAGTTGAATTCCCAACTTGTGTTCGAGTTCCTGAATCTTTTTGACTGATTTATCAATACCACATCCACTTGCCCCAGCCGATGATTCATCCAGAGCAATGATGAGGAAGAACTTATTGACCACTTCGGCAAGCGCATTCATCGTTGCTCCATGAGAGGACCAACCCGTAATGAAGGATTTCATTTCCGATTCAATCTGGGTTTTTAACTCTCCTTCGATGGGTTGATTGCAGGTGTAGACCCACAATCTGCTGTGCCCTGGCATATCTTTTAGTTCTTTCATGATTCCTTCCCTTTTTGGAGTTGCTCGAGCTTATATCCAGCCCATATAAATGCTATTGAAATAGGGCTTTCCAAAAAACCCACAATTTTTCTACTTATGGCATAAGCTGATTCCTGCATGCCGATAATTTTTCCGATTAAGAAAATACCCAGACTGAAGCCAAACAGGGCGACATACAAGCCTAAATGCACCTTTACTGCTCTTTGACCTTGTACCAGTAATTTTACAACTCGGGTATTCAGGAAATAATAAAGCGTAACTAAACCCAATGTCAGCGCCCATTTCATCATTACCAATTGACCTCTAGAAAAGTAGCTCAGCGCTTCGATTGATGCATGACTATAGTAATAATCGAAAGGCGCATAAACGAATCGCTCTTCCAGCATTTCATTGCGCTCTATGGGAGAAGCATCGAAAAAACCAGGAATAGAATCGCCCACTTCAATCTGATAGTTGATATTGACTTTGAGCAACTCTTGTAAAAAACCCAAGGCTACGAAAATGAAGAGATAGACAAGGATCAATCTTGCTTTCATGCGCTGGCTTTTTTGCGGATATCAGAAAAACCGTTGATCCACCACCACCACAGCACCATCACGACAGAATACACGACGATAGTGAATGTGTAATCATGATTAAATGAAAGCCATTTTTCATTCCAATAAACGATGATTGTCAATGCCGCGACACGCATGGCGTTGAGTAGGTGTATAATAAGAAGACCGGAGGGGATGAACCACGCTCTGTGCTTCCAAGGGCCAGGAAAAGCGACTACAAATACCACGAACAAGGCGAATAGAACAATTCCGTCGCAAGGGGCGCCAATGGTAACACCGGGAGTATTGACGATGGCCATGTGATTTCGCCACTGACCATCAATTTGAGAAAAATCGACTAAATCAAAACCAATAGCCCGAAGCATTCCTTCGGCTAGGAAAACTAAATTATCGATCACATACAGATCGATGTGTGTTTTTTCTTTGAGGTAGAACTCATACGCCCCATACCATCCTAAATATAGAACAGAGGCGAATAATAGAAATCGAATAAAGGGGGACACGCTAATTAATTAGCCTTTTTGCGACTGATATCATAAGCTTTTTTTCCTCCCATAGCTAAACCAGCAGCTATGAGGAAGCTAACGCCGCCATCAATAGGGCATACACCACCAAAAGGACCACCGCATGGAGGACCACCGGCAGGAGGCGAAGGAGGCTGAGCGAAGAATACTACACCCAAACTCAAAAAACAGATGGTGATGAGCAGCTTTTTCATGTTTCAAATCGGATAAGAGCCCCAAAGGTAAAAAAGGATTCGCAAAAAGACACCATTTTGTTTAATCTTATCATCCGATAGCTTTCCTCGGCTGAAAAAAACCACATCCGCATTATATTAGCAGCCGCTTTAAAGTATATGGCAGAACAAAAGACCAACTTTTTGGACGCAGATGATTTGCGTCCCATAATCAAGTTTGCAAGTAAAAACTGGCACATTGTGCTGCTATTCGCCATTTTGGCCCTCATCATTGCGTACTTATACTCGCACCGACTCCAAAATATTTACGCTGCAAAAACGGAGATTCTCTTAAAGTCATCGGATACCTATGACTATCAAAATCAGATTTACTCCGAACTTGGTTATTATTCTTTACTACAAGACGTTACCAACCAGCGCAGGATTCTTTCCTCCCATGATTTGATTAAGTCTGTATTAGAAAAGGTTGATTTTTCGATTAGTTACTTCATTGTTGGTCGATTAAAGACATCGCAGGTAGAAAAATTCTCCGCTTTCGACATCGTGTGCGATTGGCAGAAACTAGATGGATCGCTTTATAACCAAGACATCAAAATCAAGGTGATCGATCTAAAGAATTACACGCTTTCTTACAAACTCAACAATCAAGAGATTTCTCATACGCTTGAGTTTGGAAAGCTTTTCGAAGACGGCAATATTTCCATTCAACTCAATCTTTCTCCTTTAGTGGATGAATCTTGGTTGCCTTCTGTAAAAGAACAGAACTTCCAATTTCAAGTGCATAGCCAAAACTATCTCATTGGAAAGTATAAAAGGAATTTGGAAATTGAGAACGTAGAATACACCAGTATTTTAACCCTTACTTGCAAGGACGAACTAGCTACTCGAGCAAAAATTTTCCTTGACACGCTTGCTCAAGTGTATATCGATTTTACACTAGAGAATCAAATCGCGATCAACGAGAATACACAGACCTACATCGATCGTCAGTTGGATGAAATCGTTTTGATCATGGACTCGCTCGAAAAAGCGATGGATGATTTCAAAGATGCACGCGACATTCTAGACCTTGACCAAGAACAAGTGGCCGCATTTGATGCCTTGACTCAGGCCGATTTGGACCGAAGGAAATTACAATTGCGTTATGAGGCCGTTGGATCATTGGAAAAATTCTTATTGACTGAAAAAGACAATAACTCCATTCCTCCAATGAACTATCTCGAAGGTGAAGATGGAACCTTGCGTAATTTGATTCAGGAGTTGTTTAACCTTGGTCAGCAGCGCTCAAGTTTGTTGGTAGACGTTACTGAGGTGGACTCTCGTGTTAATCGAATTGACTCTACCATCAAAGCCATTCGCACAAGCATATTCCGCTACACTCGTGACACCAAGATTGCGATTAACTCGCGTATCAAGGATGTGGAGCGTCAGATTAGCAGTTTGGAAGCAAAACTTTCTTCGATCCCCAAATCTGAGCGCGACCTTTTGAGTATCGAGCGTCGACTAAACGTTAACGAAGGATTATACACCTTCCTTTTGGAGAAGAAAGCCAATACGGTTATTGCCAAAGCAGCTATCATTCCGCAGACGAGCGTAATCGAGAGAGCACGAAGCATTGGTGTGGTGGGCCCAGACAAAAAAGGAATCATTTATCTGGCTTTGGGTATTGGTGTTTTAATCTCCTTCATCGTTGGTCTTATCCGCGCCGTATTCTTTGAACGTATTGAGAATACCCGAGAACTAAAAAGTATTACGAAGATTTCGCTTTTGGGTAGCATTCCACACTACCAAGACAGCGACGAACAACCACTGGTGCTTCAGAACAGTCCACGTAGTAACGTGAGCGAGGCTTTCCGCTCCATGCGTACAAACCTGCAGTACATACTTCCTGATCCAGGCGGAAAGATCATCTTGATCACTTCACTTCACCCTGGGGAAGGTAAAACCTTTGTATCGGCCAACATGGCTACGGTACTGGCCAAAGCAAGTAAGAAGGTCATTATCCTCGACTTCGATATGCACAAACCGAAAATTCACAAGACTTTCGGTTTACAGAACGTGAGCGGTATTTCATCCTTCTTGATTGGGCGTACCAATATTTTGGATTCTGTAATGCCTACACAGGTAGAAAACCTTGATGTAGTAACAGCAGGCCCTGTTCCACCGAACGCTTCGGAATTGATTTTGAATAAAAAAGTAGATGAACTTTTAGAAACGTTCCGATCTATTTATGACTATGTGATCGTGGATACGCCGCCATTGATGCTGATCAGTGACTCCTTGGTATTGCTTCAAAAAGTTCACTACGGTATCTTCATTTTGAACACCGAAAAGGCTACTAAACAAGGTGTTCGTTTCCTAGAAGATGTACTTAATCAAAATAACCTCCGAAACAACTGTTTGGTATTGAACAACGTGAAAGAAAAACGTTGGAAATACTATTACGGTAAATATGCTTACCGCTACGGTTATGGCTACGGATACGGTTATGGATATAGCTATGGCAATGGATACCGTTATGGAGGATATGGCTATGGTTATGGTGAAGATCCAAAAGAAAAACAGTCTAAACGCTCCAAGAAATCGGACTAACTGACTGAACGATGATTTCACTGATTATCACAACGTACAATTACGGGCATTATGTGGAGCGCGCTATACGCAGTGCTCTTGATCAATCGTTATCAAAAGAAGACTTTGAAATTTTGGTTGTCAATGATGCCAGTACAGATCGAACGCCTGATATTCTCGAGAATTACAAAGATGTAGTGCGCGTTTTTAACCTCGAACAAAACTTGGGACTCAGCGGCGCCCGCAACTTTGGGATAAAAAAAGCAAAGGGACAGTTTATTGTATTCCTTGATGCCGATGATTACATCCACCGCGAACTCCTCCGCGTGCAGCGCTTATATCTCTATGAGAACAATACCATTGACGCTGTTTCTACCGACTATATGCTTGTAGATGAAAAAGGTAAACATCTTGAGCACTTGAACGCGGAAACTCATCCTATCGCGTGTGGCATCATGTTTCGCAAGGACTACTTGTATAATATAGGCTTGTATGACGAAAGTTTTAGAGCCCGCGAAGAAGAAGATTTACGCATCCGTTGGAAGAAAAGCTACAACATTTACAACATTGTGCTGCCCTTATACCGCTACAGACGTCACCACAATAATCTCACGAACAACAACGATGAGATGACAAAATTTAAAGGTGCGTTGGAGAAAAAACACGGTGCTACCAAGTCTGCAAAAAAGAAGTCGTAAGAATTGACATTTACGCTGTTTTCTCCAAGAAAATTGAGCATCTTTGTTATTCTAAACGGCAGCCGATTAAATGAATCTTTTGATCATACAAGCGCGAATGGGTTCTTCGCGATTACCCGGGAAAGTTTTAAAAACTTTAGCAGGTAAAACCATTCTTCAACATTTGGTTGACCGAATGAAGCGCTCTTCTTTGGTTGATCAACTTGTAGTCGCTACAACCACCAATGCCGAAGATGACGCCATAGCCTCCTATTGTGAAAGCAATAGTATTAACTGTTATCGCGGATCAGAATGGGACGTTCTAGACCGTTATTACCAAGCGGCTCTTCCCTATTCTCCGGATACCGTTATTCGCGTGACGAGCGATTGTCCCTTGAACTCCTTTCGTGTAGTCGATTTTGTGATCGAGGAATTTATAAAATCCAGCAAAGATTACTTTTCCAATTCGAACAACGAGCCAGATTATCTAGAAGATGGTTTTGATGTAGAAGTGTTTCGCTTCAACGCTTTGGAGACAGCATGGAAAGAAGCAAAGTTGCTAAGTGAGCGTGAACACGTTACTCCCTTCATCAAATACAGTGGAAAATTCTCTTGTGGCTGGAAAAAATTTCACCCCGCCTATCAGCATAAATTATCTGTTGATACAGCGCAGGATTTTGCCGCAGTAGAAGCGATCTTTCAACACTTGAAAGACACCCAAGACTTTTCCATACCAGAAGTGATGGATGTATTGCAGCAGCATCCTGAAATACTTTTGCTCAATGCCGAAAGTGAAATTAATGCTGGTTATAAAAAATCTTTGAAAGAAGACAAGCATGTCTAATACTTCATACAACGATGTTGCCCTGCGCAACATTACCCAATTTGAAAAAAGTGACGACTACCGTCAACACATCCACGATCTTATTCCTGGAGGTGCGCATACGTATTCGAAAGGAGACGATCAATTCCCCGTGCTCTCGCCTGCTTCTATAGTGAGAGGACAAGGATCGCACGTATGGGATGAAGATGGTAACGAATACATCGAATGTTTGAGCGGACTTGCCTCCGTAAGCTTGGGTCATGCCTACGGCCCTGTTAACGAGAGAGTGATTGCCGAATTGAGCAAGGGAAACAACTTTTCACGACCTTCCATTATTGAGCGTGAAATGGCAGAGCGTTTTCTCAGTTTAGTAGGCAAACACGACATGATTAAATACGCTAAAAACGGATCCGTTGTCACTACTGCCGCCGTCAAACTCGCTCGTGCTTATACCGGCCGAAAACTCGTGGCTCGCCCTATAGATCATCCTTTCTACAGCTATGACGATTGGTTCATTGGAAGTACCGATGTAAAAAGTGGAATTCCCGTTGATATTTCGAACTTAACTGTAACCTATAAGTCAGACGACATCAATTCTCTCCGAGAGCTTTTTGCTCAGTACCCCAATCAGATTGCTTGCGTGATTTCTGAGCCGGAAAAATTCAACGTGCTTCCTGAAAACTACTTGCGCGATGCGATTGATATGGCTCATCAGCATGGCACACTTTGGATAATGGATGAAATGATTACTGGATATAAAACAGATTTTCCAGGATCGATGAAAAAATATAATGTGGTGCCTGATATGACCACCTGGGGAAAAGGCATCGCTAATGGTTTTTCGTTTTGCTGCTTGACAGGAAAAAAAGAAGTCATGGAGCTGGGTGGTATTCGCAATACAGGCGCTGAAAAACTTTTCCTTATTAGCACCACGCATGGCGGCGAAACTTCTAGCATCGCCGCAGGATTAGCGACTATGGATGAATTCGAGAAACATGATGTAGTTGGACATAACCAAGCTCTGGGTCAACAATTCATTGATGGTTCCAAAGAAATTATTGCTTCGCATGGATTGTCGCATTCCATACGCAACATGCAGTTTAACTGGCATGCCTCTCTCGGCTATTTCGATCATGAAGGAAATAACTCCTTTGGGCTGCGTACTCTTTTTCATCAAGAGATGATTAAACGTGGTGTGCTCTTCCAAGGCATTTTTTGCCCGCATTTTTCACATAGTGAAGATGATGTACAATACATACTCAAAGCCATCGACGAATCATGCCGCATTTATAAAAAAGGACTCGAAGAAGGATATGAGAAATACTTGAAAGGTGAACCAATCAAACCCGTATTTCGCAAATTCATATAATCACTATGGATCAAAAAAGAACAACCAATCCTTTTGAAATCGACTTTCGAAAGAAGTTTGAGTTAACCGATAAAATCATTGTTGTTACTGGCGCTTGCGGGCTCATTGGCCGTGCATTTTGTGAGGCCATTGCACAATTTGGAGCTACCGTTGTGGCCGCAGATATACCTCAAGCCGAACCTGAAAAATTTGCGGCGTCTCTCACTGAGCGTCATGGTCGAGAGATGATGGGATTTGCGCTCAATGTGGCCAAACGAGAAGAAGTGCTCGCGTTAAAAGATGCTGTCATTGCTCAATTTGGAAGCATCCATGGTTTAGTGAATGGCCATCAAAACAAAACGCATTTAAAATTTGAGCCCTTCGAATCGGTATCAGAAGACAATTGGGATACGGTAGTTGAAATCAACTTGAAAGGTACCTTTTTAACCTGTCAAATCATTGGCTCTTACCTAGCCGAACAAGGACGAGGAAGCATCGTCAACATCCCGAGTACATATAGTGTAGTGGCGCCGAATCAGAATCTTTATACGGGCACTTCGTTGGGATGTCCCGCAGCCTACTCGGCTTCAAAAGGAGGAGTAGATGCGCTTTCGCGCTACCTTGCTTCATATTGGGCCTCCCGTGGGGTGCGTGTGAATATGATCACGCCGCACGGTGTATGGAACAATCACGAAGAACAATTTGAGAAAAATTTCGCTCGATTTTCACCCCTTCAGCGCTTGAGTTACAACCACGAAGTAGCCAGTGCCTTGGTTTATTTGTTATCCGATGCCTCCTCTTATGTAACTGGCGACAATATGCTAGTAGAAGGTGGATGGACAGTGTGGTGAGAGCGAGAACAGCCCTATGAAAGCAACTGAACTAGAAAATTACTTTGATCGACTTTGGCCTATTTGCCGCAGTATTACTGGCAATGGTCTTCGCTCATCTTTCCAAATACTCCAAGAAATTGCTCCGTTTGAATTAACAGAAGTACCGAGTGGCACTGCTGTGTTTGACTGGGTGATTCCTCAAGAGTGGAATATTACGGATGCCTATATCATAGATCCCAACGGAAAAAAGTGGGCCGACTTTAAAGTGAACAACCTACATGTAGTGGGCTACTCTACTCCCGTGCATGCTAAGATGAACTTTGAGGAACTGAGGCCACATTTGCACACTCTTGCTTCCCAACCCGATGCGATTCCCTACATCACTAGTTATTACAAGCCTTATTGGGGATTTTGTTTATCCCAACAAGAGTTTGATCTTTTGCCCCAAGAAGGCACCTATGAAGTGGTGATCGAAAGCGAATTAAAAGACGGTAGCCTTACGTATGGCGAAGTTGTTTTACCGGGCAAAACAGATCAAGAAATTCTGTTGAGCAGCTATCTCTGCCATCCTAGCATGGCCAATAATGAACTATCCGGACCATTAGCTTTAGTGGGCATTTATGAGCGACTTTCAAAATTGACCGATCGTCACTACACCTATCGATTTATACTCGCTCCAGAAACCATAGGCATCATTGCGTTTTTAGCCAAGCGAGGAGACCATTTAAAGAAAAAACTCACTGCTGGTTATGTTCTTACCTGCTGCGGCGATTCGGGTATTTTTCATTATAAAAAATCGAAGAAAGGCGACAGTCTTGCAGACCGGGTGGCCGAGCACGTACTCCGCTATCGTGGGGACGAATACGTAGTGCTTCCTTTTGCTGTAGGCGGCAGTGACGAGCGCCAGTATTGTTCCCCTGGTTTTAACCTACCCGTAGGTTCATTGATGCGCACACCTTATCAGCGCTATGCTTATTACCATACTTCAAAAGATGATAAGCAATTTATCTCATTCGACGCATTGGAAAAAACCATTGATCGTTATGTGGATATAGCCTTGGCTTTCGAGCAAAACGCCTTTTACTATAATGAAGTTCAATTTGGCGAACCCAATATGGGAAAAAGAGGACTTTATCCTAGCGCCGCATCGCCTGACATACAGCGAGCAGCGGTTCATCGGATGATGCATTTGCTCTCCTTCGCCGATGGCGAGCACGATCTGTTGAGCATAGCAGAGCGGCGCAATGAAGGCATTTGGGAGTACGAAACGGCGGTAGCCAACTGCTTAAAAGCCGGAATTATCAAGGCGTTGGACAAATAACCGAGGTTTCCAACAATAGAACGTTTCATAAAAACTGTAAAGCCGCTACAAAAAGCGGCTGGACTTGCTACTTTGGCTCCCAATAAAGGACTCAACCCATGATTACTCGTAAAGAATTTAAATCTTATGCCACCAAACACATTGGTATAAGCAGCACAGTGGTAGATGACGTGATTTCGCACGTTTACGGTCCGGAAAATATGACTCGTACAGTAATCGAAGAGCGCAACATGCCTTTCCGCGAGGTAGATGTATTCTCTCGATTGATGGCTGACCGTATCATCTTTTTGGGAACCGAAATCGACGATTATATCGCCAATATCATTCAGGCCCAGTTGCTCTTTTTGGAGAGTGCTGATGCCCACAAAGACATCCAGATCTACATCAACTCTCCAGGAGGAAGTGTATATGCTGGATTAGGTATTTATGATACCATGAACTACATCAACCCAGACGTAGCTACAATCTGCACCGGTATGGCTGCCTCTATGGGAGCTGTATTGCTTTGTGCAGGTGAAAAAGGTAAACGTACTGGATTGAAGCACTCACGTGTAATGATTCACCAACCTCTTGGTGGAGCGCGTGGTCAAGCATCGGATATCGAAATCACTGCTCGTGAAATTCAAAAATTGAAAAAAGAGCTATACGATATCATCGCCGTTCAGAGCGGACAGACCTATGAAAAAGTTTGGGCCGACAGTGACCGTGATTATTGGATGATCGCTCAAGAAGCAAAAGAATATGGAATGATCGACGAAGTATTGGAGCGCAAAAAAGCCTAACCCTCTGCGAGTCGGTTCATAACCTTCTTATTCCCAAATCCTTAAAAAGCCTGTCTTTCAGTAAAGACGGGCTTTTTCATTTTTTGCGGTACGCTTTTTTGGTTAAAAACCTCGTTGAAAAACAATGCAACATGTATAAAGGGTTCAAGCAGAATAATACCTTATTTCGAAAGAGAAATATTTGATTTTCAAATCTTTCTAGCTTAATCCGCTGACCTAATCTTAACCCTTCTTAAACAGTGAAAAAATCTTTACTTTTCTCTGAATCAAAGTTCCGTTGGATACTGTTGATTGTCTTTATGGTTGGTGCCTTTACCAGCACTGCCCAACAATGTTTACCTACCTTCACTAACGAAGCTCCCGACATTACCGTTTCGTGTACTGAGCCCCTTCCCGCTTTTGAAGAGTGTGAAGCTGCAAGCGATTGCTGCAGCGATTTGGAGGTGAGCACCTTCATTTCTGAAACAGGAGCATTGCTTCAAAGCTGCGAAATCACTACAGCAGTAGGTCCAGGGCCCGATTGGGCTTTTTGGCTACCTGGTCTTTATCCTGGAAACGACAATTGGCACTTTGTTGACGGTGGTCAATTTGAAGCCTATGGCGACGGTACCGCTCGTATTTGGGGTGTTATTCGAAGTAGTGCCGATCCCTCCCTTCAATTCGAAGCCAATATTTGGCTCACCGCAGGCCGCAACTGGTCTCAGTGGTCAGCTTTAGGAAGAGGATATAAAGATGATTTCAACTTGGCATCTACCCTTCATCAAGATTGGATGTATTACGAAATAGCTGAAGGATTTGCGTATCTCGAAGGTATTGGCTCTCTTAGCGGCAGCCATATTCAACTTTCTCACAAACCAAGCAACTACTATTTCGGATTTCAATCTGGAGTGGCCGCAAACAACAAAAACGGAAACAACGGTATAAGCGGTTGGTTTTACTACAATGGAATGTATAATGGCGCAGCAGTAAGTGGACACGGTGATGTGAATGTGGATAGCAACTGCTCCGAGATCAATGCCAATTGTACTGTAGCAGGTTTCACACATGTATGCCGCGCGGAAGGCTGCGGTGCAGTAGTATACCGCGATCAAACGATACATTCAGTAGACACTCAAAGCCCTCAAGTGATTGGCGAAAGTTCGATCACGGTGGCTTGCGGCGAGGAACAAGGCGTTTTCATTCAGGCATCAGATATTTGTTCAGATGTAACCATCACTTTTGTGGATCAGGTTTTATCTCCTGGTTGCAGTGGTCAATTACAACGTGAGTACAGTGTAAGTGACGCTTGCGGAAACATTACTCTATTTAGCCAATTGATCCAACTGAGCGGAGGCCAGCCGGTGTTCATCACCTTCCCTGATGATACTGCAGTAGAATGTTCCTCTATTCCTGATCCGTTGCAATCAGGCGTTACTTATGCTGATGGCTGTTCTAATACCCAATTGACCGTTTCTTCTGACGTGATTCCTGGAAGTTGCCTCGGTGCATATACCCTCGTTTACACCTATACCCTTACCGATGATTGCGGAAACATTGTAACTCGCAATTGGGAAGTAAGTGTTACGGACCAAACGGCTCCAACACTTTATGGCATTCCTGAAAATACCACCCTGAATTGTGGTGATGCTATTCAAGATGTATTTGTGTTCGCCATCGACGATTGTGGTGGTGAAGCTTCCGTCGCCCTCACGGCTACCACTGTACCCGCGGACTGTGGCTATCAGTTCATTCGCACTTGGACCGCTATTGATGATTGTGGCAATAGCACAAGCGCCGAGCAAGTGATCACCGTTTCAGACAATCAGCAACCCATATTTACGTTCGTTCCAACGGATATTTCGGCAGCTTGTGACGCTTCTAGTAACGAAGTGATTATGGCCACTGCCGAAGACGAGTGTTCTTCTGTGGTAGTAACCTATTCTGATGAAATAGTGACTACTGATTGCGGCTCTATCACCTATCGCACCTTTACAGCCACTGATGGTTGTGGAAACACCGCTTCTACCACTCAGGTGATTACCAATGTAGATACAACTGCTCCAGAATTCACCGTTTTCCCAGAAGATCTAGTGGTAAGTTGTATCGACGCTCCCAATCCTGCTTTTGTTCCCGTCGATGCTTTTGATTTGTGTTCTGAAACAACAATCACTTGGGCTGATGAAATCATAGCCGGAGAATGCGCCAATAGCTACACCATACTTCGCCTCTATTCAGCTGCTGACGCCTGCGGAAACGTGAGTACGCTTACTCAAACCATTATCATTTTTGACAATACAGCGCCCGCCTTTGAGTACGTGCCAGCAGACTACACCATCAATTGCGATGAGCCTTTGATTTTCGAAGACCCCATCGTGTATGATGATTGCGCAGAAACGTTTATTGACTACTCAGAGCAAACAACAAATAACACTTGCGGATATTCGCTCGTTCGCACCTGGACTGCGTACGATGGTTGTAACAACACCAATGTGCAATCGCAAACTATTACTGTGGTGGACACTACTGCTCCGCAATTTGAGAACTACCCTTCATTTATCAATGTGAACTGCAATGAAGATTGGAACATTCCTAGCCCTATTGCAGCCGATAACTGCTCGTCCGTAGAAATCACTTACACCGATGTAGTTATAGAAAGTGGCTGCGCTGGCGGTATTGAACGTAATTACACCGCCACCGATAACTGTGGGAATATAGCCAACTTGTCATTGCTCATCTTTATCAATGACACCATTGCTCCTCAGGTTATTTCATTCCCAGAAAACCTCACCCTTGCTTGTGGCGATGATATTCCAACAGCCGAATCTGGGATTATTGAAGTGATCGAAAACTGTAGTAGTTATACTACGGATATGTTCGAATCCATTTTTAACGGAACGTGCATTGGCAGTCAAATTATTCGCCGTACCTATTTCTTCATCGATCTTTGCGGAAACATTACTGCCCGCACTTGGGAAATAAACATCATTGATTCAGAAGGACCTGTTTTTGATGGCGTTCCTGCTTCCTTGACCATTGAATGTGGTGATCTTATTCCTGAGCCTACAACGCCGAACGTATTTGATGCGTGTGGACTAGTTCAAGATGTGTTCTTCACAGAAACGATAGAAGAAGGAGATTGCAGCTATACCATCAATCGCACCTGGTTAGCACTAGATGTTTGTGGTAATGCTACAGAGGCCACTCAAGTCATTACTGTTGAAGACACCAGAGGTCCTGTGTTCTCTGATCTTCCAGAAGACTTCACCGTTTCTTGCAACCAAGATGTGCCAGCACCCGTGTTGCCCACAGCCTATGATGTATGTGCTCAAGAATTTTTTCCTGTATTTCTTGCAGAAAACATTCTACCTGGTGATTGCGGTAACGACTACACCATTCAACGTGTATTCCGCTCATTTGACAACTGCGGCAATTCTACTTTAGCTGTTCAAAATGTATATGTGATTGATAACGTAGCGCCAATCATTACGGGAGAAACAACTCTTTCACTCAACTGTGGTGAAACCGATGGCATCTTCATTGAAGCAACTGATGCTTGCAATAGTGTACAATCCATCACGTATGTAGATGAAAGTGCTCCCGGCACAAATTGCGCGAATGATATTGTTCGTCACTATCAAGCAACAGACATTTGCGGAAACATCGCTGAATTCACGCAGGTGATTAGCATTGTTGATGATATTGCCCCTGCATTTGTCAACTTCCCAGAAGATGCTTTATTATCTTGTAATCAAATACCCAACCCAACTGAGGCTGGCGTAACATTTAACGATAACTGTTCATCAGTTACACTCAACTTCGAGGACAACATCATCTCTGGTTTGTGTCCAAATGAGTACATACTCGAACGTACTTACACTATCACAGATAACTGCGGCAATAGCACTTCACGCACTTGGACCGTTCAAGTATCGGATAACGAAGCCCCCGTCATTTATGGGGTGCCACAAGACATTACTTTAGAGTGCGGAACTCCGATTAGCGAGTCCCTTGTTTTTGGACTTGACAACTGTTCTGCTTTTGCCGACATCATTGTATCAGCAGAAACGACTCCACTCGATTGTGGTTATCTATTTACACGCACCTGGTTAGCTGTGGATGAATGTGGCAATACCTCTAGTGCATCACAGACGATCACGTTTGAAGACAACAGCGCCCCAATACTCAGTGGTGATCCACAAGATATTGTATTAACTTGTGGTGATGCCCTTCCTCCACTTGAGTTAATTACAGCATACGACGAGTGTGCAGGCGATGTGACCGTGGATTATCAAGAATCTACCACGGGTTCGGGCTGTGATGAAGTCATCACCCGCACTTGGTGTGCTTATGACTGTAATGGTTCTAGCACCTGTGTTTCTCAAGTCATCAGCTTTGTTCAAAATGACCAACTGATTTTTGACATCCAATCGCAGAACAGTCAGTCGATCACGCTTCGTTTTGCTACCACGGAAGACGAACACGTATCGATGGAAATCCTCGATAGCAATGGGCAATTAGTTGAGCGTTTGTATAACGGCCATGCGGCGGCTAATGAAACTTATACCGTTGACGTTGACAAAAACCAATTGGCTTCTGGCGTTTACATGATCCGCCTGCTTACCAATAGTGGACAGGCTTTACAGCGAGTGGTGATTGCACACTAAGCGAAAAAATAAAATTTCTTGAGAAAGGCCTTCCCCGAAAGCGGAAGGCCTTTTTTCTTTTATACCCACAGAGTAAGAGAGATTGATTTACTTTGTAGTCCCATATGTCAGAGACCACCTATTTCGCCGATGTCATTCTGCCCTTAGCACTGCCGAGGTTGCTCACCTATCGTGTGCAGCGCGATCTGCTAGAAGAAGCGGTGCCAGGCAAAAGAGTGGTTGTACAATTAGGAAAGTCGAGGTTATACACCGGTATTATTCACCAGCTGCACACCACTGCACCACGCGAGTATGAAGCCCGATATATAGAAACGGTGCTCGACTCCATGCCTATTGCTACTGAACAACAATTCGCGCTGTGGGAATGGATGGCCGATTACTATGGTTGTACGCTCGGAGAAGTCATGAATGCCGCTCTTCCTAGTGGGCTTAAATTGAGTAGTGAAACGAAGTTTTTACTTAGTGAACATGCCGATCAAGGCATAGAACTGAGCGCGCGCGAACAAGTACTCGTAGATGCCCTTGCTTCACGCGGAAGTTTGACCTTGCAAGAAGTATCCGATTTACTCGAGATAAAAAGTGTACAGCGCATTGTGAAAGGACTTCAGGACAAAGGATTTTTGGTAGCTGAAGAAGAAATTAGAGAAAAATACAAGCCTAAAAAAGCTGACTTTCTAACTTTAGGTGAAGCAGCGAATACAGATGAAAAATTAAATCAAGTATTTGCAGAACTTGAAAAAAGAAGAAGCGAAAAACAGAGTAATGCACTGCTTTTATTTCTTCAGTTGAGCGCATACGACCAAGGCAAACGCAACGAAGTAGCGCGACTTACTTTGCAAGAGAAAGCCAACATCACTAACAACGTGGTGCAGGCGATGGTAGAAAAAAACATTTTTCACCAAGAGACCCGAGAAATAGGCCGTTTAGGCAAACATCTTACATATGGAGAATCCATTCATGCCCTATCGCCAGCGCAAGAAAAAGCTTTGGAAGAAATCAAGGAGCAATGGCAATCCAAACAAACCGTATTGCTCCATGGTGTAACGGGTAGCGGTAAGACAGAAATATACATGTCGTTGATTCAAGACACCTTGGACCAAGGCAAACAGGCACTCTTTTTACTTCCAGAAATTGCGCTGACAACTCAAATCATCCAACGTTTGCGCAAGCATTTTGGAAAACGTGTAGGAGTATATCACAGCGGATATAGCGATAATGAACGCACCGAAATTTGGAACCATGTTCTAGCTGACAATCCGGGGGAATATGATGTCATCATTGGTGCGCGATCGGGATTATTTCTTCCTTTCACTCGATTAGGATTAGTGATTGTTGACGAAGAACATGAGCAGAGCTTTAAACAACACGATCCAGCACCACGTTACCATGCGCGGGACACAGCGATCGTATTGGCCAATCATTTTCAATCAAAAGTTTTACTCGGAAGTGCCACCCCTTCTGTAGAATCCTATTTCAATACCAAACAAAACAGATTTGGATTAGTCGAACTAACAGAGCGCTTTGGTGGAATTCAATTACCCGAAATCATGCTCGCTGACATTCGCCAAGACTTAAAATCAAAAAGTCTGCGCGGAAATTTCACCGAAAAACTGATTCAAGAAATGGCTCTTGCTCTCGGCAATAAAGAGCAAATTATTTTATTTCAAAACAGAAGAGGATACTCCCCACTATGGCAATGTAACAACTGTGCTTGGGTTCCCATGTGCACGCGCTGCGACGTCAGTTTAACCTATCATAAAAACATTCACCAGCTGAAGTGTCACTTTTGTGGCTACCACACCCCACCGCCGAAACAATGCGGAGCGTGTGGCGGACAAGACCTTCGTATGTTGGGATTTGGCACGGAACGCATCGAAGAAGAACTTCAAGAAATTTTCCCTGATATCCGTGTAGAAAGAATGGACTTAGACACTACACGTTCGCGCAACAGTTATGAAAAGCTCATTCAGGAATTTGACAGTGGATCGATACAAGTATTGGTAGGAACCCAGATGGTGACCAAAGGACTTGACTTTGACAACGTTTCGTTAGTGGGCATACTCAATGCGGATAAGATGATGAACTACCCGGATTTTCGGGCAATGGAGCGCAGTTATCAATTGATGATGCAAGTTTCTGGAAGAGCAGGAAGAAGATCCAAGCGAGGAAGAGTGGTTATTCAAACCTACCAACCTGATCACTGGATCTTCCCTTTGATTTCAAAAGGTGATTATGCTCCTTTTTTTGATCGCGAAATAGCGGAGCGACAGCAATTTGTTTACCCACCTTTTGTACGGATGGTAAAAATCACACTCAAGCACAAAGAAGATCACCTTGTGCAGGAGGCGGCAGCCCATTTGGGAAAAGAACTTCGTTTATTCCTGGGAGATCGATTATTAGGGCCTGAAAAGCCTTACATCCCTCGAATTAACAATTATTTCCTTCAGCAAATGCTCATCCGGATTGGTAAGGGAAATGACCTTTCCGAGCAGAAAAAGCGCATTTTCGAGCTTTCGCGAAGCATTTTAAGCCAATCGGAGTACAAATCGGCCCGACTGGTAATCGACGTAGATCCCTTGTAAAATCGAGGGCAATCGGAATTATCACTACCTTTGCAACCGCCTTTTTTCAAGGCATTCTCAATACATGCACTCATGAAAGAAATATCATGTTCGTTCTGTGGTCGAAAGAAAAGTGAGGTAAACATTCTCATTGCTGGAATCAGTGGGCACATTTGTGATGATTGTGCTACGCAAGCTAACCTCATTGTAAAAGAAGAAAAAAAGAACGACGACAAACATACCCTCGAGCAAGACCTTCATCTGATGAAGCCTGCGGAGATCAAGCGTTTTTTAGATGAATTTGTTATCGGTCAGGATGACGCCAAAAAGGTGTTGAGCGTAGCCGTTTACAATCACTACAAGCGTATTTCACAACAAAATCGCGCTAAAAATGATGATGGGGTGGAAATAGAAAAGTCCAACGTCATCATGGTAGGTGAAACAGGTACTGGCAAAACCTTGCTCGCAAAAAGCATCGCTAAGATGCTCAATGTACCTTTTTGCATTGCGGATGCTACCGTACTTACAGAAGCCGGATACGTCGGTGAAGACGTAGAAAGTATTCTTTCTCGCCTTCTTCAAAACGCCGATTTTGATGTAGCCCGTGCCGAACGTGGAATTGTATTTATTGACGAAATAGACAAGATAGCTCGCAAGAGTGACAATCCGAGCATCACCCGAGATGTGAGTGGTGAAGGTGTTCAACAAGCTTTACTGAAGCTTTTAGAAGGAGCCACTGTAGGTGTTCCTCCACAAGGCGGAAGAAAGCACCCTGAACAAAAAATGATTCAAGTGGACACTCGTAATATTCTATTCATTTGCGGTGGTGCATTTGATGGCATGGACCGTATCATTGAACGCCGTGTTAATACGAATTCGCTTGGTTTTACCAGTAGCAAAGAACAACGCATTGCGTCTACTAATGTGTTGCAGTATGTATCTCCGCTCGACTTGAAACGCTTTGGATTGATTCCTGAACTGATCGGTCGTTTCCCTGTATTGACCCACCTTGATCCATTGGATGAAAATACCCTTCGTCGAATACTCACTGAACCCAAGAATGCATTGGTAAAACAATATGTGAAGCTATTTGAACTGGATGGAGTAAAACTATCCTTTGATAAAAAAGTGCTTGATTTCATTGTCGAAAAAGCGATGGAATACAAACTAGGTGCGCGCGGACTTCGATCCATTTGCGAAGCCATTATGGTAGATGCCATGTTCGAACTACCATCGAATGCGGATGAAAAAGAATTTAAAGTGACCTTGACTTATGCGCGAGAGAAATTCTCGAAATCAAAACTGAGTCAGTTGAAAGTTGCCTAATACCGTGTAACAGAAAGCGGTAGAAGCCTATGCTTAAGATGTTCATTATTTGTTCATAAAAGCGAAGCTTAAAAAGCCCTCCTAAGAGGCTCAACGCCTACGTTTGTCAAACGATTTTACATGATTTCAAAGCTGCCGTCTTCCTCTTGGAAGCGGCAGTTTTGCTTTATACCTTCGTGGTCGACATTACCTAAACTATTTTTCTGTGGAAGAAATCGAGAAGCCCGTAGAAACTCCATTGATGAAACAATACAATGAAATCAAGGCGCAATATCCTGATGCATTGTTACTTTTTCGCGTGGGCGATTTTTACGAGACCTTCGGCGAAGATGCCATTCGAGCAGCGCGTATTTTAGGTATTACACTCACCCAACGTAAAAACGGTGCCGCCGCTTATGTTGAATTGGCCGGCTTTCCTCATCATGCCTTAGATACTTACTTACCCAAGCTAGTGCGTGCCGGCAACCGTGTGGCCATCTGCGACCAACTAGAAGATCCGAAGCTCACCAAAACAATTGTGAAGCGAGGAATTACCGAACTCGTAACACCCGGCGTTTCTTACAATGATAAAACCTTTGAAACTCGCACAAATAACTTTGTGGCTGCTATAGCCATGCAAGAAAAACATGCAGGAGTTTCTTTTTTAGATATATCTACGGGTGAATTTTATGCTGCACAGGGCACACATGATTACGTAGATAAACTCATTCAAGGCTTTAAACCCAATGAGGTTTTATATCAAAAACACCAAGACAAAAAATTCAAAGAACAATACGGTGATCGTTTTTTCACATACCGATTAGACGACTGGGTTTTCACCTCCGATTTTGGAAAAGAAACATTACTGAAACATTTCGGCACGAAGTCATTGAAAGGATTTGGTGTGGAAGATATAGAATTGGGTATTATCGCTGCGGGCGCTGTGCTCCATTACTTAGCCGATACCCAACACGATAAGACCGCTCACATTCGCACCCTTTCGCGAATAGAAGAAGACAAGTACGTTTGGCTCGACAAATTCACGGTGCGCAATCTTGAATTGATTTACGCCACCAATGAAAATGCAACATCTCTCATCGATATTCTTGACGATACGGTAAGTCCAATGGGCGCCCGATTGTTGAAGCGATGGATGGTACTTCCATTGAAAGAAATAGCCGCCATCGAACAGCGACTTGCCGTGGTGGATTACTTTACACATCATGAAGAAAAAATAGAGGGCCTGCGCAATGAATTGAAATTGATTGGAGACTTAGAACGATTGATTTCTAAAGTAGCCGTTGGCCGTATTTCACCTCGTGAATTAGGTCAACTGCGCAAGGCTTTGGAATGCATTGGACCTATCAAAGAAACATGCGAGAAAAGTGGTCAAGCTGAATTAGCTTATTTGGGAAATCAACTTCAAGTGTGTGCTCCCTTGCGCGATCGGATTTCTCGAGAGTTGCATGCCGACGCCCCGATTGCATTGAACAAAGGGCAAGTTATTGCTGATGGTGTCAATGCCGAGTTAGATGAATTGCGCGCCTTAGCTTTTTCAGGCAAAGATTTTTTGCAACAAATACAAGAGCGCGAAAGTGAGCGCACTGGAATACCTTCTCTCAAGATATCCTACAACAACGTATTTGGGTACTACTTGGAAGTGCGCAATACGCATAAAGACAAAGTGCCTAGTGACTGGATTCGCAAACAAACGCTTACTCAAGCTGAGCGCTACATCACTGAAGAACTTAAAATTTATGAGCAAAAAATTCTTGGTGCCGAAGAAAAAATTGCCAGTATTGAATTGCGCCTTTTCACAGAGTTAGTTGCAGCAGCTGCCGAATACACAGCTTCTGTTCAACTCAATTCGCAACTGCTTGCCCAAGTAGATTGCCTACTCAGTTTTGCTCAAACGGCCCTGCGCCACAACTATATAAAACCTGCCATCAATAATGGCAAAGTAGTAAAGATCATTGAAGGACGCCACCCTGTGATTGAGCGCAGTTTGAAGACGGGAGAAGAATATGTGAGCAATGATATTTATCTAGATCCGGATAGTCAACAAATCGTCATGATTACCGGACCGAACATGAGTGGTAAATCAGCAGTGCTTCGTCAGACCGCTCTCATTGTGCTCATGGCTCAAATGGGAAGTTTTGTACCCGCGCGTGCAGCTGACATTGGTATTGTAGATAAAATATTTACACGTGTAGGCGCATCGGACAACATCTCGAGTGGCGAGTCAACGTTCATGGTTGAGATGAATGAAACGGCCAGCATCTTAAATAATTTGAGTGACCGAAGCTTAGTGCTTTTGGATGAGATAGGCCGCGGTACAAGTACTTATGATGGCATAAGCATAGCTTGGGCTATCGCTGAATTTTTACATGAGTTTCCGAAGGCGAAGGCGAAGACCCTTTTTGCCACTCACTATCATGAGTTGAATGAAATGGAAGCGCTTTTTCCCCGAATTCACAACTTCAACGTATCGGTAAAAGAAGTAGGGCAAAAAATTATTTTCCTGCGCAAACTTGTGGCAGGAGGAAGCAATCATAGCTTTGGTATTCACGTGGCTAAATTGGCCGGTATGCCCACCAAAGTGGTCGAACGTGCTAAAGACATACTCGTTCAGTTAGAAAAATCGCACAGTCGCGAAAACCTTACGGGTGATCTTCGTAATAGCCTAGGATCACCCAAGAAAGAAGTGCAATTGAGTTTTTTCCAATTAGACGATCCAACCCTTGCACAGATCAAGGAAGAAATTCAAAATCTCGACATCAATACGCTCACGCCCGTTGAAGCACTGATGAAATTAAATGAGATAAAAAAATTGGTGGGGGCTTGATCAAAAGCCTGAACTTTAGCTAATTCATTCGATTTAAAAAGCACTATCCTTAGGTCTAGGAGTTTAAACTCCATTCTTTTTTCATTCGTTTTTTTTTCCAAAAAGTTAGATTTTATAACAAAAGAGCGAAATAAAAGCCGAATAGATTTCCCCTTTCCTGTCCACGCTAGGGTGTTCAAAACCGAGCAGTTACCGTTATTAAGAAAAGCCATATTAGCCTTGCTTTGTAAACTAAGAAGCAAACCGACCAGCCTGAGCTAAACCCTTCATTAGAAGGCTCGCCATGGTTGTCTCCTATTAATTATGAAAGCAATTTCTACCTTTATGCGCCTATCCCTTACTCGCATGTGGAAGCTCGTTACGATCTTTCTTTTCATTTTTCAACTTCCTTTTGGCTCTTTATATGCACGCCAGTCATTTCTAAAAACCTATTTGGGAGAAAATAGTCGTTTTTATTCGATCGTTCACCAAGCTTCAGAGCCGCTCTCGACGTTATTGTTGTTCGCAGCACCAGTAGCAGCAGATGACATCGTAGCCACTCCATTAATCGAAGATGATGTAAATGGCAACGTTTATATTTTATCCAACGACACCGATGCTGATGGAGATCCTACGGCACCAACGAACGGTGTTGGTCAATTTTCAGTAGACATCGACACCGGTACAGCTGGTGTGCAGACTTTTTACAATGCAACAGAAGGAACTTGGACCTATGTAACAGTGCTGGGACTGCTTGTTTTCGACCCCGCCAACAATTTTAATGGGACGGCGAGTTTAGTATACGAATTATGTGATACCGACGGACTTTGTGATCAAGCTACCGTTACATTTTCAGTATCCGCCGTGAACGATGCACCCATTGCCGGTGATAACCTTGTGGCTACTGCGCTTAACGAAGATGGCGCCAATGGAACAGTGAATATTCTCACCAACGACACCGATGCAGATGGAAACCCCAGTGCTCCTACCAACGGCGGTGGACAATTTGTGATTGACATCAATACGGCCACAGTTGGAACCCAAACAACTTTCACCAACAGCACGGGAGTATGGACCTACGCTACGGCGACCGGTGTAGTGACTTTTAATCCAGCCAACAACTGGTTTGGAACCTCAACCATCAGTTACAGTATTTGTGATCCAACCGGCTTGTGTGATACCGGTGATATTCAATTTACGGTAAACCCTGTGAACGATCCGCCAGTGGCCAATGACGATATAGTAGCGACGCCATTAATTGAAGACGGCGCGAATGGAACAGTTAACATTTTGACCAATGATACAGACATTGATGGTAATCCTACACCTCCAACGAATGGGCCAGGCTTATTCAGGGTAGATATGAATATTGGTACGTCAGGTCAACAATTAACTCAAACCAATGCTCAAGGTGTTTGGACCTTGAATGCAACCACGGGTATCGTAACTTTTGATCCTGCAAATAATTTCTTTGGAACAGCTCAGATCACCTATAACCTTTGCGATCCAAACAACTCTTGCGACTTAGCTATTATCCGTTTCACTGTTACCGCTGTGAATGATACTCCTGTAGCCAATGACGACATTGTTGCCGCGCCTTTATCAGAAGATGGAGCCAACGGAATCGTAGCTATTTTAGGAAATGACACCGACGCCGAAGGAAACCCTACAGTTCCCACCAATGGTACCGGCACGTTTAGCATCGACCTTGATCTAACTACCGTAGGACTTCAAACAAGTTTAAGCACTGCTGATGGAGCTTGGACTTACACACCTGGATCGGGTATTGTTACCTTCAACCCAGCAAATGGATATTCAGGCACAAGCAGCATCACCTATCAACTTTGCGATCCATCTGCTGCCTGCGATAATGCCCTTATCACCTTTGTAGTTGGATCAGTAAATGATGCTCCTATAGCCAATGACGATATAGCTTCCACTCCCGAGGATACACCCATTACTATAAGTAATATACTATCGAATGATAGTGACGAAGACAATGTCTTAAGTGCCACCAATATTGATCTTGATTTAGTTGCTGCTGGGGTTCAAACTACCTTTACAAATTCAAATGGTACTTGGTCGTTGAATACTTCTAACGGCGCCCTTACTTTTACCCCAACACTCAACTTTTTCGGAACAGCAACTGCTTCATATCAAATTTGTGACACCTTCACCACACCTGCTTGCGATACAGGCGATATCATTATCACTGTTACCTCTGTCAATGACAGCCCCATTGCCGTAGATAACAGCACGAGTACTGATGAGGATACACCTGTCACTATAAACGTTGTAACGAATGACACCGATGTTGACGGAACCATTGCAACCAGCACGGTTGATCTCAACACAGCTATTGGTGGAACGCAAACAACCTTTATTAATGCGTTTGGTTCTTGGAGTGTCAATGCAAGCGGAGTGGTATCCTTTTCTCCCTTGAGCAATTTCAATGGAGTGGCCACCACCACTTATACAGTACGAGATAACAATGGAGCTACATCAAACAATGGAACAATTACGATTACGGTAAATCCAATCAATGATGGGCCATTGGCTAACGATGATATCGCTACAGGTAACGAGGATAACCCAGTGTTTTTTAACAATATTATCGCCAACGATGTAGATGTAGATCACACCCTTCTTTTTGCGGATATTGACCTCGATCCAAATACCACTGGAGTTCAGTACACTCGCACCGAAAACGATGGTACCTGGACCTTGAATACAAGTAATGGGGAAGTGATATTTATGCCTATCACAGACTTTTTCGGAACAGTTGTGATAGACTACACTATTTGTGATGGAGGAAGTCCTGTACTTTGTAGCACCGCTAACCTAACCGCCATTGTTTCGGCGGTTAACGATCAGCCGATAGCAGTAGATGATTTTCAATCGACCAATGAGGACACCTCTTATTCTTATGATGTAACAGGAAACGATACCGATGTAGAAAACGGCATCAACTCTTCTACAGTGGACTTAGATCCGCTTTCCCCTGGAACACAAACGAGCATAACCAACCTATACGGCGATTGGACAGTTGATGCATCGGGCAACGTTACGTATGAGCCCTTCCTCAACTTCAACGGTGTGGCCTCCATCACTTACACGGTGAGAGATGTAGCAGGCGACAATTCAAACATTGCTACCTATGAAATAACAGTGCTCAGCGTAAATGATGCACCTGTAGCGTCGGATGATTTCGCAACAACGGATGAAGATACGCCAGTAACCACCGTGGACATTTTAGCTAACGACAGTGATGTAGAAGAAACCTTGCAGTATACTTCGATAGACCTAGATGAAAATACCACAGGCATTCAAACTTTTGTAAGCACTTCAGAAGGAACATGGACCTTAAATACTGCTGATGGAACAGTCACTTTTTCACCTGCTCCAGATTTTAATGGAATAGCAACCATTCTGTATGAGGTGTGCGATACGGAAGCTTTAGCCCAATGTGGTGTTGCTTACATCAACATTGAAGTGAATGCTGTTAACGATGCTCCTATCGCATTCGATGATTTTGGAAGTACCGATGAAGATACTTCTACGACACTTGATCTTATTGTGAATGACACTGATATTGAAAACAACATTGACGCTGCTGGTATTGACTTAGATCCAGCTACAGCAGGCATCCAACAAAATATCATCAATGGTTTTGGAGGGTGGTCAGTGGACGTGAACGGCATGCTCGCTTACACTCCTACTCAAGACTTTAATGGAACAGCTACATTAAGCTACATTATTGAGGATATAGATGGAGCTTGGTCGAATATTGCGTTGATCACGATAACCGTCAATAGCATAAACGATGCGCCATTTGCACAAGACGACAGTTATACAACCGATGAGGACATCACCTACACCACGAATGATATCCTTGCAAATGATAATGATGTTGATCACATCCTAGAATACACTTCTATCGACTTGGATGTATTGACACCTGGTGTACAAATTTTCGTGAGCAATAGCTATGGAAGTTGGTCGCTGAATACTGCTGATGGAACGATCACCTACATTCCGCAAACTAACTTCTTTGGAATAGCACAGTTAACTTATCAGGTATGCGATACAGATGGCACACCTCTTTGCGATGACGCACTCATTACCATAGAAGTGAATCCGCTGAATGACTCACCATTAGCTGTAAACGATGTAGTGAATGGCTTTGAAGAAATAGACCTTGTAGCGCAACTTCTTTTCAATGATTCTGATCCCGATGGCTCCATCGATTTCAATACCATTGACCTCGATGTAAATACGCTTGGAATTCAATCTACCATTAGCACACCATGTATTACGGCAACCGTCATTCCTGGAACCGGGGAAATTGCCATTGCTCTCAGTGTAGATTGTTTTGGTTCATTCGTATTAGACTATACCGTAAATGATGACAACGGATTTACCTCCAATGTTGCGCAAATTACAATTGAGATTGAAAACGTCAATGACGCACCAATCGCCATAGATGATGCAGCCGCCACTAATGAAGATGTTGCCTTTACATTTATAAACATTCTGGCAAATGATAGTGATGTAGATAACATTTTAACCGCAAATGAAATTGACCTTGATCTTCTGACAGCCGGCATACAAACAGAACTTACAACCGCTGAAGGAACATGGACGCTTGACTCACAGACAGGTGATGTCGTATTTACCCCTACTCCTAATTTTTCAGGAACAGCTAGTATTGGCTACGAAATATGCGATACCGCTACACCAGCGCTTTGCGACCAAGCCGAACTCCTCATTACCATTAATCCTGTTAACGATGCTCCAATAGCCGACGACAATAATGGGACAACAGCGGAAGAAACTGCGATCACCCTTGACATTGTTTCGACTGACATTGATATCGACGATGCGATAGACTATAGCACTGCCGATTTAGACCCAAGCACTCCAGGTGTACAAAACAGCATCATCAATGGATTTGGTGAGTGGTCTGTAGATGCTTTAGGACAACTCACATTTAACCCAGCTCTCGATTGGACAGGTGATGCATTTATCACATACACCATCAACGATGAATCTGGCAATACCTCAAACACCGCTACGGTAACCATTACCGTTACTAATGTGAATGATGCTCCGATAGCTAATGATGATAACTATTCAGCAGATGAAGATGTGGCTATTGTCATCAATCCTATTCTAGATAATGACAGTGATGTAGACAATGATCTGCTCACTAACACAGTAGACTTAGACATTGCCGCACCTGGCGTTCAGATAGCAACTACAACAGCAGAAGGATCTTGGATACTACATACCACCACTGGCGAAATAACCTTTAATCCTACCCCCAATTACTCAGGAACAGCAAGCCTTACTTACGAACTATGTGATGGCGAATATTGCGATCAAGCATTGATTGTAATTACCATTAACCCTGTAAACGATGCTCCAATAGCCGATGACAATTCCACCTCTACTATTGAAGAAACGGCAGTGATTCTGAATGTTACCTCTAGTGATTTTGATGCCGATGGCCTTATTGATCATACTACAGTGGATCTCGATCAGTTGACCGTTGGAATTCAAAACATATACATCACTGCCCAAGGAACATGGGAAGTTGATGAATTTGGAAATGTCACCTTCACACCGGCCATCGACTTTTTTGGCGTAGCCTCAACCCTTTACACGGTTAATGATTTTGAAGGACTTTCTTCCAATACAGCCATCATCACTGTCTTTGTGACGAACATCAATGATGCACCCGTTTGCAATGATGATACCTACACTTCCGATGAAGACATCGTATTCATTTCCGTTTCAAGCATACTTGATAACGACATTGATTCAGATAATTTACTCGATCCGGCATTCATTGATTTGGACCCTTCTGCTGATGGCATCCAAAGCAGCGCCATCGACATCAACGGTACTTGGAACATTGATGTGTTCACAGGACAAATTACATTTGAACCTGTTCTGAATTACAATGGTACAGTGAGTGTTGGCTACACCATTTGTGATACCGATATGCTTCCTTTATGCGATGGTGCAACTATCACACTTACCATCAATGCAATCAATGATCAGCCCATAGTAAGTAATGATTACTTTACTACCTTCATTGATCTTTCTATTACAGGGGTATTTTTAACCACTAATGACAGTGACCTTGAAACAAGTGTTATTGCTGAAACAACCCCATTATATGGACCTAACAATGGAACTTTCACCAATAGTCCCAATGGCTCATTTGAATACACACCAGATCCTGGATTTGTAGGAAATGATACCATTGTGATTAACCTATGCGACTTAGGATTTCCGCTACCCGCCAATTGCGTGGCAGACACTATTTTCATAGAAGTACTTCCTTGCGCATTGAGCGATGCTGCTTCTGATTGCGACAACGACGGTTTAACTAATGGTGATGAAATTGGATATGGCACAAACCCTACACTCGCAGATACGGATGGTGATGGTGTGATTGATTCTACAGAAATCAATGACCTCACCGGTCCTTTGAATTTCTGTAGCTATAACGCTGCTAGTATTACACAAGCTCCAACCAATCTTTGGAACATTTCTGACTGTGATAATGATGGATTAAGCAATGCCGAAGAAACCACAGGAGTGGATGATCCAAATACCACCTTTGTACCGAATGGAACAAGCGACCCGATCAACTCATGCGATCCTAACCCGTTAGCCGTTGGATTCAATGATTGTGATCTCGATAACTTGGATAATACTGCAGAAGATAACGCTGGCACAGACCCTTCAGATTCTGATACCGATGATGATGGATTTAATGACGGTGAAGAGGTAACTAATGGAAGTGATCCGCTCAATCCATGTGATCCTAACACTTATGCCTTAGCTGACCTTGACTGTGATAATGATGGACTTTCCAATAGCGAAGAAGACACTAACTCTAATGGTCTTTACGATGCTGGAGTAGAAACAGATGCAGCCAATTTCGACACGGATGGAGATGGGATATCCGATGGTACTGAGGTAACTAATGGAAGTGATCCTTTAAACCCCTGTGATCCAAATGCACTTGCTTTGGCGTCCAATGATTGTGACAATGATGGACTTACCAATGCAGATGAAGCCATCCTTGGAACAGATCCTATTGTAGCAGATACAGACAGCGATGGTATTAATGATGGAAACGAAGTACTCGCGAATACTGACCCACTTAACCCATGCGAACCTTCAGTCTATGGAAACCCATTGGCTGATTGTGACAACGACGGATTGACGAATGCCGAAGAAGACACCAACGGAAATGGTGTTTGGGATCAGGGAACTGAAACGGACGCGAACAATGTTGATACCGATGGCGATGGAATAGCCGATGGCTTCGAATTCAATAATGGTTCAAGTCCTATTGATCCATGTGATCCTAATCCACTCTCCATAGCCACTCTCGATTGTGACAATGATGGTCTTGATACACAAGGTGAAATTGCGGCTAACACTGACCCCACTAATCCAGATACGGATAATGACGGCATCAATGATGGTAATGAGGTAAATGGCCAATCTGATCCGCTTAATCCGTGTGATCCCAATGTATATGCACTTTCATCCGTTGACTGTGATGCCGATGGCTTAACTAGCGGAGAAGAAGACACCAATGGAAATGGTCAATGGGATGCCGGAGAAACATTCGCAGATAATTTTGATAGTGACAATGATGGAATAAGCGATGGTGCTGAAGTAACAGCAGGTTCTGATGCACTTGACGCCTGTGATCCAAACCCACTTTCGTTGAACACAAATGACTGCGACGGTGATGGACTTACAAACGCACAAGAAGATACAGCCAATACTGATCCAATTGATAGCGACTCTGATGATGATGGCATCAATGATGGTGATGAAGTAAACAATGGCTCTAATCCTAACAACCCATGTGATCCGAACGTATTTGCCGTTAGCGTTGGAGATTGTGACAATGATGGTTTGACCAATGCAGAAGAAGATGCCAACGGCAATGGTGTTTGGGATCAAGGAACTGAAACAGATCCAACCAACCCAGATACCGACAACGACGGAATCGAAGATGGAGAAGAAAACATTGCCGGTACCAATGCTTTAGACGCCTGTGATCCAAACCCACTTTCGTTATCTACCAATGATTGTGATCTCGACGGATTAGACAATGCCGCCGAAACTGCAGCAGGAACAGATCCAGTCGACGCCGATACTGATGACGATGGAATCAACGATGGCGATGAAGTAGCCAATAATACAAATCCTACTGACGCTTGTGATCCAAATGTATATGCAGTGAGCACCGGCGATTGTGATGGTGATGGTCTCACCAATGGTGAAGAAGACACCAACGGAAACGGTCAGTGGGATGACGGCGAAACAAATGCAAGCTTAGCTGATACTGATCTAGATGGTATCAATGATGGAGATGAAATCGCCAACAACACCGATCCTCTTGACTTCTGTGATCCTGTAGTCGAAAACTGCCCTTATGCCGTTTCAGTTCCCGAAGCCATTACGCCAAATGAAGATGGAATCAACGATGTATTGATCATTCAAAACATTGAACTTTACGTGAACAACAACGTGACCATTTTCAACAGATGGGGAAATATTATCTATAAGGCCGATGGATACAATAACTCTGATATTGTATGGAATGGCAAAAACACCCAATCAAACGGTCAAGGCTTTGTACCTGAAGGAACTTATTTCTACGTAGTACAATACACCGATCACGATGGCGATGAACAAAGTTTATCCGGTTACATATTCGTCAATAGCAATGTTTCAGAATAATCTAATCATCAACACCACAACAAAAAAAATGTCGATCATGAAAAAACATATTTTGCTGATTCTCGTGCTGATGAGCTCGGGTGTTCTTTTTGCGCAGCAAGACCCTCAATTCACGCACTACATGTACAACAGTATTGCTGTTAATCCTGCCTACGCCGGTAGTCGTGATGCGTTGACTATTGGATTGCTCAATCGCAATCAATGGATCGGTTTAAAGGGAGCTCCCACTTCTCAAAACCTCTTCATTCATAGCCCTTTGAAAAATGAGCGCTTGAATCTCGGGCTTTCCATGTTAAATGATAAAATCGGTCCTATTCAACAGACCTCATTCAATGTTGATTTTGCCTATCGTTTTCCTCTAACTGAAAAAATAAAAATCGCATTCGGTTTGAAAGGAGGCATGAAATTGTTTCAAGCCAAACTCTCCGATTTAGCTACCACAGACCCTGATGATCCAGACCTAGTAGGCGCCAACATCAATAGTTCGTGGACACCTAATCTTGGATTTGGTGTGTACCTGAATAGTGAACGCTGGTATGCTGGCATAGGTGTTCCCAAGGTTTTACAAAGTAATATCGCCACCATTGATGGAAACAGCAATGCATCATACAAAGAAATTCGTCATTACTTCTTTATCGCTGGAGCCTTGTTACCAGTATCACCTATGATACAATTGAAGCCTTCGCTCCAAGTAAAATCAGCCATAAATGCTCCTTTGAGCACAGATGTAACCTTAGAGGCCATTCTAAACAATCGTTTTAGTCTAGGAGCCGGTCACCGTATTGGTGATTCTTTCAGCGCACTTGTTGGAATGAACATCACTGAGCAATTTCACGCAGGGCTTTCATGGGACTTCACTACCTCACGCATTAATCAAGTAAGCAACGGTAGTATCGAATTCTTTTTGCGATATGATTTCTTGTTCAAAAATGACCAAATGAAATCACCCCGTTATTTTTAATCAGCGAAATATGAAACAGATCTTTCTTTTCCTTTTTTCCCTTCTCTTCTCAGTTGTGCTCCCTGCACAAAACAAGGCCATGCGTGCAGGTGATGATTTCGCGAATAAGCTTTCGTACCCTTCTGCCATCAAGGCCTATGAGCATGTTTTGGCTAAAGATTCTCTGAATCAAGAAGCACTGCATAAAATCGCTGATTGCCATTACTTGATAGGCAACTGGAAAAATGCAAATACCTATTACTCGCAACTGAATAATCTTGGGGCTCTTACAGTTAATGAAAAATACAACTACGCCCAAACGTTGAAAGTAATGGGAGATAATGACGATGCCAATAGAATGATGATTCAATTTGCCGCACAAGCTCCCAATGATTCGCGCGCAAAAGCATACCTAAAAGCTACTGAAACCGGCTTGAAGTTTAAGGAGATTAAA
>JBDKGH010000096.1:0-18550 GCA_039798265.1 Bacteroidota bacterium | reverse complement strand
GTCCCGGAAAAGGGCTCTTATTCGTAACCGCCGGATTAGGTGGAATGAGCGGCGCTCAGCCTAAAGCAGCCAACATAGCTGGTTGTGTTTCCATTACCGCTGAAGTAAACCCGAAGGCCGCCTATAAACGCCACGAACAAGGTTGGGTAGATCACATAACCGCAGACCTAGCGGAGCTCGCCCATAAAGTAAAAGAGGCCATTGCGCAAGAACAGGCCACTAGCTTCGCCTACATCGGCAACATCGTAGATATTTGGGAATATTTCTACGAGCACAACATTTCAATCGATCTTGGTAGTGATCAAACTTCTTTGCATAATCCATGGGCCGGCGGATATTATCCCGTAGGACTTTCCTATGAAGAAAGCAATGAAATGATGGCCAAAAACCCTTCTCTTTTCAAAGAAAAAGTAGAAGCATCTCTTCGTCGACACGCTGATGGAGTGAACAAACATGCCTCTCGTGGTATGTATTTCTTCGATTACGGAAACGCCTTTTTGCTAGAAGCATCTCGTGCTGGCGCTGCTGTAAAAAACGCCCGCGGCGACCGCGATCACGAGTTTATCTATCCATCTTATGTGCAAGATATCCTCGGGCCCATGTGCTTCGACTACGGATTCGGACCCTTCCGTTGGGTTTGCTGTTCCGGAAATCCCGATGATTTAGACAAAACAGACGCTATTGCTAGAGAAGTACTCGAACGACTCAAAGCAAATGCTCCCGCAGAAATTCAACAACAAATGGCCGATAACATCCAATGGATAAAAGAGGCCAAATCAAATAAGTTGGTGGTGGGATCACAAGCTCGCATTTTATATGCTGATGCTGAAGGTCGCATGGAGATCGCTAAAGCTTTCAATGACGCTATTGCCAAAGGTGAAATCGGATCTGTAGTGCTCGGTCGTGATCATCATGACGTGAGCGGAACAGACTCGCCGTATCGTGAAACCTCCAACATTTACGACGGCTCTCGCTTCACCGCGGATATGGCTGTACACAACTTCGTTGGTGACGCTTTCCGTGGAGCTACATGGGTAAGCCTCCATAATGGCGGAGGCGTTGGTTGGGGAGAAGTTATTAATGGTGGATTCGGTATGTTGCTCGATGGATCTGCTAATGCAGAACGTCGATTAAAAAGCATGCTTCATTGGGATGTTAACAATGGTATTGCCCGACGCGCATGGGCAAGAAATGACGAAGCTCTTTTTGCCATTAAACGCGCCATGGATATGGAGCCCAAATTAAAAGTAACCATCCCTCATTTAGTTGACGACAGCCTTCTAAACTCACTTTAATCTAACTCCTCTTAAGGAAACGAAAAAGGCCGAAAAACACAAATTTTGTGATTTCGGCCTTTTTCGCGTTTCCACTCACCGCCCATTTTTTGCAGCTCACCTCCATTTTTTCCCAATGGAAACGTTTTTACACGAAAATCGTTTCCGATGTGAGTTTCATGTATATCTTTGCGCCCGAATCATGGACGAAAAAGAATTAAAAATCATCTCTGGCGCCGCACACGTATTCATCAAATACGGTGTAAAAAGCGTAAACATGGACGATGTCGCCCGTCATTTAGGTGTTTCAAAAAAAACACTCTATCAGTTTGTAACAGATAAAGAAGACTTAGTAAAAAAATCTGTCTCTGTTTTTTGCCAACAAGAGGATAACGACATCACCGCCATCTGCCAAAAAGGGCTCAATGCAATTGACGAAAACCTAGAAATTATGAATTATGTCTCTAACATGATTCAAAATATTCACCCTTCTGTGGCCTACGATATTGAAAAATATCATCCCGCTGTTTTTCGTCAAATGCGCAATCACCGCCAAAGCGCTGTGTACAACTGCGTTTACCAAAACCTCATAAAAGGACAAAAAGAAGGTTACTACAGAAAAGATTTCAAAGCAGATGTAATCGCCAAGATTTACATCTCGCGAATGGAATCCCTCTTTGATCCAAGCTTGTTTCCAGCAACCGAGTATAAAGTGACTGAGGTCTACGCAGAAGTATTTCGCTACCACGTGCTCGGAATTGCAAGCGCTAAAGGCGCGGAATATCTCCAATCGAAAACAAAAACAATAAAACAATAACTGAAAACCAAATCCTATGAAGCCGATGTTTAAATCATGGTCAATCCTAGCAGCCCTCATGCTGCTGCTGACCTCCTCAGGCTTAATGGCGCAAACAAACAATGAGGCTCCTTCCACGAGCACATTCAGTTTGAAAGAAGCTCAAGATTATGCTGTAAAAAACAGCTTTAATGTAAAAAGCGTTCGCCACGATGCCAAGGCCGCAGAACTCCAAACAAAAGAGTTGACCGGAATCGGATTGCCACAGCTAAATGGCTCTGTGCAATACCAAAACTTTATTGATCTTCCCACCTCTATCGTTCCGGGTGAGTTCTTTGGTGCTCCTGGACAAGACATCAAACTTCAGTTTGGTGTGCCACAGCAAATGACGGCTGGCTTATCAGCCTCACAATTATTGTTCGATGGTTCTTGGCTCGTAGGCCTTCAAGCATCTAAAGCTTATGCTCAATTACAACAACAACAAGTTCAACTTTCTGAACGGGATGTTCGCAAAAATGTAATGGACGCATACGGTTACGTGCTAATTGCTGAAGAAGGCTTGCAAATTCTTTTGCAAAGCAAAACGCTACTCGAAAACACTTTAAAGGAAACGAATTCTCTTTACAAAGAGGGTTTTATTGAAGAACAAACCGTAGAACAACTCCAGTTGAATTTGAACGATGTAAACAACCGCATCGCAAATTCAGAAACTCAATTAGTGCTTACCAAGAACTTATTGAAGTTCACCATGGGTTATCCTCTCAACGCAGACATCACGCTCACCGATAAAAGCGATAACCTATTGTTGAGCAATACAGAACAGGTGCTTGCATCTACCTACAATCCTGAAAGCTCATTAGAATTTCAACTTTCAAAATCAGCTCTCGAAATGCAAGAGCTCAACCTGAAAAATGAAAAAGCAAAAACACTTCCTAATCTCGCGGCATTCTACAGTCTACAAGCACAAGCGCTACGACGTGAATTTAATTTCATGGATACCTCTAAGCCTTGGTTTCCAGTTCAACTCTGGGGTGTACAAATGAACGTTCCTATCTTCTCCGGTGGACGCCGATACTACTCTATTCAACGAGCAAAAGTGAATGTACTCAAGTCCAGTGAACAACTGAACTTCACCAAAGAAGCAACAAATCTTCAATACCTCCAGGCCAAAACAGAATACCAAAATGCACTTGGCAATTACAACCTAGCAAAGTCTAGTGTAGAATTAGCAGAGCGAATTCAAAGTAAAACCCTCATCAAATTCAAAGAAGGGGTGGCTACTAGTTTTGATTTATCTCAATCAAACAATCAAGTTATAATCGCACAAGGCAACTTCGTGCAGGCAATGATGAACTTGCTTTCTGCACAAACCAAACTACAAAAGACCCTCAACCAACTATAATACTGAAACCATAGTACCTATGAAAAAGATATTCCTTCTCTTCGCTGTAGCCTCCATCTTCGCGGCTTGTGGCGAAACCGATAAAAACGCTCAACTTCAAAAACTGAAACAAGAATACGCTTCGTTAGGCGCGCAAATCCAAGCACTCGAAGCCGAAATTGGCAATTCAGACTCAACAAACAACAACAAAAACGTACAAGTCACCGAACTTCAACCCACTCCCTTTGTGCATTATATCGATGTTCAAGGAAGCATAGATGCTCAACAAAGCGTGGAAATTCAACCACAAATGCCCGGTTTAGTAGCAAAAGTTCTAGTGACCGAAGGTCAATCCGTTCAAGCCGGACAGCTTTTGGCTGAATTGGATAATAGTGTTGCTCAAGCTTCACTCAACGCATTACAACCTCAATATGACCTCGCCCTAGAATTATACAATCGCCAAAAGCGCCTGTGGGAACAAAAAGTAGGTTCTGAAGTAAATTACCTCCAAGCTAAAGCACAAAAAGAATCTTTGGAGAAAAACATGAACACCATTCGCGAGCAAATCCAATTGTCGCAAATCAAGGCTCCTATATCTGGTGTAGTTGATGTAGTAAACATTAAAGTGGGACAATACGCCGCTCCAGGACCAATAGCTGCAATACGCGTGGTAAATCTCGGAAGCCTCAAGGTGAAAAGCACTTTAGCAGAAACGTATATCAATCAAGTGAAAAAAGGTAACGAAACAAAAATTCAATTCCCTGATCTCGGTACCGAAATCACTTCTTCTGTTACACACGTTGCAAAAACAATTGACCCATTAACGCGCACCTTCGTGGTAGAATCTGCTATCACTGGTGATCTTACTAACTACCGCCCTAATATGGTAGGTGTTATCCGAATCGTTGATTACAAAAATGACAACGCTTTCACCATCCCACTCAACAACATTCAAAACTCTGAAAACGCTCAATACGTTTACATCGCGGTTAACGAAGGTGGCAAAACCATTGCGCGCAAAAAAGAAGTACAAGTGGGCAAAACATACAACGGAACCGCCGAAATCATTGGCGGTATAGCTGCTGGCGATAAGTTAATCACCGCTGGCCAATTTGATATGGTAGATGGCATGCCGATCAACATTAAGAAATAACCTTAAACTCGATTAGCCATGTCAGAAAAATTCAAAGAGTTCAAGGCCACGAGTTGGGCTATTGACAACAAAACCACCGTTTACCTGCTCACGATCTTCATCACGATCATGGGGGTACTATCGTACCAAAGTATTCCGAAAGAACAGTATCCAGACATCGTTATTCCAACGATGTATGTAAGCACTCCTTATCCTGGTACTTCTCCAAAAGACGTAGAAAATCTAGTTACCAAACCTCTTGAAAAACAAATCAAGGCAATTGCTGGGGTAAAAAAATTGACCAGTAATTCGATCCAAGATTTCTCGAACGTTATTGTTGAATTCAACACGGATGTAGATGTACCAACCGCTAAACAAAAAGTAAAGGACGCCGTTGATAAAGCAAAACGCGATCTTCCAAAAGACCTTCCCGGCGACCCTTCTGTGGTAGAAGTTGAGTTCTCCGAACTTCCAATTCTATTCGTAAACGTAGCCGGTGATTATGATCTCCCACAGCTCAAAAAATTCGCTGAAGCTTTGGAAGACCGCATCGAGTCAATGAAAGAAATTACTCGTGTAGATGTCGTTGGTGCTCTTGATCGCGAAATTCAAATCAACGTTGATATCAACAAGCTCCAAGCAGCCAACATGACACTCGGCGATATTCAAAACGCCGTGCGTTATGAAAACCTTACCATCTCCGGTGGTAGCGTGGAAGTAGACGAAATGAAAAGAACGCTCAGCATCAATGGTGAATTCAAATCCGTTGATGATATTGCCAATCTCGTTGTTACTTCAATGACCGGCTCGCGAGTGTATCTGAAAGATATCGCTGAAGTAAAAGACAGCCATGCTGAACAAGCTAGCTATGGCCGCCTAGATAAATCAAACGTTATTACCCTCAACGTTATTAAACGCAGCGGTGAAAACTTGATTGATGCTTCTGACAAAATCCACGAAATAATCGATGAGATGAAACAGTCAGAACTACCAAAAGATCTTTCTGTGGTAGTAACTGGCGACCAAAGCCGCACTACTCGCGTTACGCTGCACGACCTGATCAACACCATTATCATCGGTTTCATATTGGTAACCTTGATTTTGATGTTCTTTATGGGCGCCACGAACGCCATATTCGTAGGTCTTTCAGTACCTCTTTCTATGTTCATCGCCTTTTTGATACTTCCTGGTATTGATTTCACCATGAACATGATCGTTCTCTTCGCATTCCTGCTCGGTCTTGGTATCGTGGTAGATGATGCCGTGGTGGTCATTGAAAATACTCACCGTATTTACGACAATGGAAAGGTGCCCATTAAAGTGGCTGCCAAAAAAGCCGCCGGAGAAATTTTCCTTCCCGTTCTTTCAGGAACTGCAACAACGCTTGCACCCTTCGTTCCATTAGCATTCTGGGGCGGTGTTATTGGTAAGTTCATGCGCTTTTTGCCCATTACCTTGATCATTACACTCACCGCATCTCTATTGGTGGCCTACATCATCAATCCTGTTTTTGCGGTTGACTTCATGAAACCACATGACCATGCTCCCGACAAAGCAAAAATCCGTAAACGTCTTACTATCACTACGGTGATATTCGTAGCCCTCGCTGTTATTTTCTACATCGCTGGAAATTTTGGTATGGGCAACTTCACGGTTACCTTATTGCTCATCTATCTACTCTATCGTTTTGTTTTGGAAAAAACCATCAAAAATTTCCAAGAAAAAACATGGCCACGAGTACAAGCTTTTTATGGCCGCTTCCTAGAATATGCCCTCAAGCGCCCGCGCCAAATCTTTTGGTCTACCGTGGCTCTTTTGATCGCTACCCTTTTCATCACGGCCATTCGCCAACCTAACGTCGTTTTCTTCCCTAAAGCAGAGCCCAACTTCGTCTATGTTTACGCCTCTTTACCTGTAGGTACAAAAGCAGAAGCAACCGACTCTGTAGCTCAAATTATTGAGAAAAAAGTATATGAGGTAATTGGAGAAAACAACCCGATCGTAGAAAGCGTGATCACCAACGTAGCCGTAGGCGCTAACGAATCTCGCGATGATAGATCTCCTTATTCGCACAAAGCAAAGGTGGGGGTTGGATTCGTTGAGTTCGCGCATCGTAATGGACAAAGTACTCAAGAGTATCTTGAAAAAATTCGCGCTAACGTGCAGGGAATTCCTGGCGTAGAAATTTCTGTTGACCAAGAACAAAGCGGCCCTCCTACCGCTAAACCAATCAACATCGAAATCTCAGGCGAACGCTTCGAAGATCTTATCACAGCTAGTACTGCTCTTAAACGCTACCTCGATGGTAAAAAAATTGATGGCGTAGAAGAACTGAAAACAGACCTTCAGTTGAATAAACCAGAAATCGTTATCGATATTGATCGCGAACGCGCTAACCGTGAAGGCCTGAGCATGGGACAAATCGGTTCCGAAATTCGTAAATCCATCTTCGGTATCGACAACGCTCCTAACTTCCGCGATGCAAATGACGACTACCCTATTCAAATTCGTTTGAAAGAAGAACAACGCAACAACATTGAAGAAATCAAAAACATGTTGATCACTTTCCGCGATATGAATAACCAAGGTCGTATTCGTCAAGTACCGCTTTCTTCTTTCGCAACAGTGAAATATTCTTCTACCTATGCCGGTATTAAGCGGAAAAACCAAAAGCGTGTAGTCACCCTTTCTTCTAATGTTATTTCAGGATTTAACCCAAATGAGGTAGTTAAAAACATTACTACCGCAGCAGCTCAATACACTGACCTTCCAGATGGTGTAGAAGTAAACCTCACCGGTGAACAAGAAGAACAAAAAGAAACGGCTAGCTTCCTTGGGGGCGCGCTCCTTGTTTCTCTTGCGCTTATCGTTCTTATTCTGATCTCTCAGTTTAACTCAATTGGTCGCACCATGATCATCCTTTCCGAAATCGTATTCTCCATTATTGGTGTACTCCTCGGACTAGCCATTTTCGATATGGACATTTCTGTGGTAATGACTGGGGTGGGTATCGTTGCTCTCGCCGGTATAGTGGTGCGTAATGGTATCCTATTAGTCGAGTTCACTGATATACTTCGCGCACAAGGCATGAGTCTTCACGACGCCATCGTAGAAGCCGGCCGCGTACGTATGACTCCCGTTCTGCTCACAGCTACAGCTACCATACTTGGTATGATTCCACTAGCTGTCGGGTTCAACATCGACTTCGTTACATTATTCACCGAACTCGATCCTAAGATTTACTTCGGCGGTGACAACGTAGCTTTCTGGGGCCCACTTTCATGGACCATCGTTTTCGGTTTGAGCTTTGCCACATTCATCACATTGATCCTCGTGCCTGTGATGTATGAAATGAGCGAACAAACAAAAGCGCGTTTAATGCGAGCTATTAAGAAAAACAAACCCGAAATAAGCGAACATCACTAAGCTTGATTCGATATCAATAAAAAGCCCCGACAAGTAGTCGGGGCTTTTTTTATTTGTTCATTTTTATTCTATCAGTTTCAACACCTCTCGAGATCGCTTAGCGTAAAATCCTCGTTGTGCACCTATGAACTCTAATTTGCCTTTAGCGATTGCTTTATCTCCCGATTCTAAATAAGTCATCGCCTCATAAAACGCGCCCTCCTCACTAAAGGTTCTAAAAGAACTCTTTTGTACTTGCTCAAAATAGCTGCGAGACTCAACATACTTTCCTTGATAATACAAACACATACCAGAATAAAACAATCCGTTTACATCATCTGGATAAAGACTGAGCAAGGACTGAAAGTTAGAAAGAGCATTACTATACTCTTGTTTCGTTAGCGCATATACACCTTGCTCCACGAAATCCATATAATTGATGCTTCCATTGTAGTGCATTTGTTCCACCCATTCTTGCGACTCCTGCGACTCATAGTTTGCACCCACGTGTTGAGTCAATTCTTGTAGCGTAGGCCACTCTTCCCTTCGGAAACTGGAGTAGTCCACAATTTTAAAATTATTGATGTGCAGTATTTGGTGCTGACCCACCAAAGGGTGTTCTTCGTCTGGCTTATTGTTTAACTCAATCGGATATTCCGCGTTTGCATACTCGCGCACTAGAATCAGATTATAGGTATCTTGTGAAGGAACTATCGGGTCTATGGTCCCTACATTCGCGTTCGACTCCACACTCGATGTGCCAATGCCAGAAATAGGCTCGGGCTGCACCAATTCTCCTGTTCCACCAATTGATTTTTTTTGTGGCAATTCAACTTCACTAACACTTGGATAATCCACCGTATTGCTCTCTTCTTTCCTTTCGTTACTCGGCGCGCTAATAACTTCTTGTTTTGTAGGCGTTTTTTCTTTTGGTACTTCCTTGTTGCTAAAAATCAAAAACGCGGATCCACCCCCAACAGTTAATCCTAAAATCCAACCCGATAAATGCCACCAAGGCGATGCTACCGTCACTGTGGTAGCTATACCACCAATCGCCTGCGCAGAGCCAATAAGGTGTTGAGCCTTCGCACTAAATTGTGGTATCACCGGATGCATAGCATAACCCTCTATCGCTTCCTTCAAAAGCGGACTCTCTTCCGACAAAGCCTTAATCTCGGCCATGCGTTTTGAGTCAAGACGCTTTTGAACGAAAAGCTCTAGCTCCCGTTGGGTGGGCATGCTAATATGTGTTCGTTCGTTTTTCATTACGCTCTTGAAAGAATCAATTTCAAATTCCGCTTGCCATTCTGCAAGTGGGTTTTTACTTCGTTGTAACTCATTCCCGTCAATTCGCTGATTTCAGCATATGACCGGTCTTCTAAATAAAACATCTTTATACACTTCTGCTGCGAATCATTGAGCTGCTCAAGCGCCATCTCCAGCCTACGCAAACCGCGTTCCTTCAACTCATGCACTTGAATATCGTCCATCTCTTCCTCTTTCTCCTGGCGCTGTGCATGAGCGTATTGCTCAAATCTGCCACGAGAAACCGATTCTGCTCTAAACAAGCCAAGACAATGATTTTTTGCAACCACATAAATCCAGTGATCAAACTGCTTTACCTCATGATTCTTCAAGTCTTCCATCGACTTTTCGAAAATATTCAGTGTAGCATCAGCAGCTTCATCCCTGTTTTTTAAATACTTCAAGCACAAACCAAAAACTAAATAGCTGTATCGTTCATACAACTCACCTATGTAAACAGGATTGGCGTCCTTTCGATAGGACGCCAATAACTGTTCATCAGTTAACTCGGTTATATTCTTACGAGTAAAAAACATAGGGGTTCTAATGCTCTAATCTATTTTCTTCTCACTGGTTAATTTTCTGATAGTAATCCTCCAAATAGCTTTTGGTTTCCACTACTACCACGCCACCTGTAGTATCGCCATACTTGGCTGGTAAAGCCCCAGTATATACACCTACGCTGCTTATTCCACTACTCGGCACTTGAACAGAGGAATCGCGAAGTTTCACCCCATCAATAAAAAACAACGTAGAACCAGCGCGGCTTCCTCTCACATACAAATCTTCTCCATTCGCCGCTGGCTTAATATCAGAGCTCAACGAAGCCGCAATATTGGCAATACTGCCCCCATTCGCTGATGGCATATTCTTCAAGTCCTTTGAACGCAACATTACAGGAGTAATATCTGGTGAAATCAACGGTGGGTTTCTATCGAACTCAATAACGATAGGGCCATTCTCATAAACCTGTTCAGACATAACCAAATCATTTACAAAGGTGATTATTCCAGGATCTACTACTACTTGATTCAAAGAAATCGTATTCATCCCTGTAGCCTGAACCGTAAGTGTATAGGTACCCGCATTCAAAGGCTTAATTTTAAACTTGCCTTCTTCATCTGCTGCATCGCCCTTGATATCAGCACCTGCCGTAACCGTAACTATAGCACCTATTACAGGCTGCCCATGTCCATCCTGCACCTTACCATAAATGGCACCGGATGATTGCGCAGAAAGCGTCGTGGTTATTAATAAAGCGAGTGCAAATGTCAAAAGGGTTTTTATCATAATGAATTGTTTGTTTCCAAGAAGATGGCACCCCTAAAGGTATTCCATAAATTTTCTTGATTTTTTTTTAAAATTTCTTTCCTTCCCAATGATATCAAGGGTTTCAGAACTCATTTTGCCTATTCAGTTTTTTTTTCATTCCCCCACCAAATCCTTAGGCTATCTTTGCGCAACCAAAAAAAGTCCTTTCACTCCACTATGAGTGACGCAATCAAGCACGAGTGCGGTATCGCACTTCTCAGGCTGAAAAAGCCTCTCCATCATTACTCCGAGAAATACGGAACTACCTTTTACGGCCTCAACAAAATGTATCTCCTAATGGAAAAGGAGCACAACCGTGGACAAGACGGGGCAGGCCTTGCAAATATCAAATTCGATATTGAGCCCGGTAAAAAGTACATCAGCCGCATCCGAAGTAATGACCCACAGCCTATCAAAGATGTTTTCACTCGAGTGATGAGCCGTTTTGCCGATCTCGAAAAACATGACCCTGAAAAGCTCAAAGATCCTTATTACCTCAAAAACCGCTTCGCCTTTACCGGTGAACTTTTCCTAGGCCACCTGCGATACGGTACCTATGGCGGTAATAGCATCGAAAACTGTCACCCCTTCCTCCGTCAAAATAACTGGATGACACGAAACCTCGTGTTGGCCGGAAACTTCAATCTGACCAATGTAGACGAACTTTTTTCCCTGCTCGTTGAACTAGGTCAGCATCCTAAAGAAAAAACCGATACCGTTACTGTAATGGAAAAAATCGGTCATTTTCTCGACGAGGAAAACCAACGCCTATTCGATCAATACAATAGTCAAGGATACTCCAACGCTCAAATTTCAGAGCTGATTGGAAAAAACCTCGATGTACAACGTGTGCTTACCCGCGCCTCTAAAGAATGGGATGGCGGCTACGCAATGGCCGGACTGCTTGGCCATGGCGATGCATTCGTATTAAGAGATCCATCAGGTATCAGACCGGCTTATTATTACGAAGATGAAGAAGTCGCTGTGGTGGCTAGTGAAAGACCTCCCATCCAAGCGGCCTTCAACGTGGGACTCGATAAAATTCATGAAATTCCCGCTGGTCACGCTTACATCATCAAAAAAAATGGAGAAAGCGCCCTCAAACAAGTGCGTGAACCATTAGAAAAAAAATCGTGTTCTTTTGAACGCATTTATTTCTCGAGAGGAAACGATAAAGACATTTATTCCGAAAGACAATCGCTCGGAAAAAATACAGTTCCTCTCGTGCTCAAATCGGTTAATTACGACTTAGATAACACTGTCTTTTCTTTTATCCCCAATACGGCAGAAACAGCCTTTTACGGGATGATAAAAGCCTTAGAAGACCACCTGAACGATGTAAAAATCCAAAAGATTAAAGATCTCGGTGGAAATGCTCCAATCGAACAGATTGAAAGCATCCTTCGCAAGCGAGCCCGCATCGAAAAAATAGCCATCAAAGATGTTAAGCTACGCACTTTCATCACCCAAGATAATGCGCGTGATGAAATGGTTGCTCACGTTTACGATGTGACCTACGGCACTGTAAATCGCAACACCGACACCCTTGTTGTTATCGACGATTCCATTGTGCGCGGTACCACGCTTAAAAAGTCGATCATCAAAATGCTCGACCGTCTTGGCCCGAAAAAAATTATCATCGTTTCCTCTGCCCCTCAAATCAGATACCCTGATTGCTACGGTATTGATATGGCCAAAATGGGCGACTTCATCGCCTTCCAAGCTTGCGTAGCCCTACTCAAAGAAAACGGAAAAGAAGATTTACTCGATGTGGTTTACCGCAAGTGTAAAGACCAAGAAAATGTTCCGAAAGAACACGTCAGAAACTACGTAAAAGAAGTTTACGAACCTTTTTCAGCCGAACAAATTTCCGCAAAAATCGCTCAGCTTGTGCGCCCCACGGATATCAACGCAGAGGTAGAGGTTATCTTCCAAACCATTGAAGGCCTGCATGATGCTTGCCCCAACCACCCTGGTGATTGGTACTTCACAGGTAACTATCCCACTCCCGGAGGAAATAAGGTGGTCAACAAATCCTTCATCAACTACATGGAAGGAAGAAACGAAAGAGCTTACTAGACGATGTATATTGCCGCCATATTCTTGCGCGGTATGAAAAAGTCGAATAAACTCACCATGTGGATCTTCATCTGCCTTGCAGCAGGTGCTGTCTTTGGATTCGTGTTACACAAAGCTTATCCTCAAGCGGCTGATGGCTCCTTGGATCCAAGTCTTGTTACATTATTGGATTACATCACCATCTTTACAGATGTCTTTTTGCGTTTGATCAAAATGATCATTGCGCCCTTGGTCTTTTCTACTCTTGTGGTCGGTGTAGCTAAGTTGGGCGACCTCAAGGCCGTGGGCCGAATCGGTGGTAAAACCATGCTTTGGTTCATTAGCGCCTCGTTTGTCTCGCTTCTACTAGGATGTCTGTTGGTTAATATTTTCCAACCCGGGGCAAACATGGATATACCGCTTCCTCCAGCCGATGCGGCCTCTGGTGTAGATAAAGCAGCCATGACACTCAAAGGCTTCATTGCTCACATTTTTCCCAAGAGCGTAATTGAAGCCATGGCTACCAATGAAATTCTGCAAATTGTTGTTTTCTCCTTATTCTTTGGAGCGGCCACAGCGGCCATCGGTGAGCACGGTCAACCCATCATTAAACTTCTCGACTCCGTGGGGCATGCTATGCTTAAGGTCACTTCCTTCGTCATGAATTTTGCGCCATTAGCAGTCTTCGCCGCTATCACCGCCATGATGGCTAAAATGGGGCCTTCTATTATTCAGAAATACGTCATTTTCATTTCTGAATTCTACACCGGTCTACTCCTCCTTTGGCTAATACTATTGGGTGCTGGATACCTTGTGGTTCGCAACCGCATGAAGCAACTGATCACTCGTCTAAAAGAACCTCTTCTAATCGCCTTTTCTACCGCCAGCTCCGAGGCTGTATACCCCAAAATGTTGGAGGAACTCGAACGTTTTGGTTGTAAAAATCGCATCGTTTCTTTCGTGTTGCCTCTCGGATATTCCTTCAACCTCGATGGGTCTATGATGTATATGACCTTTGCCAGCTTATTTATTGCACAGAGCTATGGCATTCAACTTTCAATAGACCAACAATTAACGATGCTGCTCGTTCTCATGATCACAAGTAAAGGTATTGCGGGTGTTCCCCGCGCTTCCCTAGTAGTGATCGCCGGCACATTGGCCACTTTCAACATTCCCGAAGCCGGACTTTTGTTACTGCTAGGTATCGATCATTTACTCGATATGGGTCGAAGCGCAACCAATGTAATCGGCAATGCTGTTGCCACTGTGGCTGTAAGCAAATGGGAAGACTCTCTTGATCATAATTAAAGCCATTTAAAGCGCTTTATAGACACCGGGCGACGTGTTTGCCCATTAGGGCTCACCCAAAGAATACAACATAAAAAAACGGCTCCAAATGGAGCCGTTTTATTTTTTATCCGTCGATGATCCTTATTCCGCTTTTGCCGGAATCAATTCACAAGTGCCAACGGCAGCAGCTACGTCTTTATCAGTCAAAGCTACTTTAGCCTTTTCGTTAGCCGCATCTAGTTCTTGTACTTTCAACCAAGCCGCTTTTGAACATTCAAAGTTCTTTTGACTGTAGTAGAAGAAGCCCAAGTAACTATACGCCTCGATTAAGTTCTTTTTATTAGCAGTGATCCCTTCTGGAGTAGAACCATTCAAACGAATCGCTTCTTCATAAAAAGGCTTAGCTAAGCCCACAGGGGCATCTGGATTATCCAACTTCGAGTTACATTTTCCTCTCCAGAAATAAGCATCGTTATAACGTGAAGAAGCGGTAGCAAACGCTGCGTCAGAATTAGCATAGTCTTTCGCGAAATAGTATGACTGTCCTAGGTAATAATAATCCAATGGAGCCTTTTCCTCTGAAGCATCAATTTTCTTTTGGAACCACTCCGCTGCTAAAGCGTGCTTTTTCAAGCGAGAATAGTTGCTAGCAATTTCACCATAACCATCCACATACTTCGGATCCAACTCAACCGACTTCTTCAACATCTCAATACCCAATGAATCTTGTCCTTGTTTGATCATCAACTTGCCTTTGTAAGCATAATCATCACCCACTATTTCTGGACGGCCATTGGTTTGGGCCATAGTGAAGAATTGATCCAAGTATTGAGCACCTATTGCAAAGTCTCCTACTTCATAGTAACCATAACCTAGCAATCGGTACATGAACGCGTTTTGATCATTACAAGGCAATGCTTTTTCTAATTCTTCAATCGCCTTTTTGTAATCTTTGGTCAAGAAAACAAAGCTCGCATAACGTTGCTGAACGCGACATGAATTGTTCAATTGCAAATACGATTCATAAGCACTAACGGCTTGTGGATAGCGACCTGCGCGATAAAGCAACTCTGCCTTCTCACGATATGCTGGAGCAAAAGTGGGGTCAATAGCGATAGCATCATTATAATACTTCAAGCCTTCGTCCCAGTTTTTTACTTTCACATACAACACCCCTTTACGCAAAAGAGAAATAGTATATTTAGGATTAATCTCTAGTGCTTTGTTGTATTGCATCAAAGCGTTACTGAGGTTAAATCCATCCTTCTCAGCATAATAATCACCCAATTGAATATAAACAGCTGGATTCTTATCATTGAATTTGGTAGCAGTAGTAATGTGAGCTAAGGCTTGATCCAAATTACGTGGTTCAACTTGAATAAGCGATTCCGCAATCTTCAAATAACCCACTTGTTGAATTGCCTTGTCTACTTTATTCGACTTGGTGCACATGATTTCAATCGCCTTTGCAAATTGAGCATCACCTTTTGAAGTATCCTTTTTCAATCGAGCTACACGACCCAAACCAACATAGTTCAATGGATTGACTGGAGCTACTTCCACACCTTTTGCAAACATTGTCTGAGCAGAATCCAATTCTCCCCAGTTCAAATAGTTGTCACCGGCGTAGAAATACAACTCACCATTTGTTGGGGTGGCCTTAATCAATGTTTTGAATTCTGCAGAAGCAGCTTCAAAACGTTCATTGTTGGTTTTAGTAACGGCATCTTGCTGAGTTTGTGACTGAGCAACAAAAGCGCTCATCAACAAAGCCATACTGAACATCATCTTTTTCATCACTACTGAATATAAGGGTTTTGTACTTATTCGGTTATTCTAATTACACGTGTTGGAGGAGTTGCGGTAACCATTCCCATTTTGTGAATGATCAATTGTCCCTTCTCACCTGCAAGGTGAGAAACAAAGCCTGTGCCAAGCGTTCCTTTCAAGCCTGTCCGTATGTAAAATACTTCACGGCGATAAGGGTAAGATTCATCATAAATGTAAGCCTGATAAGGTTTTCTAGCCATTTCCGGACGACGAGTGTTAGCGGGGTCAATTATGCCCAATAGCTTCACCTTATCCATGATCGCTTTAGTAGTGGAGTCATCACGGTCGCTAACCCAGCTAACACTTATGATACCCATCGCTCCTTCATGTGTACTCACATAATCTACAACCGCCTCATTGCTCTTGGCTGCAAAACAATTACTCGGCAGCCCTCCATTCTTCACTATTTGCTCTCGCACATATCGCTCATTGCATGATTTGTTATTGTCAAACACAATGCTCATCTCTGACAATTTCGACGCGGGGTTAATGCCTTTCCAAGAATTTATTTTGCCTGAAAAAATATCCGTCACTTGAGTTACTGTTAAGTTACTATCAGCATTCGTTGGGTTAATAATAAATGCTATGGCGTCAGTAGCTATTTTCACAGACTCTGGATATCTTCCTTTGGAGTGAAAAAACTCCAATTCCTTTTCCGTAAGCGCTCGGTTAACTACAGCGCCTTGTATTGAATCGGCTAAAAGTAAATCGAACACTTCTCCTTCGGTTGTGTAAGTAGCACTCACTTTGGCGTACTTGTAAATGTGCTCAAATACTTCAATTTGCGAGTCCATCATCAAAGAATAAGACTCATCGATTCCTATTTTCAACTTACCTGTTGAAATAGAATCTGCAGTCCGGTCGTAATTCTCGCACGACACAGCTAGTATCGCAAGCATGAAAAAAAACAGCGTCTTTAACTTGTTCATTGTTCCGGTTCTTTTTCAATGTGTAACAAACGTTTCAACCTCACTCCTCTCCAGGCGGCATAAACCAACAAGACTAAAGCAAATAGCCAGCGTCTTTCACCTGGGAGTAATACGTTAAAGAAATTCGTAAACAATGCACCCATCGCCATTGCTATCAAGACGAAGAGCATAATGATGTGTAATATGACGGCCGGTTTCTTTAACATAAGCTAAGCGGCGGCAAAGATCGTTCGCCGCCGCTATTATTCGTTCGTTATTCGCGAAATTTTAATGTATTTTCTTACTATTTGCTTAAAACAAATTTTACAGGAATCACCTGTCTTACTGGCACGGGGTGACCATTGTTAGACCCGGGAATCCATTGAGGCATATTATTGATTACCCTTAGCGCCTCTCTTTCCAAGTCCGAGCCACCAATAACAGAGCGAATCACCTTTGCATCTTGAACAAAACCGTTGACATCAACGACAAATTGAACGTAAATGATTCCCTCTACGCCTACCTCCTTTGCTCGATAGGGATAACGCGCTGTTTTCTGAACATACAGCAACTTGGCCGCATCACCTCCCACAAACTGTGGCATCATTGACACAAAGTCAAAAATCTTCATTTTCTCTACTTCTGGTGCCGAACCACCTTCTGGATCGGTTCCACCGCCACCACCTAAGGTTAATGGACCATCGCCTCCCCCTGGGCTTCCAGAAGGTGGTGTAAGCACATCTGTTGGCTCTGCGGCCACGGTTTGCTCTACCACCTCCACAGGAAGATCACTGGCCGGCCTCACTTCTTGTTGAACACTCGACCCGGCTTTCACCCTTTTTTCCTCCGTTTTAATCGGTTTTTGGGGCTTAATGTTCAGGGGTACCCACTTAGTGATCTCTTGCTCATCAATAATCTCATTGACCAGCGAAGGCTTCGACGTAAGCCAGCGAGCCGACAATAACAAGGGTGTAACTAAGCCGACAGTTAAAAAAATAGACCACATCATATGTCGGGCTTCTTCTTTCCGAAGTGCATATGCCCCGTACTCTTGATTGCGATTTTCAAAAACCAAATCATTCCGAGACTTACTCAACACATTACTCCAAGAGTAATCACCAAACAAGACAAGCGCGAGTGCAATACTTAAAACAGCAATTAGAATCATAAGAGGTTGTTTTAAAAGGTTTCTATTACAACTCTCCTATACCTCTTCAAATTACGTTCGTTCAAGTCTTTTTAAACCCAATAAATAGCAATATTATACTCGTCAACCACTCCATTCGAGGATTTGGTTTTATGGCATAAAAAAAGGGCGCATCGGATTAGCCGATACGCCCCTCTTGTATAAAAAATCTGTATTAACCTTTCAAAGTAAACTTGATGGGAAGGTTCATCTTTAAGCGCACTGGGCGACCGTTCATTTTAGCCGGGTTAAAGGGCTTCAATTTTTTAACGGCCTTTTCCGCTTCGCGGCTCAATCCTTTACCTCCTGGAACTTCGCGAACCACTTCAACGTTGGTTACACGACCATCCTTTTCAACTACGAAAGCCACAGTAACAACACCTTGAATTTGTTGTTCCTTTTCGAGCTCTGGATATACAATACTCTTGTAAATCTCTTCTAACAAGGCCTTGTCACCACCAGGGTAAGTAGGCATTTCTTGTGCGAAGGTTACAGGCTCTTCTTCTTTTGGCTTGTCGTCAATTTTAGGACCTGTATTTTCTACTGGTCCACCTAGTGTTTCCTCACCTTCAGTCGTTTCTGTTGAAATAGTTTCGTCTTTCAACTCAGTGTCTGCTGGGGGTGGATCCTTCACCTCTTCCTCCGTTACCTCAATAGTAGTAAACTGGATCTGC
>JBDKGH010000095.1:0-18942 GCA_039798265.1 Bacteroidota bacterium | reverse complement strand
CTTCGGTTATGGACGAAATCGAGTTTGGATGTATCAACAATTACTACACGTAAATGTGCGTGTTGTCGGATGAATTCGAGGTACTGATGTTGGATATTATCGAGGTACTCGGCGGTGATATTTTGCTCGTAATCACGGCCTCTCTTTCGGATGTTGGCGAGTAATTGATCTACACTTTGATATAAATAAATCAATAGATCAGGCTTAGGAACACTTGCTTCTACGATTTCATACATTTTCAAAAACAAATTGTACTCATCGGTGGGCAAATTATTTTTTGCAAAAATCTGACACTTGCTTATGAAATAATCACCGAGAACTTGTGGAGCAAAAAGATCTTTGACCATTAGTTCGCGCTTGAGTTGAGAAAAGCGTTCGGATAAAAAACTCAGCTCAACAGGGAAAGCATATCGTTCGGGTTGTTCGTAGAATTTGGGTAAAAAAGGATTTTCTGCGAACTCTTCCAAAATGAGTTTAGCGCCAAGTTCTTCAGCCAAGCGCGTAGTGAGGCTCGTTTTGCCTGCGCCAATATTTCCTTCTATGACCGTATAACCGTATTGCATTATACTTTTTTCACCTCGCTTTTATCCTCGCAAGCGGCCAATAACTCCGCCACTGTTTTTCCCAATACCGGATGTTTCTTTTCACTTGCAATTTCTGCCAAAGGAACCAACACAAAGCGGCGTTCGGGCATACGCGGATGCGGAACTTGAAATTCGGGCGTATCGCTCACCTCATCGCCATAAAAAAGCACATCCACATCCATTTCACGGTTGAGATAAGTACCTTTTTTGCGCTCTCTACCGAAGTATTCTTCTAGTTCGGCAATTTCTTGCAGAAGCGCTTTTGGGCTAAGTGAAGTAGAAATTTCTACCACTTGATTTAAAAAAGCAGGCGCATTTTCCATTCCCCATGCCTCTGATTCATACACAGAGCTGGTCTTGATGATATCACCAAAATTAAAATCGATGAACATGCGGGCCTCTTCGAGATTTTCCTCGCGTTCACCCAAATTGCCGCCGATGCATAGATAGACCGATTGTGCCATAAGCTGCGAAAGTAAGAAACCCAACGAAAAGACCCCTTCATTTCTAACATTTACCGCTCATGTAATTGGCTGAACATTGAAAATAAGGCAGTAGTACTTTCGTATCGTTAGTAGATCATACGCATAAAAACAGCACAATGAATTTTTTAAAGAACGTTTTGGCCTCTATGCTGGGTACATTTTTAGCCCTTGTCATTGCCACACTCTTTTTTGTAATCCTCATAGTAGGCCTTGTAGCATCAGCAGGTGAAACCGAGCATGTTGCCATAAAGGATTATGCCATACTCCATTTACAGCTTGACGATCAAATTGTGGATCGTGCGAGTGAAAGCGATTTTAACTTCAACGGTTCTTCCTTTGAAAGTACAGAAAGCATAGGGCTCAACGACTTTATCGCCGATTTGAAGCATGCCGCTACCGATGAAAAAATCAAGGGCATTTTTCTTGAAGTGGGCAATATTGGCGGAGCACCTAGTTCGATGCTCGATTTACGCCAAGCCATTTCCGATTTCAAAAAATCAGGAAAATGGATCATTGCCTACAGTGAAAACTACAGTCAAGGCGGCTATTTTATTGCTAGTGCTGCCAATGAAGTTTACCTCTACCCTACTGGATCATTGGATTGGAGAGGGATTAATGCAGAGGTCATGTTTTACAAAAAACTCATTGACAAATTAGAAATTGAGGCGCAGATCATTCGAGGACCGAACAACAAATTCAAAAGTGCGGTAGAACCATTTATGTACGATAAAATGTCAGAGCCCAATCGCGAGCAGATGAAGACATTCATCGATGACATTTGGAAAGTGATGCTTGAGCATATCGCTACAGACCGTGATATTTCTACGGCCGTGCTCAATTCAGCAGCAGACTCATTGTCTACGATCAATCCTAAAAACGCGGTAAGCATGAAGATGATTGACGGATTAAAATACCGTGATGAAATCATGGACATCATGAAGTCGCGTGTAGAATCATTGAACATGAGCGCAGATGGCACGGATAAAAAGGATGAGCTCAACCTGGTTTCCCTTAGTGATTATCACAGCACCTATACCGATATATCATTGGCCAAAGAAAGTGTAGCTGTCGTTTATGCTGTAGGCTCTATAGAAAGCGGCGAAGGCGACGATCAGACCATTGGAAGTGACCGTATTGCTAAGGCCTTAAAAGAAGCGCGAGAAGACGAAACTGTAAAAGCGATTGTGTTGCGTGTGAATTCACCCGGAGGAAGCGCTTTAGCCTCTGATGTTATTTGGAGAGAAACGGAGCTCATTAAAAAATCAGGTAAACCCTTGATTGTATCGATGGGAGACTATGCTGCGAGTGGAGGATATTATATCTCGTGCAGTGCGGACAAAATTTTTGCGAACCCTAATACTATTACGGGATCAATTGGCGTGTTCGGCATTTTGCCCAACATGCAGCGCTTCCTCGACAATAAATTGGGTATCACCTTTGACCGATATGAAACCAATCCTCATGCGGATTATATCAGTGTCAATAAGCCACTCGAAGCCTATGAGATGACGGCCATGCAAAATTCGGTTACGCAGATCTATGATGATTTCACACTGAAAGTAGCTACAGGTCGTAAAAAAACGCAGGCAGAAATAGACAGCATAGGTCAAGGTCGTGTCTGGAGCGGCGAAGATGCCCTCACCATTGGATTGGTAGATAAAATTGGTAATCTGCAAGATGCTATAGCCGCTGCTGCTGAGATGGCGAAGCTCACCGAGTATCAAGTAGATGAATTACCGAAGATGATCGACCCGTTTGAAAAACTACTAACCGACCTTACCGGTCAAAAACAAGCCTCTGTGATGCAAGAATTGCTAGGAGAATCATACGTTGCTTACCGCGATGTAAAGAGCTTGGTTAACATGCGAGGTCCACAGGTTAGGCTTCCGTTTATTTTGAAAATACAGTAAGAGAAAAACATAGATAAGAGCCGTCTTGGAATAACCGAGGCGGCTTTTTTTATGCGCATAAAGTTGGCGGATTTTCGGTGAAAAAACATATTAGGCATATTTGGCAGGTGTGGAGCGGAATAAGAAGAATTTGGAAATATGAAAAAAAATTAGGTAAAGACCTTATAGGTCTAAGACCTATAAGGTCTCTTCTATATTGACGCTTATATGCGCATAAACACCCCTGTGAATATCTTTTCCCGCTATTTTTACCCCATGAAAAAAACGATGGATGAGCTAGAACGCTTATCACCTAAGGAATTTCGTGATGCCGAAAAAACATCTATCATCGTACTACTCGATCAAGTGCGAAGTGGATTGAACGTGGGAAGTATTTTTCGCAGCGCTGACTCTTTTCGCATTGAAAAAATTTACCTCGGAGGATACACACCTCTTCCTCCTCATCGTGAGATCTTGAAATCTGCCCTAGGCAGCACTGAAACAGTTGAATGGGAACATGCTGAAGATTTGGTGCCCGTGATTGAGCAACTTAAGGCCAACGGAGCTGCGGTTTATGCATTGGAGCAAGTACACAATAGCATCCCATTGGCACAGTTTTCCCCCACAAAAGGTCAAACCATTGCCCTCATATTGGGCAATGAAGTTAGTGGTGTAGATGAGCGTGTAATAGCCGCTTGTAACGGTTGTATCGAAATTGAACAATACGGTTCGAAGCACTCATTGAACGTATCCGTATGCGCCGGAATTGCGCTTTATGACATCGCTTCGAAATTGCGTCAATAATTGGCAATAAGAAGCTCCTTGCCTATATTTGAGCGCCTTATGTTTCGAAACCTGTCTATACTGATTGCGCTATTTAGCTCGACCTATGCTTGGTCGCAACCCAATGCGTTTTTCAAAGAAGACAACTCTACCAAGGCTCCCAATCACATCGAATTCGCTTTAGGGGTCACCAATTTCCTAGGAGATCTTGGAGGAAAAGATGGTATAGGCACCAACGACTTTCGCGACCTCGAATTTACGGAGTTCAACTTCGGAGCCATGATCGGCTATCGCCGCGCAATTCTAAAAAATCTTTATTTCCGCACGGATCTAGCCTACGGAAGGGTTAGCGGAAATGATAACCTCACCAAAGAAGTTTTCCGCCGTAATCGCAATTTGCACTTTCGTTCGGACATTTTCGAAATCAACTTCATGCCCGAAATATGGATTCGTATTGGAGGTAAAAAAGGACACCAGTTTAATTTGGATCGCTCTGGCGGACGCAGCGGTCCATGGAAAGTTCGCGCTTCGTATCTCACCGTTTTCGGTGGATTGGGTTATTTCCATTTTAACCCCAAAGCAGAATACATGGGAAATTGGGTAGAACTACAACCCCTTCATACCGAAGGCCAAACTTATCCCGGCGGTCCTGAAGCGTATCGCCTATGGGGATGGAACGTACCCGTGGGCATCAACTACATGGTGAAGATGAGCAAAAAATGGGGATTCGGTATTGAACTCACTTATCGATACACCTTTACCGATTATATCGACGACGTAAGCGGCGTGTATTATAATCCTGCAGATATCAAACTTTACGATCAGAATAATGGAGATATGGCAGCTTATCTCAGCAATCCTTCATTGGGATTAGTAGAAGAAGGCATTAGCAGCAATGTGACGGCTCCAGGACAGCAGCGTGGCGACCCCACAGACAATGATGGCTACATGTTCGCCATGATTAAAATCGACTATTGGTTTGATGAAGAAAAAGACAGCAAACTCAAGTGGAGCCACAGCGGAAAAAGAAAAAAGCGCAAGTAAGCGCTTAATGTAATTTTGTTCCGACGAGCGATATAAACTCTTTCCGTGTTTTATCGTTATTCAAAAACTCCCCACTAAATGCGCTAGAGGTAGTCACCGAATTTTGTTTACTCACCCCGCGCATCTGCATACACAAGTGCTGACATTCGAGCACTACTGCTACTCCAAGCGGGTTGAGCGTTTCCTGAATGCTATCGCGTATTTCAATAGTCAATCGCTCTTGCACTTGTAAGCGACGCGCAAAAACATCGACCACACGTGGTATTTTAGAAAGTCCTACAATTTTTCCATTAGGAATGTAGGCTACGTGCGCTTTACCAAAGAAGGGCAGCATGTGATGCTCACATAAACTGTACACCTCAATGTCTTTCACCAAAACCATTTCACTATACGACTCGTCGAACATAGCACTGCGCAACACTTCAGCCGCATCCTGTTCATAGCCTTGGGTTAAAAAAGAATAAGCCTTTGACACACGCTCTGGTGTTTTCAAGAGGCCTTGACGTTCGGGGTCTTCACCGATGTGATGCAAGATGCTCTTCACTGCATGAGCCACTTGCACTTGCTCGGGAGTCAATTCTTTTTCTTCCATGGTGTATTATTTACCGCCGAAGTATTCAACGAAATTATTCTCTGTTTCATACAGCTTCACACTGTGCAAATCACAGCCTTCTGCTTTGATGGCCTCTTCTAATTGCTCCCATACCGCAATAGCGATGTTCTCAGTAGAAGTCATGATGCCTTTCATAAAGTCGACATCCAAGTTGAGGTTGCGGTGATCGAGTTTCGAAATCACTCTTTCTTCAATCAAATCAGAGAGAAACTTGAGGTCGATGGTAAATCCAGTCTCGGGTTTAGGCTCGCCTTTTACCGTAACGAACAGTTCATAATTGTGCCCATGCCAGTTAGGATTGGCACATTTACCGAATGTTTTCAAATTGCGGTCATCGTTCCATTCAGGATTCCACAACTTGTGTGCTGCGTTGAAACGTTCGCGACGGGTGATATAAACAACTTTTGACATAGCTTTTTAAAAAGGGGTGCAAAGATAGCGAAGGGCTCAATAATAGGCTTTATCGCGCATCAAGTAATTCGTTACATAATCGGTTACGCCTTCTTCTAAGGTGTGAAAAGGCTTGGTATAACCAATACTGCGCATTTTGCTCATATCAGCCTGGGTGAAGTACTGGTACTTATCGCGAATGTCAGCAGGTGTATCTACAAACTCGATTTGTGCTGCTTTGTTCATTGCTGAAAAGGTAGCATTCACCAAATCGAAGAAAGTGCGGGCTTTTCCACTGCCCAAATTGTAAATACCTGAGTTTTTTCTGTGATGCATCAAGAACATACAAATCTCGGCTACATCTTTTACGTACACGAAATCGCGCATTTGACCACCATCCACATACTGCGGATTGTGGGAGCGAAAAAGCTTCATACCACCAGTGGCAGTGATTTGATTGAAGGCATGCATCACCACCGAAGCCATGCGGCCTTTGTGGTATTCATTCGGACCATACACGTTGAAAAATTTCAACCCCGCCCAGAAAAATGGCGCAGCCTCTTGTTGCAGTGCCCACTTATCAAACTCATTCTTAGAATCGCCATAAGGATTCAATGGCACTAGAGACGGAATGATGGAATGATCATCTTTGTATCCAAACTCGCCATTACCATAGGTAGCGGCGGATGAGGCATAAACGAGTGGAATAGCAAATTCTGCACAGATGCGCCATACCTCTTGTGAATACTCCACATTGAGCTCATCGAAGATAGCTTTATTGAATTCAGTGGTATCAGTGCGTGCGCCAAGGTGAAATACAAAATCTACCTGCGACTCATTGGCACGAAGCCACTGGGTGAACTCTTTCCGATCGATGAGGGCTTTATATACTTTTCCTTCAAAATTGGGACGTTTGGCCGCATGTGAGAAATCATCGACCAAGATGAGGTCGTTGAAACGCTCTTCGTTTAAACGTGCCACAAGGGCTGAAGCGATAAAACCGGCAGCTCCGGTAACTACGATCATGTGCTCTAATTTTGGGGTAAAGTTACGACATAGCCGCCTTTTTATTCCTTCGGCATCGCTCGCTGCAATAAAGTACTTCGTCCCACACCTTTTCCCATTTTTTACGCCAGGTAAAAGGACGTTGACATACTGGACACTTTTTAGATGGTAAATGCTCTTTTTTCATCCCCCAATTATTGCATGGATGACAAGTGAGTGAAGAAAAAGTTCAGCTCACTAGCGGTTCATGCATTCTTCCAATGCGCCTTCTTTCAAAGCATAAGCAGAATGATACAAGCGGCGAAACTTGTTATGTTCCATTACAAACTTGATGAGGTAACTGGCCAAGGGCATGTACTCCGCACGAATAGCAGGAATAGCAGGGTGTTTCAACCGCTCTTCATAGGTACTCCCCATTAAGTAAGCATGTATAGCGGGAAAGGCGCTAATGTTGATTTCATTGAGCAATCCTGGTCGCCATGCCGGATCGATATCTTTTGCCGCTTTGCGAAAAAGATCCAATAAGGTATCGAAGGAACCCGAAGAACCAACCAAATCTTGGCAAGGCAGTTCCTTCAATATGTTCTTCAGCGGCATCAACTGTTTATCTAACACATTGCGCAAACGATGCACATCCTCATGCGTCATTCGGTCATTCGGTTTCAGTTGATCGTGCAAACGACTAACGCCGAGCAGAAAACTCTGTTTCCAAAGAATGCCTGTATTATTAGCTATGATAAACTCCGTAGAACCACCACCGATATCCATGATCAAAGTAGGATCGGCAGTGAACTCATAAGTTTGTTTGATGCCTTTATAAATCAGTTCTGCCTCACGATCGCCATCGATCAATTCAATATCGATACCAATGTTTTTTCTAGCCACCTCGATAAACTCGCGTCCATTGCTGGCTTCGCGCACCGCGGAGGTGGCAAAGGCAAACACTTTTTCTACTTGAAAATTATCAATGTTCGTTTTGTGGCTCAACAAAGCATCCAATCCGCGCACAAAGCGGGAAGGCAATATTTCTTTGTTTTCAAAGCCTCCAGCGCCCAATTTTACTGGAAGTTTGTTGGAAAACAAGGTTTCTACACCTTGGTCCGTTTTTTCTGCGATCAGCAGGTTAAACGTATTGGTACCACAGTCAACGATTGCAACTTTCATCTTTCTTCACCTTTCTAATTGAACAACTACACCGAGGTCCATTATTTATACCTCATCCATTTCCACAACTCTTTGTAGGTTGCCTTTTTTCCATACATTAAAATTCCCACGCGGTAGATCCGTCCTGCTAACCAAATGAAGCTTACAAAGGTGATAACCAAAACAAGCATGGATACCACGATCAACCAAGGTTGAGCGCCGATGATGGATTTAACCATCATGGTAATCGGGGATGTAAAAGGGAATATGGAGAAAAACGTTCCTGCAGAACTTTCGGGATTGCTGATCATCATGGCGGATACGATGTATCCAAAAACCAAGGGCAACGAGACGGGCATCATAAATTGCTGGGTATCGGTTTCGCTATCTACCGCTGCGCCAATGGCAGCGAAAAGCGATCCGTAAAGGAGATATCCACCGATGAAGTAGAAAATGAACAAACCGATCATCATGGGCCAATTGATTTCAAAAAACCAATTGATCGCTTCGTTATTCATCAACTCTTGCATCATAGCGGCTTCATTGGCCCCTGTTTGAATCACCTGAGCATTTTCAACTACTGCTGCCCCACCGGCTATGCTCGACTGAAAAACAGTTAAGCCCACAATAGAAACCACCGACGAAAGCATCACCCACATCAGAAACTGTGTAAGCCCCACTAAGCCGATACCGATCACTTTACCCATCATCAACTCAAATGGTTTTACACTCGAGATGATGACTTCTACAATGCGGTTTGTCTTTTCTTCAATTACACCGCGCATCACTTGCACACCATAAAGAAAGATGAACATGTAGATTAAAATCGCAAAAGCAAATCCGATGACCGCTTTCTCTTGAGTGCGGTCTTCTTCGTTGAGTTTGTTGATGTTTTTCTCAGCAAAACTCACATTGATTTTCGCTCGTTTGTATTTTTCATAATCGAGCTTTAAGCTATCGACCACACGGAAGCGTTCTAGTGATTCTTGCAAGTCGTTTTTGATTTGCGATTGAATCATTTCGCCTGGGTATTTTTTAAAATAAAAAACACACTTACCATCGTTCAAGGTTTGATCATCCACTTGAATCATGATGTTGTACAATCCTTCTTTAAAGGCCTCTGGGCTTTGTGCTTCTTTGGTAAACGCATAGTGCACACGGTCGGTATCCTTGAATTTTTCTAAAAAACGAGGAACCAATAATTTGTTTGTGCTATCGGCGTATTGAGTTATTACTCCATATTCATCTACCACCAAAACATCATACTCCGTGCTATCGTTCATGGTAACGAAGATGGCTCCGAACATAAGCGCAGCGAACAACACAGGACCGAGGAAGGTCATCACGATGAACGACTTTTTCTTCACCCGCGTGAGGTATTCGCGTTTAATGATTAATCCTATCTTACCCATTGTTGTTGTTGTTAAAAGAATTCACGGCTTGAATAAATATGGCATCCATATCAGGGATCAACTCACGCACCGATTCGATTTGAAGGTCTTTGAGTAACACGCCCAAAAGATCGTTTAAGGTATGATCGCGCAACAAACGAATGTGAGCGACCATATGATCGTCCACCTTTTCATTTTTGATTAATTCAAAATTGGACCACAAGCTGATGGCCAAATCCATGGCTGTTCCAGTGTACACCACTTCATAAATTTTGGTACGAAAGCGGTTTTTTACCTCTTTCACTCCACCAGAAAGGATGAGGTGTGAACGATTGATGAGAGCAATATTATCACACAACGTTTCTACGCTTCCCATATCGTGAGTAGAGAGAATGATGGTAGCGCCATTATCTTTTAACCGCAACATTTCCGTGCGAATCAGCTCGGCATTGATGGGGTCGAATCCCGAGAATGGTTCGTCGAGAATAAGAAGCTTTGGTTCGTGCAATACCGTGGTGATGAACTGGACCTTTTGAGCCATCCCTTTGGAAAGCTCTTCAATTTTTTTATCCCACCAATGTTCGATTTCAAACCTTTTGAACCAGTCCTTCAGAACCGCTTTGGCATTATGAGAAGAAAGGCCTTTAAGTTGAGCGAGGTACATACACTGCTCACCTACTTTCATTTTCTTGTAAAGTCCGCGTTCCTCCGGAAGGTAACCTATCTGTTCGATGTGTTCTCGTTTAAGCGGTTCACCATTGAAAAAAACTTCGCCTTTATCAGGTCCTGTAATTTGATTGATGATACGGATCAAGCTGGTTTTACCAGCGCCGTTGGGACCCAGCAAACCGAAGACAGTTTGTTCGGGCACCTGAATAGACACATCGGACAGCGCTTGATAAGAGCCGTAGGATTTAGAAACGTGTTTGACTTCGAGGGTGTTCATACCTGGTTTAATTGCTCCACAAATCTAATGGACTTGCCCTCGGAAACCCAAGACAAAAGGATGAACGGTTGAAAAATGAGTTAATGGCAGCAGAACGGGGTGATTCTATCCTAACTGGTTAAAAAAGAAAAAACAATCCCTTAAGCCCGCACCGTTTTTTTGCCCACTACTGCAGCACGATGCTTTTGCCCCCAATCCACCATTACATTCAACACCTCATGCAATGAAAGTCCAGAGGGTGTGAGTTCGTATTCTACTGTAACTGGCAAGGTGTCATAAACCGTTCGGGTAACGATGCCATTCGCCTCGAGGTCTTTCAATTCCTTTGACAGCATACGCGGGGTGATCTTTGGGATATCTCGCTCCAATTCTTTAAAGCGACGTGGCCCGTAAAGTAAAGATCCAATGATGGGTAATTTCCACTTACCGCTAATTACATTCATGGTATCATCGATTGCTCTTACAAAAGTGATAGAGCATTCAGTAAACAGATTTATTTTCTTCACCTTAGCCATGACGGTCGCCGTTTTATCGTGAGTTATTCTGAGTCGCAAATATAAGGCGCTATACAAAATGATACTACTATACTTTAGTATAGCACTTACTTTTAGATAGTGAACAAGACTAGCTTTGTCGAAACATTTATAACACAAACAAACATGATATTAATCACAGGCGCCTCAGGGCAATTTGGCTCAGCCACCATTCACTTTTTATTGAAAAAAGGAATCACCCCTTCTACCATCAAAGCCCTCGTGCGCAGCGAAGAAAAAGCAGCACCTTTGCGCTCATTAGGCCTAAACATCGCAATTGGCGACTATAACAACTACGAGTCGTTGGTGCAAGCGATGGAAGGCGTTAACAAGCTTTTCCTTATCTCTAGCAGCGAGATCCAAAACCGTAGCGAACAACAGATCAATGCTGTGAAAGCCGCTAAAGAAGCAGGAGTGAAACACATCATCTACACCAGCTTCGAGCGTAAAGATGAGACGGCTTCCTCGCCAATGGCCTTTATATCGTCATCGCACATCGAAACTGAAAAAGCCATCAAAGAAAGTGGAATGACTTACACCATTCTTCGTAATAGCCTTTATGCTGACACCATTCCCATGTTCTTGGGAGAAAAGGTAACAGAGCAAGGCGTATTTTTCCCTGCAGGAAAAGGAGCAGCCGCTTTCGCTACTCGCTCGGATATGGCAGAAGCAGCAGCTAATATTCTCAGTTCAGAGGGACATGAGAACAAAGAATATTTAACGAGCAACGCAGAAAACTACACCTTTGATCAAATAGCAGAATATTTAAGTTCCATCACAGGCAAAACCATTCCGAACATTAATCCAAGCACCGAAGTTTACGCTGCCGCCTTGGAGAACGCTCAAGTTCCAGCCCTGTATATTGGCATGTTTGCTGGCTTTGCTGGAGCCATTGCACAGAATGAATTTTTCGTTGAAAAAGGCGATTTATCTCACTTGTTGGGAAGAACTCCTCAAAGCTTAAAGGAGTATCTCACGGGCGTTTACGGGAATAAATAAGGCGAACTTAGGATAAGGGTGCACTCAAATCAGGGGCACCCTTATCCATTCTCCCCCCTATTGGGTAGGCAAAAAAGATCAAAAACACTGTAAATCAACGCTTCGATAAGCCGCAGTTCCTTGTTATCTTCGCCGCCTTAAAGTAACCCATCATGATGAATATTGCCGTGGTAGGAACAGGCTATGTAGGCCTTGTAACCGGAACCTGCTTTGCAGAGACGGGCAACCGCGTAATTTGTGTTGACATTGACCAAGCGAAGGTAGAGCGCATGAAGCAGGGCGAGATCCCTATTTATGAGCCACACCTCGATGTATTGTTTGAAAGAAACATTCGCGAAGGCCGCCTGTCGTTCACCACCAATCTTCAAGAAGCCATCGATGCTTCTCAAATTATTTTCCTCGCTTTACCTACACCTCCAGGTGAAGATGGTAGCGCTGACTTGAGCTATGTGTTGAAAGTAGCCCAAGAACTCGGAAAAATCATCAAAGAATATAAGATCATTATCGATAAAAGCACTGTTCCTGTAGGCACAGCCGAAAAGGTAAAAAATGCCGTTGCAGAACATGCTACTGTTCAATTTGATGTAGTGAGCAACCCCGAATTCCTTCGCGAAGGATTTGCTGTAGACGATTTCTTAAAACCCGACCGCGTGGTGATTGGCACCAGCAGCGATCGTGCTCGCAAGATCATGGAAGAGTTGTACAAGCCTTACACTCGCCAAGGCAATCCGATCATCTTTATGGATGAGCGCAGTGCCGAGTTGACCAAGTATGCAGCCAATGCCTTCTTAGCAACCAAAATTTCGTTTATGAACGAGATAGCGAACTTCTGCGAGAAAGTAGGCGCTGATGTGGATATGGTGCGTTTGGGTATTGGCTCGGATACGCGTATCGGCAAACGATTCCTTTTCCCTGGTATCGGATACGGCGGCAGTTGTTTCCCCAAAGACGTACAAGCACTTGCCAAATCGGGATTAGATGCAGGATATGAATTTCGCATTTTGAAAAGCGTAATGAAGGTAAACGAGCGCCAAAAAACGGCTTTGCTCGACCCCATCATGAAATATTACAAAGGCAGTCTTACCAATGTGCACATTGCCATTTGGGGATTGGCCTTCAAGCCAGACACCGACGACATTCGCGAAGCTCCCGCTTTGTATATGATCGAACATTTATTAGAAGCTGGCGCAAAAATCACAGCTTATGACCCTGAAGCGATGGCCAACGTGCAGAAGCAGAAGAACTATCGCATAGGCTATGCAAAAGATCAATACGAAGCTATTGAAGGCGCAGATGCAATTTTGATTTGCACCGAATGGAGTGCATTCCGCAATCCAGACTTCGATCGTATGGCTTCGCTTTTAAAAGAAAAAGTGATCTTCGACGGTCGCAATTTATTTGACCTCGACAAAATGAAAGAATTGGGCTGGTTCTACAAGAGCATCGGCCGCGACACCATTACACACGCCTAATTCATGGAAAGAATACTCATCACCGGTGCGGCCGGCTTTTTAGGTTCACACCTTTGCGATCGCTTCATCAAAGAAGGATTCAAAGTAGTGGGTATGGACAACCTGATTACAGGTGATTTAAAAAACATCGAACACTTGTTTCCCAATGAGAACTTCGAGTTTTATCATCACGATGTATCACGTTTCATCCATGTTCCTGGTAAGTTAGACTACATTCTTCACTTCGCCTCTCCCGCTTCGCCCATCGACTATTTAAAAATTCCGATTCAAACATTAAAAGTTGGATCACTCGGAATCCATAATTGCTTGGGATTAGCTAAAGAGAAAAAAGCACGCATCATGATTGCTTCAACAAGCGAAGTATATGGTGACCCAACAGTACATCCTCAAAAAGAATCGTATTGGGGAAATGTGAATCCTGTAGGCCCACGCGGAGTATATGACGAAGCCAAACGCTTCCAAGAAGCGATGACGATGGCTTATCATACTTTCCACGGATTAGAAACGCGCATTGTGCGCATTTTCAATACCTATGGCCCTCGTATGCGACTGAATGATGGTCGTGTGTTGCCTGCTTTCATTGGTCAAGCCCTTCGCGGCGAAGACCTCACCGTTTTTGGTGATGGAAGCCAAACACGCAGCTTTTGTTATGTCGATGATTTGGTAGAAGGTATTTATCGTTTGTTGATGAGTGACTACGCGCAACCCGTTAACATTGGTAATCCAGACGAAATCACCATTTTGGATTTTGCTAAAGAAATTATAAAACTAACAGGCACTACACAGAAAATCATTTTCAAAGAATTGCCTACTGATGATCCCAAGCAGCGCCAGCCCGATATTACCGTTGCTCGTCAGCTGTTAGGATGGGAGCCAAAAGTTCACCGTTCAGAAGGTTTGAAAATCACTTATGATTATTTCAAATCGCTCAATTTGGACGAATTGAATAAAATAGAACACAAGGATTTCGAAAAATACATTGTGAAATAAGATGAGTTATTATGCCCATCCTTCCGCTATTATCGACGAAGGTTGTACCATTGGTGCAGGAACAAAAATTTGGCACTTTACGCACGTAATGCCCAAGTGTACCATTGGAGAAAACTGCAACCTCGGACAGAATGTAGTGGTGAGTCCTGAAGTTGTTTTAGGAAAAAACGTAAAGGTTCAGAACAACGTGAGCATCTACACTGGTGTAGAATGCGAAGACGATGTATTCTTGGGTCCATCTTGCGTATTTACTAATGTGATTAATCCGCGAAGTGCAGTGGCCCGCAAAAACGAGTACCGTAAAACGGTAGTTCGCAAAGGCGCGTCTATAGGAGCAAATGCTACCATCGTTTGCGGCTATGAAATTGGCGAATATGCCTTTATAGGAGCAGGCGCAGTGGTGACCAAAGAAGTGCCTGCATTTGCCCTTGTAATGGGAAATCCAGCGCGTCAAACAGGCTGGATGAGCAAGTACGGTCACAAACTTAAATTCAGTGAAAACGGATTTGCTACCTGTCCCGAAAGCGGCGATGAATATGAACTCAACAACGGCCGTGTAACTTGCCTTTCTTCTAACTAACAATAGAAAAAAATCTACTCAACATGATCTACGATCAACTGGTAAAAAAAGAAGCGTCTCTCTGTGTAGTAGGACTCGGATATGTTGGATTGCCTATCGCACTTGAATTTGCGAAAAAAATCAAAGTCGTTGGATTTGACATCAACGAAAAGCGCGTGGAGATGATGCGCAACAAAATTGATCCCTCACAAGAATTGGAAAGTTCTGCTTTCGATGGTTGTGATATTTCTTTTACCAGCAAAACAGAAGACCTGAAGGACGTTCGTTTCTTCATTGTAGCAGTGCCCACACCGATCAACAATATGAATCTTCCTGACCTCGGTCCGGTGCTTGCTGCATCACGCACAGTAGGAAAAGTATTGAAAAAAGGAGATTACGTGGTTTATGAATCCACAGTATATCCAGGCTGCACCGAAGATGACTGTGTTCCAATCTTGGAAGAACTTTCTGGCTTGAAAATGACCACTGATTTTAAAGTGGGTTATTCACCAGAGCGTATCAACCCTGGAGATAAGCATCACACCATTCGTTCTATTATGAAAGTTGTGAGTGGTTGCGATGAAGTATCCCTAGACAATATTGCTAAGACCTATGAATTGGTGGTAGATGCGGGTACACACCGCGCAAAGTCAATCAAGGTAGCCGAAGCGTCGAAAGTGATTGAAAACACACAGCGCGACGTAAATATTGCTTTGATCAATGAGCTTTCATTGATTTTAAATAAAATGGGCATCAATACTTACGATGTATTGGAGGCAGCGCGCACCAAATGGAACTTTTTGCCTTTTACACCTGGATTGGTAGGTGGACACTGTATTGGTGTAGATCCCTATTACCTTGTGTACAAAGCCAAAAAAGTAGGTTACTACTCCAAAGTGATTAGCTCTGCGCGTTATGTAAACGACTCTATGGGCTTTTACGTAGGAAAACAAACCGTGAAGAAAATTTTGGAGATGGGCCGCAATGCTCTTGAGTCTAAAGTGCTTGTATTAGGTGCTACATTCAAAGAAAATGTGAGCGACGTGCGCAACTCAAAAGTGATCGACGTGATTCGCGAATTGGAATCGTTTAGCGTACATGTAGATGTAGTAGATCCACACGCCGATGCCGAAGAACTGCACCACGAATATGGCTTGACATTAGTAAAAGAAGCTACTCCTAACGCCTACGACGCCGTTATCGTAGCCGTCGAGCACAACGAATTTGTAGGTTTAGAAGAGAATTATTTCAAATCACTTTTGAAAGATGGTAAAGGTGTTGTTACCGACATCAAAGGCATCTATCGAGGGAAAATTAAAGAACTAGTATATTGGGGATTGTAATCCTCGAAAAAGCGCACGAACTTTCGGGCGCTTTTTTTTTACATACACCACGTGAATATGAAACTGAAAAACTGTCTATTAGCTGCCTCCACGGCATTTTTTTTCTTGAGCGCAAATGCTCAAAAAGGCCCTGAGTATTTCTTTGAGCCTATTACCATCATGGATTTCCGCGAAAACTATGGCGGATTTTCCAATCTCACCGACAATCAAAAGATCATTTACTCCAGAGAAGAAATTGCATTGCTTCCTGCGCGTAATATCAACGAAGTGTTGAGTTACATCAGTGGAATACAATTAGGACAGCGTGGTCCTTTTGGTGCTCAAGCAGACATCAGTCTTTTGGGAAGCACTTTTGAACAAGTAGCCGTATTGATCAATGGAATTCCCATGCGCGATCCACAAACAGGACATCATACACTCAACCTTCCCATCGATCTAAATGAAGTAGAATCGATAGAAGTTTTTAAAGGTTCGGCTAGCCGGATTTACGGAGCCAATGCATTGGCGGGAGCCATCAACATCATTACCCGAAAATCAGGAAGTGCGGGAACGGAGCTGGAAGTTTACGGATACAAGCCTATTGCGGAAGTAGATGATAGCACGGCGAATTACTATACTGGAGGCGCTTCTGTCAATATTGGTTACGAACGTTTAAAAAGTGGACACACCATTGGTTTATCCATTTTGGAAAGTAACGGCTACCGATATAACTCAGCGAATAGCCAAAAACGCTTAAGCTATTCAGGAGACTATTACCTTCGAAAGGGACAACTTCGTGTATTAGCAGGAATGCTGAACAATGCATTTGATGCGAATGGTTATTATGCCGCACCCTATGACATTGAATCGTATGAACAAGTAGATACTTATTTTGCGGGAGCTCACTACAAAGTAAAGTTGAATAGCAAGACCTATTTAATGCCTAGTGTTTATTACCGCTATAACCATGATGATTATGTATTCATCAAAGACCAGCCAGAAGTGTATCAAAACAACCACTACTCCACTACAGCTGGCACTCGAATAGTAGTGGGCCGATCAGGAAAAATCGGTATTACCTCCGTAGGTATTGATAGCCGATCAGAGCTCATTCGCAGTAACAATTTAGGTAAGCACGAACGTTTTTACAATGGGGCTTTCGTTGAACAAACTTTCCAGATTACACCTCATCTTATCACCAGTGCTGGTGTAAACGTGCAAAACAATTCGGATTATGGAACCAATGTATATCCCGGTCTAGAATTGGGTTATACCCGCGATAAATTCCTATTTTACGGATCTGTTGGATACGGTAATCGCTTGCCTACCTACACCGATCTCTATTACACCGATAGAGCCAATAATGGAAACGATAGTCTGCAAGTAGAAGAAGCAACCACCTATACGATTGGCTTTACACGCAGAGGTGAATATTGGAAGTTCGATCTTTCTGGTTTCTACCGCCAAACCAACGATTTCATTGATTTCGTTCGCACCAGCGATACGACCAAATACACACCACAAAACTTCAATGATGTACATTTTAGAGGTATAGAAACAAGTCTTGTTTACACACCCAAAGGGCAGATAGAACCAGGATTAACATCAGCTCGCATCAGTTACACCTATCTGAATGGAACCGTTCAAAACATTGAAGGTTATCAAAGTCGCTACGCCCTTAGCCATTACAAGCATCAGTTCAATATGCAGCTTGGCTTTCTTCTCTTCGGTCGTTTGCACAGTACCATTAGCGTTCGAAGTTTCACCTTTTTTGATGAATCTATACTTAACCCAACTCCAGTACTGGTTGATTGTAGAATCAAATACAGAACTCAAAATTTCACATTTTATGCCGATGCTATGAATCTTCTGAACACAACGTACGCAGAGAAAGGAACTATACCTATGCCCGGAAGCGGCGTGCGTTTGGGGATACAATATAGTCAGCCAAAAGAACAACGACGCATTTTAAAGAAGCCATAAAAAAGAAAGGGATACGGTTCCAATCAAAGCCGTATCCCTTCTTCCAAAAGATGCCTAACACACACCTATTAAAACGGCATCTTTCCAAACCACAGCGTTCTGCCGTTTTTACTTTCTCCAAAAAACACCAATGAGTTAGCAATATCCATAGGTAACATAGGGACAGTGTTATTCAAGAAATATTTTTCTTGTCCAAAGAATTGAAAGTCCCCAATAGCGCCTTCTTTCAAGTTCACCTTCGCCACATTGGGATAAAGCAAAACTTTGTACTTTGAATTTCCCAATTCACGATCTTCTCGAATGCCTTTCACCTCGCCTACCATCCAGTAAACGCTGCTATTGTCTTTACTCAAAATCAGATCTTGCATGCAGGGCGATACACGCGCCCATTGATTGTTTTCTTCGCGACGTAAACCATATTGCGCTTTTAGTTCGCCTTTTGATCCGAAGTGAAACATGATAGGATCCGTGTATTCACGTGAACCATCTTGATTGCGTTTGAAGTTTTGTCCCATGATGAATACATCTGCATCATTGACTACCACAATACCCGCACTACGGAATTTTTTTCCTTTATACGCAGGCACTTTTTTCTGATTTGGACCGCCTTTCACAGCGTTCTCAAAATCATCGATGTTCGGAGCACTTAACCACCGCACGCCTTTGGCATCGAGCTTGGCCAATTGAAAAGCTTTCCATTTCATCGCATCCAAATCGCCTACCAAGGTGGTGTTCACATAGTCATCTTCCTCCTTTGCTGGACCATAGATGTAAGTAAAACCATCATACACAAAAATGCTATTGATTGCCC
>JBDKGH010000094.1:0-25803 GCA_039798265.1 Bacteroidota bacterium | reverse complement strand
TGAGTAGAGTAGCTATGAGAAGCACCAATCGGCTGTATGGTACTTCTATCAATATATTCGCTCAACTGATCTGTAAGTCGCACTGTTTGGGCAGGAGCATTACCTGTATTCTGGAAGTGGATGGTATACCTCAGTTCATCGCCATTTTCAATGTAGCCCACAGTAGACCAACCATTGTGTTCTTCTTTGTAATTTGGATCATAAGCACACGAAATGGACTGCTCAAATATTCCATTATCCTGAAAAACTTGTTCGTTGTTTTCGTCAAATAACGAAAGTTGAAATACGTTACTCAAAACCGATAAGGTGTCCAATTCAAATGGATTGGTCATTTCCAATCGACGAATAATGGTTGATCCAGGAGCAAGGTTTTCAAACGTCCATTGGAATACATACTCCGAAATCTGTTGACCATTATCTAATGGTACTAGATCCATATAGGCGCTATCGACTGTATACAAAACATTTCCTGATACAGAGCTGTTACCATCATTGGAAATAAATAAGTAGTGCTGTGATTCAAAAAGACACATACTAGAAAGTGCCACTGGACTCACGTCAGATGAAAAAACAATTCCATTGGGATAAACGCCAAAATATACGTTAGCCACCGGCATGTTTACATCCAACACAACTTGTCCCTCAAGAGCAGTGGACGACAACCACAGATTGGAGTTTAGATTCAATGCATAATTCACTTCACCTCCATCATATCCTGCTATAACAGTTCCATTTGATGGTGTGAAATAAGAGGTTCCGTTGATATGAACAACTTGGTTTTGCAATGGGGCTTCTCCCAAATCATAAACCCCATTTTGATTGTTATCCAAAAACACGATAGCATTAAATCGAAATGGAGAGGCGCTCAAATTCGAGCTAATGAAAGTAAACGCTTCATTACTCAAAGGGTTCGTTGTTTTTCTCACAACCAAATCATAAGTACCATTCAGATCAACATCCTCGAGAAAAACCTGTGTCATTTGTTCTCCTGAACCAGTTAATGCTAGGCTTGTAACAAAATCAAAACTTCCATTACTATTCTGCTGATACAACTCTAACATGTTATTGGTAACGGCCAGAAAATCGAGGAATGCATCATCATTTACATCCATGAAACAGGAATAAAAATCAGGTCGACTGGAGATCCCACTTTGAATTTGCGAAAGCGTGGTATATTGATCAAAGGTTGACCCATTGAAGGAATAATAACCAAACTCACTTCTGGAAAGTCCCCCGCGGAAAATACAATAGGAGATATCAAGGTATCCGTCATTATTCACATCCTGCAGTGCTTTATCGACCAAAGCAAAACGATCACCAGAAACGGTAGCTAAACTTTGCTGCTGCAGTTCACCCAAACTATTTCTGAGGTAAACAAAAATTGCATTAGCGGTGGTAAGCACTAAATCTTCCAAACCATCTGCGTTGACATCACCGCGCTGCAAGCCTCCAGATTTTAGAAGACCATAAGAATTTCCAGGTGGTAAAAAAGTAGTTGAAGCTCCCAGTGTCCAATCTGTGTTGATGGTGCTGTAGTACACGGTATGTCCCGTGGTAAATGCGGCATGAAATAATTCCATAGCCCCGTCACCATTAACATCTAAAACATGGGCAAATCCATTTCCAGGAGAAGTGGTTTGTAAAAACACTCGTTTGCCAAAACGGCCATTTGCAGTACCTGGAAAAACATAAATTCCGAATCCATCCTCCACAAACAAGTCGACCCAACCATCCAAGTTGGCATCTACTGCATCAATAAAGTCAGGCTCAAAACCTGTGACGAGTAATTCGCAAGGACCCGGAACACCTGCTATTACGGGATGATAAAAAATGCCCCATCGATTAGAACAAATCACGTCACGCTCACCGTCTTGATTGATATCGCAACTAATGATTGTTTTAACATCATTTCCAGAGAGGTTGCCGAATATGGTTTGATCACTTTGCATATAACCACCTTCACCTTGTTGTAAAACGGCAAAGCCATTGAATCCTTCCACCATTTCTACTTCGGGGTCGCTATCAAGATTTCCCAATAACAAGCTGGTTGCTGACTGATTGTATCCATTATGAACGACATCGCCCATAAATTCAAAGGCAACACCGCCATTGTTACGAATCCATTTTTTACCATTATTGAAATCAATGCCTATAAAATCTAAATCGCCATCGCCATCATAATCGAGCACGGGCAATTCACCAAAAGACTCCACTGAATAGGTCGCCCCTCCACCTCCCGGTTGATCGGCATATACAAAATTGAACGATTGATTACCTGAATTCAGGCCAACCGCAAAATAAGTATTCGAATTATAATTCACGCCAGCATAAACGAGATCATCTAATCCGTCTCCATTCATATCAGCGAAAGAATAGCCTTCCGTTTGTGCTGAAAATTGCCATAGGTATTGAAGTGAATTCCCTACCAAAGAATAAACCTTTTGGGTTTGTGGAAAACCAAAGCGAATGATAACTTCGTCCGTACCATCGCCATTCACATCGCCAAGGCAATTTCGGCCCACCGAGGCGGTCTCTTCAAGGGGTAATGAAAGCACGGCATCTAGACTAGAATTTCCAGGATTGAGTATAACCAATGAAGTTGGAACAGCCCCTCCCACAAAATTTCCATTTACTTCATTGTAATCCGAGTAAATATCCACATATGTACCCGCATCTAAGTGACCCAATTTTAAGGAATAAAGCTCCGTATTCGCATTTACGTAATAATGCACCTGAGCAAAATTGCCATTGTCATTTTCTATCCAAAAACGAGAGGTCAACACATCCGTATCTCCATCAGAATCGATATCTACGCATCGAATGTGCTTATATGAATGGGTTGTGTTTACGGCAATATTCCACGACTGTATTTCTCCGAATTGTCCATTATTATTAATCCCAACCGTCAAAAGACCATTAGAATAAGAAACCACATCGAGATCACCATCAAGGTCCATGTCTCCTAGACCCATTGACGTTCGAGAAAACGCCGTTACCGTATTCGGGTATAAAAGACTCAACTCTGAGAATTGGGTGTGAGCTAACAAACCGATTAGCTGACAGAAAATAGCAAGTATTACTTTTCTCATAATAGTTAAAGGTATTTCGTTTAAAGCAAAAAAGAAATCTACCCATAAGATGCTTTCAACCTTTAAATTCCATAAAACAAGAATAAAATTAACAAATAAAAAGCCCCGACTCTTTCGAATCGGGGCTTTTTTAATTGTCTTAGAAATTACTTTTTAATTACCAGCGATTTCGTTTCTACACCACCATTCGATACAATCTGAATTTGGTAGTAGCCATTGCTGTAATCACTCAAATCAAAGGTGGTAGTGCCATTCCATTGCTGACCGCTCCATTGAGCTACCTCGCGACCTGTATAGTCGAATAGGCGAATAGCGCTTACGCTTTCGTTCAGTCCTGAAATGGTTACATTACCATTGGTTGGATTTGGATATACATTTAAAGAATTCACTTCTTCGTTCACTTCTTCGGTTCCCACCGTCGTAAAACATGGAGAGACTACTGGATCAGACATGTTAAACGAAGACATTCCCAATGAAGCCGAGTGAATATTAATCATGGCGTTTTCATCGCATGGGAATGGACCCATCATGTAAGTGCCGGTTTCGGTAATCATCATAGCCTCATTGCTTATATCGCTGGAAGTCATGTATGGCGAACCATTACCTGTGCTTACCACATTGATACGAACGAAATACTCATCCAATGCAAATGGTGACTCTTCAGTGCTCACTGCGATTTGTGGCGGTTCTACCGAGTAGATACAGCTACCATCATTCCAATAAGCATTTTGGTTATAGTTCAAAGCCGTGATGTCTGTACACCCACCGCAGTAGTAATCGCAGTTACCCGCATCACATGTTGCATTTGGATCATAGTTACACGCTGTTTGATCTGTACAACCAGGGATATCGCCATCAAAAGAAAGCGGTGTGGTTACATACCATGATGTTGAAGTACTGCCAGAGCTTACAATTTCACCTGCAGCATTCAAAAGAGTGTATTCAGCAGATCCACCGTTGATGTCCCAAACTTGAAGTGAAACACACTCGCCGTTATTACAAAAACCATTTTGTTCTGGGTAAATACCCCAAGCATATCCACCGCTGTTAGCGTCATAAACGCTCCAGTAGAATGTACCTGAGCTGTTGAAGGTATACCAGTTGGCAGTGCAACAAGTGCCATCATTGAATGTAGCCGTAGGATCAAAATTAGGCGCACTTGAATCGGTGCAGCCATAACAATCATAATCACAAGCATACCAGTTAGAACAAGTTGCTGCTGGATCAAAATTGCATGCATTCGGATCTGTGCAACCAAATATCTCGCTTCCTGTAATGGTGAAATATCCGAAAGAGTCCGCTGTATTGCCTGAAAGCAAAACATTGCCATCTTGGTCAGTCAAAGTAAAGTCCACCGTATTTGGGCCATAAGAATAAATGCTAAAATCAAAGCAGTCGCTCGACATGCAGAAACCAGTTTGCAATGGAGTCATACCACCTGCGCTCTCATAGGTTGAATAACTGTATGCCGAGAAATAGGCCTCACCATCCACATTTACATAGTACCAGTTGTTCACACAGCAGGTACCATTATCGAGAGTCGCAGAAGGATCAAAGTTGGGAGCTTGTGGATCAGTGCAGCCATAGCAACTGTAATCACAAGAACTCCAGTTATAACAGTTTGCATTCGGATCATAAGTACAAGCCATTGGATCCATACATCCGCTGATAGCGTTTACTTCAAAAGAATGACCTTGGATCATTGGGTCATCGGTAAGCGCAGAAATCACCACGTTACCTTCACCATCGTATAGTGTAAATGGAACTTGAGAACCATCTGAACTACCCGCATAGAATACATAACAGCCATTCTCTGGGCAGAATGCATTTTGCTCTGGAGTAGAACCAAAGTAGCCGTTCCAGTAATTATTGTAATTGTAAGTCGACCAATGAATCGGTGCATCAGCAACCACGGTGTATTGTCCATAACAACATGCACCATTGTCTATAGTTGCATCAGCATCATAGTTATCTGCATTAGGATCTGTGCAGCCGTAACAGCCGTAATCACACAACAAAGAATTGCCACATGTAGCGTTTGGATCAAAGTTGCAAGCCGCTGTATCCACACAACCAGGAACACCATTTTTAGTAAAGCTATCCATCACTAAACTTCCATTTGACAAGGTGGTAAACCACACATCACCATTCGCTCCTATCACACTTACTTCAATAGGAACATATTCTCCTGTCATGGGGTACAACTCGAAATTAAAACATCCATCTGGCAAACAGAAAGAGCTCTGCAAATCTTCGAAGAATTGATTGGTGTAGTAGTAAGAACCATCCGTTGCGTAAATGTTGAAATAAGCCGCTACGTTAGAGGTCAAAGTCACCCAGTCTTCAGAGTAACAGCAAGAACCATTATCAATTGTTGCACTTTCATTGAAGTTAACAGCTGTAGGGTCAGTACAGCCTAAACAACTGTAATCACAGGAGTAATAATTTGCGCACGTTGCTGAAGAATCATAATTACATGCTGCAGGATCGGCACATCCCACAGTGCCTGTTGTACTGAGATAACCTACCGTTTGATAGTATCCCTCGGCTGTACCAGTGAATGATGCTCCAGAGCTCAAGTGAGTAATGGTAAACTGAACTGGCGTGGCATCCAAAGACAATACGTAAAACTCAACACAGTTGTCGGTCAAACAAAAACCACTTTCAGCAGGATAATAGGCATCGTTGGTTGAATTACCTCCCATTCCATATGCCGTTACGAAAACAGAGCCATCAGCTTCGATGGAGAAGAAGGCGTTTTCATTATAACAACAACTTCCATCGTCAATGGTGGAGCTCGCATTGTAATTCAAGGCAGCTGAATCTGTGCAACCATAACAATCGTAAGTACATGATCCATCATCGCAGGTAGCTTGAGGATTGTAATTACAAGCGTTAGTGATGGTGCAACCGGCCACTCCTTCACCCAAATTCAACACAAAGGCTTGGCTAGTAAAGGGCTCTAGGTTCAAAACAGTGTTCACACCATTTACGCTGTAAGCCAGTTCAAATGGTACTGCTGAGAAATTATCGATGAACCAAGTCGAACAGCCATCTTCGAAACAAGCTGCATTGGTTCCAGGGAAATAAAAGGTCTGACTAACCAAAGCAGAAGATGGATAAACGGTGACCATTCCCTCCATATTCGCCGATAGCACGACTGAGTTAGGCCAGCTCGGATCGAGACACTCATTTTGAGCCTTCGTAAAGAAGGGTGAAAATATGAGCGCGAGCACTACAATAAGTTTAGCTTTCATAAGAGTGTTTTTGGTTTTAAAGCACGTACATCATAAACCAAATTTTCCCTCCTTTGGTTCAGTGAGTTAGGACAAATATATAGTGAAAAATGCATGTGCAAATTGGAACTCTAAGCAGGTAGAAAAGTGTTATCATTTTCATTTTCAAAATTCTTTTTGTTAAAAAGGCAAGAAAATGAACTTCTTATATTTAGCCTTGTAATACGCGCTATGAAACCACTTTTTTTCATTTTCCTCACTTTTTTGCTTTTCTCCAACCGGGGAAACGCGCAGATTTACTCTTTTTTTCTCTGTAATTCAGAGCGCCAAGCCATTACGGGCGCCTCACTTTCCATAAATGGGAAAATAGCCACCGAAAAGGAAAACGGTTACTATGAAGTGCGTGATTTGTCTTTTACCGGCAACCCTCACTCCAAAATAAAGGCAATAGCGAACCATCCGGATTATAGTCCGCTAGACGACAGTCTTTTTGTTACCCAACAAATCATGTTGGCCACACCCACACAAACAAGCTTTTTTCTGTCCGGAGGTCAAAAGCTGCCCTGCGCTTATTACCCGAATGTTTCCGTGATTTACGCAGGCGATTCGAAAACAAACACTGTGATCCATTCCGCGTTAGAAAAAACGGATGGACGCATCATACAAGAAAGAGAGGCCTGTGGATCATGGAAAGGAGAAGCCAGTGATCAAGGAACCATCGTCACCATCGCCCACGATCGACTCGAAGATGCGGTCGAATTTCGAAAAAGGACGAATGCGTGCAGCGCCGTTGCACTCGGAAAAACGGACAACTTCCTAGGAGTTCGACCTGAAGTTTATATTCTTCAAGAACAATACAAGCCTCTAAACCCTCAGCTTACGGAGTTATTGACTCAATGGAAAAAAGATGGATACATCGAAAGTCTATTTGCAAACCCTGGATTAACGACAGGGTATCAAATTACATTTTCCCCCGAATATGCTCATGAAGCAAGCAATTTTCTTGGAATACTCGCCAAAGAATTTCCGTCCATGATGATGTCACAGGAAATGCTCAGCATTATTTGCATGGATTAATTCAACTCTCCACTTACGCCTATTCCGAAAAGTGCGAAGTCATATTTTATCGGATCTTTTGGATCGAGTGTGCGCAAAGCCTGATCAATTTCAGCCACTGCCTTCCAGTCATTCTGGGTGCGAGAAAGCAAACCCAAGGTTCGACCAACATTGCCTGTGTGCACATCAAGCGGCAGGGATAATTTAGAGGGACTAATTTTTTTCCAAATACCGAAATCAACTCCCGCTTGATCATTGCGCACCATCCAGCGCAAGTACATATTCAATCGCTTAGCAGAAGAGCCCGCAAGCGGATTGGAAACATGTTTTTCTGTTCGGGCGGCATGTTTTCCTTCAAAGAATTTTTCTCGAAAAAAAGAAATCGCGACATCTGCCTCTCCATTTTCAAAGCCTTCAAAAAAAACCTGTTCTAGTCCGCCATACTCGCTGTATAAATGACGCACACATTTGACAAAGCCAGCCAAATCCTCACCATTAAATGTTCGGTGTACAAACGACTTCATCGACCGCAGATCGGCCGTCTTATGATTAAGAATAAAATCATATGGAGCTCGATCCATCAAGTCCATGATGCGATTTGCATTGGTCACAATCGACTTTCTGTTTCCCCACGAAATGGTAGCGGCTAAAAACGCACTTATTTCAATGTCTTCTTTTTTTGAAAAAGAATGAGGAATAGAAATCGGATCGAAGGGAATAAAATCGGGGCGATTGTATTGCACAACTTTTTCATTGAGATAGTCGCGCATTTCTTTCAGTGAAAGTTTCATCTCACTTTTTTTCACCCATCAATACATATTGCAAAATATTCGCTCCCATTCGCAAAGCTTTGGTGCGCGCATCTTTCGAATCGTGATGGACTTCCTCATCTTCCCAGCCATCGCCAAGATCACATTCGAAATCGTAAAAACAAACGAGGCGACCTTCATAGATTATTCCGAATCCCTGTGGAGCCTTTTTATCATGCTCATGCACTTTGGGCAATCCATTGGGAAAGTCGAATGTTTGATGATAAATAGGGTGGCCAAAAGGCAACTCGATAAAATCCAATTCGGGAAATACTTTTTTCATTTCCTTCCGAATAAATTTATCCAGACCATAATTATCGGAGATGTGCAAAAAGCCTCCTGCCATCATATAATCACGCAGATTATCAGCATCTGCTTGAGAGAAAACCACATTGCCGTGACCAGTGAGGTGAACAAAAGGATAATTAAAAATTTCAGGAGAGCCCACATCTACAAAAGGAACATCGGTATTGATATTCATTTTTAGATTTTCGTTGACAAATTTCACTAGATTAGGGACACTAGTTGGATTTGAATACCAGTCGCCACCACCCTTGTATTTGGCAACGGCAATTTGGTAAGAGGGTGGAGCAAAAGAACTCAAGCTCACACCGAGTAAAACGATCGAAATAAAAGAGAACAGTTTTTTCATCACGTGTCAAAGATAACGGCTGATCCAATTACTCAACATTTGTTTTCCTTGCGGAGTCATTACTGATTCAGGATGAAACTGAACGCCAAACACATTCCATTTCGTGTGGTTAACCGCCATAATTAAGGATCCTGAAACCGCAATTACCTTCAAATTTTCGGGAAGATACGATTCATCCATGACCCAAGAATGATAATGTCCTGCTAAAAAAGGTGAAGAAATTCCTTCAAAAACGGGGTGCTTATGAACCACTTCACACCTTGAACTAACCCCATGTAATACTTGCGGCAAATTGCGCAAACGCCCGCCAAAATGTTCCACTATGGCTTGCAAGCCTAAGCAAACACCGAGTATGGGTTTCTTTCCTGCCCAATCTTCTAATACGTGCATGGTAACTCCTGCATCCTTTGGGAGTCCCGGGCCGGGAGAAAGAATGACACCATCATAGTGCTCCACTTCAGCAGAAAGCACTTGATTATTGCGCTTAACCACCACCTCCACACCCAGATCTTCGCAGTAATGCGCGAGATTGTGTGTAAACGAATCGAAGTTATCTATGATCAACAATCGCTTCATGATTTGGTAGTTTGCTACAGATGTCTGAAGTTTGGAGTGCAAATAACAATCATTTCTGCATGAAAACCATCATCGAATCTTCCTCTGCCCCTGCTCCTATCGGTCCATATAGCCAAGCCGTAAAAGCGGGCGGCACCCTATATCTTTCCGGTCAAATCGCTATTGATCCTCGCACTCAAGTATATACGCCAATGGATGTGCGCAGCGAAGCTATTCAAGTCATGAAAAATATTGAGGCGGTATTGAATGCCGCTGGATATGGCTTTTCGCACATCGTGAAAACGTCGATTTTTTTAGCTGACATGAATGATTTCGGAACGGTTAACGAAGTTTACGCTGGTGCATTTACCAAAGACTTCCCTGCCCGTGAAACCGTTCAAGTAAGCGTTTTACCGAAAAATGCCAAGGTAGAAATTTCAGTTATTGCCTACAAAGAATGAACTTAGGCCCTTCGAAAAAGGTTTCTTAAAAAAACAACTCCATGCAAGTACTTCAAAAGATTGCTTATTACCTGAACCCGATCAACTGGTTCAAAAAAGAAAAGGGAGACATCAATCTCCGCTTTATGCATGGCATCAACAAGATTTCCTTGATGATGTTTTTAATTTGCTTGATCATCATGATCATCCGCTGGGCCAGCCGCTAATTATCGCCAACGCACAGATTCAGCCATGTGCAAGATGTCTTGTCTTAAAAAAGCAAGCACCGGAGCAATAGAGTCAGGATTAGGCTTGTGATTAAAATACAAGCTTGCTCTTAAAAAGTGATTGGTGCTATCGGTTAGAAAAAACTGCACCTGAGAAGCGGCTTCTCCTTCGATGTCATAAAGAATACCATACAGGCGATTTTCATCGTCCGTAAATTGAGTGCGCTTCATGCCGCTGGCTTTCATTTCGTGTTTGGCAGCAAAGCCATACGACTCTTCTACTAAGGTTTCAAAATTATTTCCAACTGGCAAGTAGGTAAAATAGAGTTTGGCGTTTAATCGCGGAAAACTCACATTGAACCAACACGTATCGGTGCGCACCGAATCGCGGAGTTCTACGCGAGCGTAGCTTGGCACATCCATACTTGCGCCACATTTCAAATCCAACTTGCGATAGCTGTGTTCGGGCAAATCGATGCGAAAAAAACCTCTTGGTTTAGGGGTAAAATCATCACTGCAACCAGCAAAGAACAGGGCGATAAAAGTGAGTAAGACGGTATATCTCATGATTCCGAAACGCTGGTTGGTAAAGTTATTTTAACGCGCTTAATTTTTCGTTTGTCCGCAGACTCAATGGAGAAGATAAAATCGTTGAACACAAACGAATCGCCTTTGTCGGGTATTCGTCCTGTTTGTTCCACTACAAAACCTCCTAATGTGGAGCTATCGCCGCGAGCTTCTTCGAAGAGCGTACCGTCGATGTCCAATATTTTATAGAGATCTACCAGCGATGTCTTTCCTTCGAAAACATAATTACGGTCATCGAGCTTAGAGAAACGCAATTCTTCTTCATCGAACTCATCCGAGATATCCCCTACGATTTCCTCTAGAATATCTTCAAGTGTCACTAATCCCGATGTTCCACCGTATTCATCCACAACTATAGCGAGGTGAATTTTGGATTCTTTGAATTCTTGAAGCAGATCATCAATTTTTTTGTTCTCTGGAACAAATACCGGTTGGCGGATGAGGTCTTGCCATTTATAATCCAATTCATCCAAGTGCGGAAGAAGGTCTTTCACGAATAAGAAACCAGCGATAGAGTCGATTGAATCGCGATAAACAGGAACGCGACTGTAGCCGCCTTCCATCACAGCAGAAAGAACTTCCTGAAAGGAATCGCTCACCCACAAAGCGGTAATATCTGTTCTGGGCGTCATAATCTGCCCCACTTCTTTAGCGCCGAAGGTGACAATTCCTTCCAGGATTTTATGTTCTTCTTCACTTCTATTGTCGTCTGAGGTAAGTTCGAGTGCATGACCCAATTCATCTACCGAAATATTGCTTGAAGTTCTACTTTTCAGGCGAGCTTCAATCGTAGTAGTGGTTTGCATCAAGAACCAAGAGAGAGGACTGAGCAATTTTTGAATACCCACCATTGGAGTCGACATGAAGCGCGCCATTGAAAGATTATTACCCGTGGCATAAACCTTCGGCACTACTTCACCAAACAATACCAAGACAAAGGTGATGGCCACAACATTGATCAACACGTGTAACCACTCCGGAGTTTGATCGGCTGGAAACCACTGATTCGCGAGTTGAGTAGAAACAAGTACAATGGCGATGTTCACTGTGTTGTTCGCGATCAAGAGCGTTGCCAGCAATCTGCGCGGTCCTGACTCTTTGTCTGGTTCCTCGAGTAATTTTAAAATGTTTTTACTTGCCGCGTCCTTGGCATCTTTTAAGCGAACTCGTTGAGCGGGCGTGAGTGAAAACAAAGCCACCTCACTGCCAGAGATGAGTGCGCTGCAAATAAGTAGCAGAACAACTAAAACGATAGGAGCTGCACTACCTAAAACGCTGAGGAAAATGGGCGTAAAAAAAAGACTATTACTCGGGTCCAAAAGAAAAAGGTATTCGTTAAAAAATGATCGATCTTACTTAGAAAGGAAGATCGTCAGATTCATTCACTGAATAATCTGTTGCAGGAGCTGAAGTTGCCACGGGTGCGCTAGCAGCAGCAGGAGCACCTGGATTATCTGAACGTGCAGACAACATGGTGAATTCATCTGCCAATACTTCGGTGATGTACTTCTTCTCTCCTTCTTTTGTGGTGTATTCACGTGTGCGAAGACGACCTTCTACATACACACTCATACCTTTCTTCAAGTATTGCTCTGCGATACCTGCCAAGCCTGATTTGCGAACAGAGATGTTATGCCAATCAGTGATCGACTTTCTTTCGCCAGTTGCTTGATCTTTCCAAGATTCGGTAGTAGCCAAGGTGAAGTTGGCGATTTTGCCACCATTTTCGAAGCTACGTACTTCTGGATCCTTGCCAAGATTTCCGATAAGGATCACTTTGTTTACACTTCCTGCCATTGTAATTAGGTTTTTATTTGGTTAATTGATGAGGCAAATATACGCCTTTGCGGAGGCCTGAAAAATATAGCTTAACAGCATACTAATATAATCCAATCAAGCTTTCAGATAGCGGTCAATTAAGCGCGGCCAGCCAAAGTTTTCTAAATCCTTCCAATTCACCTTTTGCGCGCCTATTCGCTTCTCAAGGTCTATTGCTGGTATGTCGGCCGTAATAAAATAGGCGGTTATTTTTCGATGCGAAAGAATGTGGGTGTATGCTTCGCTCACCTCTAATGGTGTAATTTTTTGTCCTAGGTCGGCCTCCATCTTTTGCAAAGCCTCTTTTAAAGAAATACTCCCTTCCCCTTCTACGGCGGGGAATTCGTAGAGTCCTTTCCAAATATTAGAGTGCATTCGTTGACGGATATACGTCTGCTTTTTGTTCCGAAAAACAAAATAGAACAGATACATCTCTTTCACAGCGGTCTTTTTAGCCTTGATCGGTAAAACGTCAACCCGATTGGTGCGTAAGGCCGAACACGATTCAGCAAAAACGCAGAGCTCGCATTTTGGCTTTTTCGGGGTGCACCAAGTAGCCCCAAAGTCCATGATGGCTTGATTATACACATCTGGTTGTCCCTCATCAATCAGTTCTTGAGCCAAAGCGGCTAGCACCTTTTTACCTTGGGTAGAATCAATTGGATCATCAATGCCGTAAACTCGCGATAGCACCCGCATCACGTTTCCATCGACTACCGCCTTTTTTTCCAGAAAAGCAAAAGAGGCTATGGCAGCGGCAGTGTAGGGGCCAATTCCCTTGAGTTGCAGCAACCCATCATAGTTATTGGGGAAGACTCCATTAAAATCGTTAACGATCAATTTGGCGGTGGCGTGCAGATTTCTCGCTCGGGAATAGTACCCCAAACCCTGCCAAGTTTTGAGTACCTCATCTTCGGAAGCTTGGGCTAAATGAAAAATAGTTGGAAACTTTTGACAAAAAGAATGATAATAGCTCATTCCTTGATCTACGCGGGTTTGCTGAAGAATCACTTCAGAAAGCCAAATAAAATAAGGGTCTCGAGTCTCGCGCCATGGCAGACTTCTTTGGTTCAAAAAGTACCACTGTAACAGTGATTTGGCAAAATTCATAGGGCGCAAGAATAGTAAATTGCTAATTATCAGAAAAAGAAACGTTTGAAAATTGAAAAACAGGAGTATATTTGCCGCCCCAAATTTTGGAGAAATAACCACTAACGTTAAAAAATAGGAAAGATGACCAAGGCGGATATCGTGACCGAGATTTCCAATAAAACCGGTATCGACAAAAACGACGTATTAGCGATCGTTGAAGGATTCATGGGTACTGTAAAGAACTCAATGGAAAATGGAGAGAATGTTTACTTACGTGGCTTCGGTAGCTTCATTGTAAAGAAGCGTGCTGAGAAATTGGGCCGTAACATCTTGGCTAAAACCAGTGTTGTGATCCCAGCCCACTATGTGCCATCTTTCAAGCCTGCGAAGGAATTCGTAGATGCCGTTAAGGATAAAGTGAAAGTAGCAGAACATGCCTAAGACCCGTTTATACCTCATTGCAGGTGTGAGCTTGGTATTACTCGTTCTTTTTTTAGTGTTACCCAAGCAGCCCTCTTCTGTTCGCGAAAAGCAAACAGAAACGGCGACCATGAACCCTGATAGCATGAAATTACAACAAGCTATCGAATTGGTAAATGGACCAAACCCGATGGAGGGTATCACCATTCTTCGCGACCTAGTGGCAAAGGATAGTACCAACATCGAAGCACAATACTGGTTGGGTGTATTCGCAGTGAAATCAGGTCAATACGACAAGGCCATCAAACGATTTAACACCGTTTTGACCCTTGATCCGGAATACCTGGCAGCAACGATTGACCTTGGCGGGGTTTACCTCGAAATGGACAGCGTCGATACTGCTCTGAGTTATTTCAAGCGAGGAATCGAAATCGATTCTACTAACAATTACGCGCTCCTTTTCACGGCGCAAACTCAGGAAAAGGCCGGGCAACTGGTCGACGCGAAACAAAACTATGAGCGGTTGCTTCGTCACAACTCGGACACGATTGTAACGAAACGCATCCAAGAGTTTATAGAAAACATTGATAAAAAACTAAACCCGTAGAACAATGCCTTGCGGTAAAAAAAGAAAGCGCCATAAGATGGCGACGCACAAGCGTAAAAAACGTCTAAGAAAGAATCGTCACAAGAAAAAAGTGCGCTAGTTTTTCTTGACCTAAGGGTCAGAGAAACAGTACTTTTTTGAATGTTGATTTTCCCTCACTCCTGATAATTTATCGGGAATGCATCAGTGCTGCGCTTATGTGTAGAACCACTGACGGTGCAGAGTGCTCTTCACATTCATAAGACATTACACCAATTGACACATTGGAGAGGGTGAAGTACACCCTCTCCAACGTTGTTTTTATTCTTGGACATTTTCCAGTGAACGTAGAACTCATCATAAACGCCACAGCTCATGGAGTAGACATCGCTTTGCTTCATGACAAGGTTTTGGTGGAGCTACATCGTGAGCAGATTAATCAGCAATATGCGGTGGGCGACATTTACCTTGGTAGGGTTAGGAAACTTATTCCTCACCTCAATGCTGCATTTGTAGATGTTGGGTACGAAAAAGATGCATTTCTGCATTACCTCGATTTAGGGCCACAATTCAGTTCCCTCAATATCTACACACGGAAAACAATTGCCAACGAACAGAAAACAGCCGATTTGATGGAATTCGGGCTACAGCCTGACATTCCTAAAGACGGAAAGATCAAAGATGTAATGGGCCAGGGTAATGTTATCCCGGTTCAAGTGGCGAAAGAACCCATTTCTCAAAAAGGTCCTCGCCTCACTTCTGAAATAACCATCGCCGGACGTTATCTGGTGCTGGTTCCTTTTTCCAATAAAGTTTCACTTTCAAGCCGTATTACGGACGAAGCCGAACGCGATCGCCTGCGCAAGGTGATGCACAACCTTCGCCCTTCGAATATGGGTGTGATCATTCGCACACAAGCTGAAGGTACAAGCTCTACTGAACTTGACCAAGACTTGCAAGATCTCGTGAAACGTTGGGAAGATCTTTTCAAAAACATGCGCAATGCGCGTCCACCACAGCGAGTATTGGGCGAAATAGACAAGACCTCTTCTGTTCTCCGTGATTTGCTAAACGATCAGTTTACCAACATTCACGTGAACGATGAAAAGGTAGCTGCTCTTGTAAGAGGCTACATGAAGTCTATTGCTCCTACCCAAGAAAACATCATCAAACTGCACAAGTCTCCAGACTTGTTCGACGCCTTCAATATTCATCGCCAAATCAAAGGTTCTTTTGCTAAGCAAGTGAACTTGAAAAGCGGTGCCTACTTGATTGTTGAGCACACGGAGGCTATGCACGTTATTGATGTGAACAGTGGTAACCGTAAAAACGCTACCGTAAAAGACCAAGAAGAAAACGCACTCCAAACCAATTTAGAGTGCGCCAAAGAGATTGCCCGATTGCTTCGTTTGCGCGACATGGGCGGTATCATTTGCATCGACTTCATCGATATGCAAAACCGCGATAACCAGCGTAAACTTCATGATGCGCTTCGCGATTACATGAAAGAAGACAAAGCCAAACACAACGTGCTTGCTCCAAGCAAATTTGGTGTTGTCGAAATCACTCGCGAGCGTGTAAAACCCGTTACCAAAGTAACAACCACCGAAAAATGCCCTAGCTGTAATGGCAGTGGCGCGGTACAAGCTCCAGTTCTTTTCCCCGAAAAACTGGAAAACGGCATTCGTTATTTAGCGGAAGAAGGCACACACAAACAAGTGAAATTGGTGGTGCACCCAATGGTTGAAGCCTATTTGACCAAAGGTATTTTCACTAACATTGCCAAGAAATGGCGCAAGAAGTACGGTGTGAAGCTTGTTGTAGAAGCTTCTTCTAGCTCAGAGTTCCTCGAATATCATTACTACGATACCGAGGGCGAAGAGATCAATGTCTAATGGTACTACCAACCATAACTTCTTAATTATTCCTGCTTTTATAAGTATTTCTACTTGCTGATTGTCCCTTATTTTGCACCATGGCTGCGAAAAGGAAAATCATTAATGATCCCGTTTACGGATTCGTCACTATTCGTCACGAATTCATTCTTCAATTAATCGACCACCCCTACTTTCAGCGTTTGCGCAGAATCACGCAGTTGGGCTTGAGTCATCTCGTTTATCCAGGTGCTGGGCACAATCGCTTTCAACATGCCATTGGCGCTATGCACCTGATGCAACAAGCCATCGACGAGATTAAGCTAAAAAAACACACCATCACTGACGAGGAAGAAATAGCTCTGCTCGCTGCGGTGCTTCTTCATGATATTGGCCACGGCCCCTTCAGCCATGCACTCGAGCATTCTATTGCTCACCGTGTAAGTCATGAGCACATCTCTTCGCTCATCATGGAAAAACTGAATGAAGAATTCGGCGGCAAACTTTCATTAGCCATCCGCATTTTCAATGACCAATATGAAAAACACTTTTTACACCAACTGGTAAGCAGTCAACTCGACATGGATCGACTCGACTACCTAGCGAGGGATAGCTTTTTCAGCGGTGTGGTAGAAGGCCAAGTAGGAAGTGAACGCATCTTGAAAATGTTTGATGTAGTCAATGATCAACTGGTCGTAGAAGAAAAAGGAATTTACAGCATTGAAAAATTCATTGTTGCCCGCAGATTCATGTACTGGCAGGTGTATTTACACAAAACAGTACTGAGCGCCGAATTTATGCTCGTTAATGCGCTAAAACGCGCCAAGGAGCTAGCGGAGCGTGGGGAAAAACTGTGGTGTAGTCCAGCACTTGACTATTTCCTTTACAACAACATTGGGAAAGAAGATTTTGAAAACGACGAGATTGCACTGAGCCATTTTACCCAACTAGATGACTACGACATTCTGAGTGCGCTTAAGGTGTGGCAATCACATAACGATCGAGTGCTATCTGAGTTAGCTCGCCGTTTGGTGAATCGTCAACTCTTCAAAATAGAAATTCAACGCAATGATTTCACACCAGAACGCATTGCTGCAGAAACCACTCGCATACAAGAAAAATACGGCTACACAGAAGAAGAAGCTTCCTACTTCGTGATTCACCATTCGGCATACAACAGAGCCTATAACCAGCAGCACGAAATAATACGGATGCTCATGAAAGATGGCACTACGCAGGATGCAGCTGATGCAAGCGATCACTTTAATCTCGCAGCCTTGAGCGAAACCGTTCAAAAATGGTTTTTAGCTTATCTTAGATAAGTATTGACAATAATTCGAAATAATACCGTTCGAGAGAACTAACCCTTCATTTTTATATGGCTACTGTTCGCATACTCTGGGCTGATGATGAGATTGATTTGCTCAAACCCCACATTCTTTTTTTAGAACAAAAAGGATATACCGTGGTCACCGTTAACAACGGCCGCGATGCGATTGAAAAAGCCAAAGCTGAATTTTTCGACATCGTATTTCTAGATGAAAATATGCCTGGACTGAGCGGTTTGCAAGTGCTTCCAGAGCTAAAAAATTACGATCCAACACTTCCCGTGGTGATGATCACTAAAAGTGAGGAAGAGCACATCATGGAAGATGCGATCGGCTCGAAAATCGCCGATTACTTGATCAAACCGGTTAACCCCAACCAAATCCTTCACTCGATCAAGAAAAACCTCGACGAACGCCGATTGGTAAGTGAAAAAACGACCAACGACTACCGTCAAGAATTTCGAGAAATAGCCATGCGTTTGGGTGATCGTATGACGCATGATGAATGGTCAGAGTTTTACAAGAAGCTCACCTATTGGAGCATGGAACTTCAAGGTTCCAATGACGAAGGGATGAGTCAAATTTTCAGCACCCAACGCCGGGAAGCGAATGAGCAATTTTCAAAGTTCATTGTAAAAAATTACACGGCATGGTTGAAAGACCGCACGGGTCCTACCATGTCGCACACGCTTTTCAAAAACAATGTTGCACCGATCTTAAAAAACACGGGCAACGATACCGTTTTTATGGTGGTGATCGATAATCTTCGATTTGACCAATGGCGCACTATTTTGCCTCGACTCAAAGACCATTTCCGGGTTGAAAACGAAGAGATTTTTTATAGCATTTTACCCACCGCCACGCAATATGCGCGCAATGCGCTTTTCAGCGGCTTAATGCCTTCCGAAATGGAAAAAATGTTTCCTCAATTTTGGAAAAATGAAGACGACGAAGGTGGTAAAAACATGCACGAAGAAGATTTTCTCGCTGCACAATTAAAGCGACTTGGCTTTGATTTTCGATGGAGCTATAATAAGATCACCAACTACAATGCTGGTAAAAAACTAGCCGATAACTTGAGTAATTTGATGAATAATAAGCTCAACGTAATCGTTTACAATTTTGTGGACATGCTCAGTCATGCCCGCACAGAAATGGAAGTGATCAAAGAATTGGCTGATGACGAACCAGCCTATCGTTCCATTACCCAAAGTTGGTTTGACCACTCTCCGCTATTGGATATCATCAAGCAATTGGCAGAAAAAAATTGCAAGCTCATCATCACCACTGACCACGGTACGGTAAAAGTTGACAATCCGATAAAAGTAATTGGCGACAAAAACACCAATACCAACTTGCGCTATAAAGCAGGAAAAAACTTGAACTACAATCCAAAAGAAGTATTCGAGTTACGCAATCCGCAAGATGCTTTTTTACCAAAAGTGAATGTGAGTACGGCCTTTGTTTTTGCGCAAAACACGGACTTTTTCGTGTATCCGAACAATTACAATCACTTTGTGAATTTTTACTCCAACACCTTTCAGCACGGCGGTATAAGCTTAGAAGAAATGCTTATTCCATTCGCCTATTTGCAGCCAAAATAGCATGAAGGAATACCAAGTAAGTAATTTGGATGAACTCCAGCATTTCGCTCAAGAGTTCGTTAGTGCATACACCGAACCCGGTGTTTTTCTCCTCAATGGCCACATGGGTGCGGGAAAAACAACGATGGTAAACGCACTGTGCAAAGCATGGGGAATTGAAGAATCGAGCAGTCCTACTTTTTCATTGGTCAATGAATACGCCAATAAGGATGGCATTCGGATATTCCACTTCGATTTGTATCGTTTGAAAAACATCGACGAAGCGCTAGACATCGGCTTCGAAGAGTACTTGGATCAAAAAGCCTTTGTCTTTATTGAATGGCCCGAAATCATTTTACCCTTGCTGGATCGATACGTTGAAATCTCCATTAGAGCAGAAGGCCAGATTCGCCTCATTCAACTCAAAGAACATTAAATAAAAAGCCCACTATTTCTAAGAACAGTGGGCTTTTTCTATCATTTGAGGTTGAACTTATCCAACCCGTTTGTTTTTAATGATGAGCAGGAGCTTCGGCAGCAGCAGCGTCGTGGTGCATAGTGTCACCAGCCGCCATGTGCGTAGTATCTGCAGGCATCGCAGCATCATGATGAGCTGCAGGGGCTTCCGTTTGATGAGCAGGACGTTCGCCAGTGCCGCGCTCTTTTGGTTTTACTGCGTTTGCATTCACCTTAACGAAAAGGAGAGTTACGAATACTGCTAGAGGAGCAATGAACCAAAGAAACACATTGTTCTGTTTTGGGGCGCCGTGATTTGCCATAATTCTTGATGAGGGTTTAGTAATCGGGAGCGAAAATAACAAAAAAAACGGGTTAACGAAATGAGGTGCATAACTCCCCCTTTTCCACTTTAGGCTCCCGTATAAAAGTGTTATCTTCGAAACTCATCCCGCTACCATGGAAATTAAGAAGGACTCTATTCGAGCTTTAGCAAAAGAAGCATTATTACCCCAAGAGGAAATGCTAGAAGTGGCCAAAAAGAAGTTTAATATGGCCATTGGTATTCCCCGCGAAACCTCCTTCCATGAGCGCAGGGTAGCCTTAGTTCCTGAAAGCGTAGCTTTTTTAGTAAGTAATGGTCATGATGTCATCATTGAAACAAATGCTGGCAAGGAATCAAACTTTCAAGATCACGACTATAGCGAGGCTGGAGCCCGAATTGTATATAGCGCCGAAGATGTATTCAAGTGCGACCTCATCATGAAGGTAGCTCCTCCGAGCCTTGAAGAAATAGCCCTGATGCCCGGTCGTCAAACGCTGATCTCTGCGCTGCATTTGCCAGTGCAAAAAAGCGAAACATTCAAAGCGTTAGCCGCAAAAAAAATTACGGCTATTGCCTGGGACTACATTAAAGACGACACCGGTATATTCCCCATCGTTAGGGCCATGGGTGAAATCGCAGGTAACACTTCAGTTCTCATTGCTTCTGAATACCTGAGCCATACCAATGGCGGCCAAGGCCTCATGTTTGGTGGCATTTCTGGTGTAAAGCCCACCGAAGTGGTTATCATTGGCGCCGGTACCGTGGGAGAATTTGCCACCCGCGCAGCCCTCGGCTTAGGGGCAAGTGTTAAATTATTTGACAATAGCATCTACAAACTTCGTCGCATACAAAATGACTTGGGCGTACGCCTTTGGACAAGCACCATTCAACCGAGTGAATTGCGCAAGGCGCTTGAAACCGCTGATGTCGCTATCGGCGCTGTGCACAGCAGCAGCGGACGAACTCCAGTACTCGTAACAGATGACATGGTGAGTAATATGAAATATGGAAGTGTGATTGTAGATATTTCGATCGACCAAGGAGGTTGTTTTGAAACCTCTCATGTTACTAGTCACGATAAGCCCACATTCAAAGAACACGGCGTCATTCACTACTGTGTCCCCAATATTGCTTCGCGTGTATCACGCACAGCCTCCTATGCAGTAAGCAACATTTTTGCCCCCATACTCATGAGTATAGGCGATGAAGGCGGCATTGCTAATCTTGTGCGCAGCCAGCATGGCTTTCGCCATGGCGTGTACATGTATAATGGAACCTTAACCAACGAAGAGATTAGCAACTCATTTGACATTCCCTGGAAGCCCATTGAGTTGCTTATCGCTGCATTTTAAGCGCGAAGCGAAGCACCACTTTCTTTTTGCAAAGCGGCTAATATTCTGCTCATCGCTTGTTCTACCTGATCGTCAGTCATGGTCTTTGTACTATCCTGTAAGGTGAAACTAAGCGCATACGACTTCTTATCGGCCTCCAGATTTTTTCCTTCGTACACGTCGAACAAATTGACAGCGCGCAACAACTTGCGCTCTGCTTGGAACGACTGACGCACCAATTGATCAAAGCGCACAGCTTTATTGAGCAACAAGGAAAGATCGCGACGTACGGAAGGATATTTTTCAGCAGCGGTATAAGTGGTTGCTTTGCGAGGAATCATAGTCACCACTTTTTCCCAAACAATATCTGCATACCAAACAGGCTGGCGTACATCGAAGGCTTTCAAAAGCTTCGCAGAAACTGCTCCCATTTGGGCCACAGAGCGTTTGCCTTGAACAAGACTCACACCGTCTTCAAACAAAGAAGATACAGCAGCATCTTGCTGCAAGCCGCCAATACCGCAAGCACGCATAACAGCATCTACTTCCGATTTTAAATCAATGAAACTAACAGCATCATTACTGTTACTCCATGATTCCGGATTTCGACGACCAGTGATATAGATACCCAGATGCATTTCTTCTACATACTTCCCTTCTACCTTGCGGTATTCCTTCCCGAATTCATATAAGCGTAAATCGGCATTGCGATGATTTTGATTCATGGCAATCGCCTCCAATGCATTATAGAGCAAGGTTTGGCGCATAATACCCAAATCGCTGCTCAGTGGATTTAGCAAGGCTACACTAGTGCTTTCATTGTACTCCGCCTCGGCGGCAAGAGAAGCATATTTTTGACGCGTCAAAGACATGCCCATAATCTCTGAAAATCCGCGTGAACTGAGCAAATCAGCGATTTGATTTTGTACTTTTTCCGGATCCGGTTTTGGGGCAATTGAAATGGAACTTTTCAAACCGTCGGGAAAATCTACTTTATCGTACCCATAAATACGAAGCACTTCTTCCACCACATCCGCTTCTCTTTTCACATCAACTCGATAGTGAGGTACGGCTATTTTCCAACCATCAGTTAAGGTCTCTAGAATTTCAATTTCCAACGATTTTAAAATCGCTTCTACTTCCGCGGCTGGAATGGCCTTTCCGATCAACCGATGGGCATAAGACAAGCGAAAATCAAATTGAGCTGGAGGTGTCAGTTGATCAACAATATCGATCATTTCTCCGGCCACATATCCACCACAAATCTCCACAATCATATTGGCCGCTCGTTGAGCTACGTTCGCTGTTTGCGTTGGATCCACACCTCTTTCAAAACGGAAAGAAGCATCCGTATTCAAAACCTGACGGCGAGCGGTTTTACGAATAGTAGCTGGATCGAAATAAGCTGATTCGAGAAATACGTCGGTCGTATTTTCGGTAACGCCTGAATTCAACCCGCCAAAAACACCGGCAATACACATCGGTTTTTCCGCATCAGCTATCACTAAATCTTCGGCAGATAGTTCGCGAACGGTACCTTCGAGCGTCGTTATCTTTTCTTTGTCCGTTGCCTTTCTTACCACCACGGTATTGCCCGCTATATGAGCCGCATCAAAAGCATGCAGCGGCTGTCCTACCTCGTGCTGAATATAATTGGTAATATCCACCACGGCATTGATGGGTCGCAAACCAATCACCGAAAGACGTTCCTTTAACCACTCTGGCGAATCTGTTACTTTCACACCGCGTATGGTTAAGCCCACATATCGAGGAGCAGCCGATTGATCTTCTACACGAACGGCAACAGAGGCTTCGTTCCTCACTTCGTACTTCCGTTCACTGAAATTCATTTTTTCAAAAGAAAAAGAATGTTTGCTTTCAGCGCTCAATGCCGCCGCCAAATCGCGTGCTACGCCGTAATGAGAAAAAGCGTCGGTACGATTCGGAGTTAAACCAATTTCTAAACAGTAATCGGCTTTAATATTCAATTGTTCAGCGGCCGGAGTTCCGGGCTGAGAAGCTTGATCCAAGATTAATATCCCGTCATGACTTTGGCCTATTCCCAATTCATCTTCAGCGCAGATCATACCATGCGACTCTGCTCCGCGAATTTTTCCTTTTTTAATCGTTAAGGGTTCACCACTTGAAGGGTAAAGCACCGTTCCAATAGTGGCCACCAATACTTTTTGACCCGCCGCCACATTCGGCGCACCGCAAACAATTTGCACTGGGTCGCCCTGTCCTAAATTAACAGTGGTAATGCGCAAGCGATCAGCATCCGGATGCTTTTCACACGTCAATACCTCTCCCACTACTACTCCTTTAAGTCCACCGGGAATAGCTTCTACTTTTTCAATTCCTTCTACCTCTAATCCTACCGATGTGAGCACAGCTCCAATCGCTTCAGGAGACAAATCGGTCTTCACAAAATCGCAGAGCCAGTTATATGATATTTTCATGGTCTATTTCTAAAAATCGTAAGAAGCGCGAAAATAAGGATATCGGATCAAAAGGCCCGAGAAAATTGTGGATGGAGAAACGGTACAAAAGGAATCAGGATATCCTCCTTACTCCTACCTTTGAGCCATGCAAAAATTCTCCCTTGCCATACATGGAGGTGCTGGCACCATTACACCTGCCAGCATGACGCCTGAAAAATTCGAACGATATACGAGCGCATTACGTGACGCCTTGCATGCTGGAACAGCTGTTTTGGAAAAGGGCGGAAGTGCATTGGATGCTGTTGAAGCGTCGGTTCGATCCCTCGAAGACTGCCCTCTTTTTAACGCAGGACGCGGAGCGGTTTTTACGCATGACGGCACACATGAAATGGATGCTTCAATCATGGACGGCAAGAACCTGGAGGCTGGTGCAGTAACAGGCATTAATCATGTGAAAAACCCGGTTTCTCTTGCCCGTGCGATTATGGAAAAATCAGGACACGTTTTTTTAGCAGGCCACCAAGCAGAAGAGTTTGCTCAAAAAATGAATCTCCCCATGGAGAGTGCTGAGTATTTTCATGACGAGTTTCGTTATCAGCAATTCCTAGCTGTTCGCGATGAAGAAGGTTACCAACTCGATCATACCGAAACAAAAAACGGTGATGCTACCGAAGATAAAAAGTTTGGAACGGTGGGTGCCGTAGCCATGGATATGCACGGCAACTTAGCCGCAGCAACCAGCACTGGAGGCATGACCAACAAACGTTGGGGACGCGTTGGCGATAGCCCAATGATTGGTGCGGGCACCTATGCCAACAACAAAACGTGCGCTATCAGTTGCACTGGTCATGGCGAATTTTTTATTCGCGCCGTAGTTGCATATGATATCAGCTGCTTAATGGAGTACAAAGGTCTTTCCCTCGAGGAAGCTTGTCGAGTAGTCGTTCACGACAAACTCGTTCCGTTTGGCGGTGAAGGCGGCTTGGTAGCTGTAGATGCGCATGGAAACGTCTGCCTTCCCTTCAACTCTGAAGGCATGTATCGAGCCCACCGCAAACCCGACGGCACAGAAAAAATTGAGATTTATAAATAAAAAAAGGCCCTTCAATGAAGGGCCTTTTTATTATATCATGCTGATCTTATTCTGTGTCTTGATCATACACCTCTTCACCCGGAACGAATTGACGTTCTTTTACGAGGTATGAATTACCATGCACTAAAATATTCACGCGAATATTTTCGATGGAAATCGGTGTACCCATGCTTACCTCAGTAATATTGGAATGGCGAATGTCTTTACCATCAATGATTACTACAGCGCCACTGCCAATTACTTCGAGGTGATTAGAACCCGTAACGATAACCCCAGTATCTTCACCCAACCCAATGCCCGTGCAGGCTGGATTACTTGCTACCGCTTGAGCAAGGCGATTAAATCGTCCACGCTTATCGAAGTGAGAATCGATAATAACATCGGGCATAAATGCCAATCCTGTGGTAATTTTCACTTCACCTTTCAAGTGAGCGAGATCACTGCGTCCCTGATAAATCATGGTGTTGCTCATAGCCATCGCTCCCGCAGAAGTGCCGGCAATCACCAAGCCATGATGACGGTAACGATCGAGCACAATATCTAGCCATTCGGTACCTCCGAAAATAGTGGTTAATCGCAGTTGATCTCCACCAGACATCATTACACCGTTGCACTTTTTAATGCGTTCGATGAACTCTGGTTTAGCGGCATCAGCGCGATTGCGAACGCTCATGATATTGACATTAGTGCACCCCATTTTGCCAAACGCACTCATATAATTTTCACCCACTTCTACGGGGATAGAACTCGCAGTAGTGATTACTTCAATATGTGCATTAAGCCCCCCCATTTCTTGCACAACAC
>JBDKGH010000093.1:0-25673 GCA_039798265.1 Bacteroidota bacterium | reverse complement strand
AGTAAACCTTACAGTAAAGGAAGTTACTGAGCTTGCCAAAATCCTTAAAGACGATTACGGAATTGAACCAGCTGCCGCTGCTGTTGCAGTTGCTGCTCCAGGTGCTGGTGGTGGTGCTGCTGCCGAAGAGAAAACTGCATTTGATGTAGTTTTGGTTGAAGGCGGTGCAAACAAACTCGCTGTAGTGAAATTGGTTAAAGATCTTACAGGTCTTGGACTGAAAGAAGCTAAAGATGCAGTTGATAAGGCTCCACAACCTCTCAAGACTGGCGTTACCAAAGACGAAGCCAACGCTTTGAAAACCCAACTTGAAGAAGCCGGAGCAAAAGTTGAGATCAAGTAATATCACAACTCATTTATAATCAGATTAAGGCCTTGCCTACGGCATAGGCCTTAATCTGTTTTTTCGTGTTTATAGTTTTTGAAGGAAGTAACCTATATTGGTCTTCCCATTTTGATAACCATATAAAACCAATCAGGCCTTGGCAACGCTGAAAAAAACGGACGAGAGACATAATTTCTCTTCCACCAAAAGTTTCTACGATTACCCGGACTTCCTGGAAATCCAATTGAAATCCTTTAAGGAATTCTTCCAATTGGAAACCAACCCAGAGAACCGCCAAAATGAAGGTCTCTTCAAGGTATTCGCCGAAAACTTCCCAATCACGGATACTCGAAACCAATTCGTTCTCGAATTCCTTGACTACTTCATTGATCCCCCCCGCTATACCATCGACGAGTGTATCGAGCGTGGATTGACATACAGTGTCCCCTTAAAGGCCAAATTGAAACTGTACTGTACCGACCCAGAACACGAAGATTTTGAAACCATCGTGCAGGACGTGTATTTGGGAACTATCCCATACATGACCCCACAAGGTTCATTCGTGATCAATGGTGCTGAACGTGTTATTGTATCGCAGCTCCACCGCTCACCCGGTGTGTTCTTCGGTCAAAGCCGCCACGCCAACGGTACTAAACTTTATAGTGCTCGTATCATTCCGTTTAAAGGTTCGTGGATCGAATTCGCAACCGATATCAATAACGTAATGTACGCGTACATCGACCGTAAGAAAAAACTTCCGGTTACTACCCTACTCCGCGCTATCGGATACGAAAGCGACCGCCAAATCCTCGAAATCTTCAACCTCGCTGAGGAAGTGAAAGTTTCAAAAAGCGGTTTGAAAAAAGTGCTTAACCGCCGCCTTGCTGCACGTGTTTTGAAAACATGGATCGAGGACTTCGTAGATGAAGATACCGGTGAAGTAGTTTCTATCGAACGTAATGAAGTGTTACTTGATCGTGAAACTGTTCTCGAAGATCACCACATTGATCTTATCGTGGATAGCGGTGCGAAATTCATTATTCTTCACAAAGAAGAATCGAATTCTGCCGATTTCACCATCATCCACAATACCCTTCAAAAAGATACCTCAAACTCAGAAAAAGAAGCGGTAGAATACATCTACCGTCAATTGCGTAACGCAGAACCACCAGATTTGGAAACGGCTCGCAGCGTAATCGACAAACTCTTCTTCTCTGAGCAACGTTATGACTTAGGTGAAGTTGGTCGTTTCCGTATCAACCGTAAACTCGGATTGAATATCAATCCAGAGCAACGTACCCTCACCAAAGAGGATATCATCAGCATCATTCGCTACCTCATCGAGTTGGTAAACTCGAAAGCAGATGTGGATGATATCGACCACTTGTCAAACCGTCGTGTACGTACAGTTGGTGAACAATTGTACAACCAATTCGCAGTAGGTCTTGCCCGTATGGCTCGTACCATCCGCGAACGTATGAACGTGCGTGACAACGAAGTCTTCACTCCTATCGACTTGATCAACGCTAAAACGTTGAGCTCTGTGATCAACTCGTTCTTCGGAACAAACCAGTTGTCACAGTTCATGGACCAAACCAACCCGCTTTCTGAAGTGACGCACAAACGTCGTATGTCAGCACTCGGTCCTGGTGGTCTTTCTCGTGAGCGCGCAGGTTTCGAGGTTCGTGACGTACACTACACCCACTACGGTCGTTTGTGTACCATCGAAACTCCTGAAGGACCAAACATCGGTTTGATTTCTTCTTTGTGCGTATATGCAAAAATCAACCGCCTCGGTTTCATCGAAACTCCTTACCGTAAAGTAGAAAACGGTAAAGCTGTAATGGATAACCTTGGTGTTACTTACCTCACTGCTGAAGATGAGGATACAAAAGTAATTGCGCAGGCCAATGCGGAAATTGATGAGAAAGGTAACTTCCTCACTGGTTCCGTGAAAGCCCGCTTGGAAGGTGACTTCCCTGTTATTGCCCCTAGCAACCTTCACTTAATGGACGTTGCTCCGAACCAAATCGCTTCGATCGCGGCTTCTTTGATTCCTTTCTTGGAACACGATGACGCGAACCGTGCGTTGATGGGATCTAACATGATGCGTCAGGCTGTGCCTTTGATGCGCCCTGAAGCTCCTATCGTAGGTACTGGTTTGGAAGGCCGTGTTGCCAAAGACTCTCGCGTATTGCTTACAGCAGAAGGCGAAGGTGTTGTTGAATTTGTGGATGCCAACGAAATCCGTATCCGTTACAAGCGTAGCGATGAGGATGAATTGGTGAGCTTCGATAGCCCAGTAAAATCATACAACATCAAGAAGTTTGGTAAGACCAACCAAAGTATGTGTGTTAACCTCCGCCCTATCGTTCAACGTGGCGATAAAGTAACGGAAGGTCAAATAATGGTAGAAGGTTATGGTACTCGTGGCGGTGAGCTCGCGCTTGGCCGCAACTTGAAAGTAGCTTTCATGCCATGGAAAGGTTATAACTTCGAGGATGCTATCGTGATTTCTGAGCGTGTTGCACGTGAAGATATTTTCACCTCTATCCACATCGAAGAATTTACTACTGAAGTACGCGACACAAAACGCGGTGTTGAAGAGTTGACCTCTGATATTCCAAACGTAAGTGAAGAAGCGACGAAAGATCTCGACGAAAACGGTATTATCCGTATCGGCGCAGAAGTGAAAGAAGGTGATATTCTGATTGGTAAAATCACTCCTAAAGGTGAAACGGACCCAACTCCAGAAGAAAAACTTCTTCGCGCAATCTTCGGTGATAAAGCCGGCGACGTGAAAGATGCTTCATTGAAAGTTCCACCAGCAGTAACGGGTGTTGTAATTGACAAAAAGCTCTTCAGCCGCACAATTAAAGATAAGAAGCCAGTTAAAACCAACGAGAAAGCGATTATCGAAGCTTTAGATAAAGAGCACGATAAAGAAGTTCAAGATTTGAAACGCATTCTTGTAGACAAGTTGATCGCTATTGTTAAAGATAGCACTTGTCAAGGTGTATTCAACTACTTCAAAGAAGAGCAAATCAAGAAAGGTACTAAGTTCACCGCGAAGTCTTTGATGACATTGGACTACAGTGTAATCAACACCGAAGCTTGGACCAAAGATGCTGACATGAACTCCATGATCAAGCGTTGCGTTCACAACTTCAACCTTCGTTATAACGAGCTTTTGGGTTCTTACAAGCGTAAGAAATTCCAATTGACTGTAGGAGATGAGCTACCAGCAGGTATCGTGAAATTGGCCAAAGTTTACATCGCTCAAAAACGTAAGTTGAAAGTGGGTGATAAAATGGCGGGTCGTCACGGTAACAAGGGTATCGTAGCACGTATTGTACGTGATGAAGATATGCCATTCTTGCCAGATGGATCAACGGTAGACATCGTGTTGAACCCACTAGGGGTACCATCACGTATGAACCTTGGTCAGATCTACGAAACGGTATTGGGTTGGGCTGGTTTACAAACTGGTCGCAAATTCGCTACACCGATTTTCGATGGTGCTACTTTGGAAGACATCGTAAAAGCAACTGAAGAAGCTGGAACAAGCCAATTTGGTGTGACTCATTTGTATGACGGTGGTACTGGTGTTCGTTTTGAACAAGCAGCTACTGTGGGTGTGATCTACATGATCAAACTAAGCCACATGGTTGACGACAAAATGCACGCACGTTCTATCGGTCCATACTCGCTTATTACTCAACAGCCGTTGGGTGGTAAGGCACAATTCGGTGGTCAACGTTTCGGTGAGATGGAGGTTTGGGCATTGGAAGCATTCGGTGCATCAAACATTCTCCAAGAAATTCTTACCGTTAAGTCGGACGACGTTATTGGCCGTGCGAAAACATACGAATCAATCGTTAAAGGTGAAAACATGCCTACACCAGGTATTCCAGAATCCTTCAACGTATTGTTGCATGAATTGCGTGGTTTGGGCTTGAATATCTCGCTCAACCAAAACTAATATCGATGGGGAAAGGCTTCGGTCTTTCCCCATTATTGCTGAAACGAACGTGTTAAATACCCAATACACCTCACATTAAAAATGCTTCAAGCTAAAAAAGTAAGCCGTCCGAACAGCGACTTTCGTTCTATAACCATTAGCCTGGCGTCTCCTGAAGACATTTTGGAGCGTTCACACGGCGAAGTATTAAAGCCAGAAACCATCAACTACCGTACTTATAAGCCGGAGCGTGATGGTCTTTTCTGCGAGCGCATTTTTGGTCCAGTTAAGGACTACGAATGTCACTGCGGTAAGTATAAGCGTATCCGTTATAAGGGTATCGTTTGTGACCGTTGTGGTGTTGAAGTAACAGAGAAAAAAGTACGCCGCGAACGTATGGGACACATTACCCTTACTGTTCCAGTTGCTCATATCTGGTACTTCCGCTCACTACCTAACAAGATTGGATACTTGTTGGGTCTTCCAACGAAGAAGTTGGATCAAATTATTTATTACGAGCGTTATGTAGTTATCAATGCCGGTCCTGCTACCAACGCAGAAGGCATTGCTCTTCACGCATTCGACTTCCTGACCGAAGAAGAGTACTTGGATATTTTGGAAAAACTTCCAAAAGAAAACCAATACCTCGATGATCGCGATCCGAATAAATTCCTCGCGAAAATGGGTGCTGAAGCGTTGCACGATCTTCTTGCTCGTGTAAACCTCGATGAGCTATCATACGAACTTCGTCACAAAGCCAACACTGAAACATCACAGCAACGTAAAAACGAAGCTTTGAAACGCCTTCAAGTTGTAGAAGCTTTCCGTGATGCAAATACCCGCGTAGAAAACCGTCCAGAATGGATGATCACTCGCGTTGTTCCAGTTATTCCTCCCGAATTGCGCCCACTCGTTCCACTAGATGGTGGTCGATTTGCAACATCGGATTTGAATGACTTGTACCGTCGCGTTATCATTCGTAACAACCGTTTGAAGCGTTTGGTTGAGATCAAAGCTCCAGATGTAATCTTACGTAACGAGAAGCGTATGCTTCAAGAAGCGGTAGATTCATTGTTCGACAATAGCCGCAAATCTTCAGCAGTGAAGACGGAAAGCAATCGTCCGTTGAAATCTCTTTCAGATTCATTGAAAGGTAAGCAAGGTCGTTTCCGTCAAAACTTGTTGGGTAAACGTGTTGACTACTCTGCTCGTTCGGTAATTGTTGTAGGTCCAGAATTAAAACTTCACGAATGTGGTCTTCCAAAAGATATGGCCGCAGAACTTTTCAAGCCATTCATCATCCGTAAGATGATTGAAAGAGGTATCGTGAAAACAGTGAAGTCTGCAAAGAAAATCGTAGATAAAAAAGAAGCGGTAGTTTGGGATATTTTGGAAAACGTATTGAAAGGACACCCTGTTCTTCTCAACCGTGCTCCTACCCTTCACCGATTGGGTATTCAGGCCTTCCAACCAAAATTGATTGAAGGTAAAGCGATTCAGCTTCACCCATTGGTGTGTACTGCATTCAACGCCGACTTTGACGGTGACCAAATGGCGGTTCACGTTCCACTAGGACATGCTGCAATTTTGGAAGCCCAAATGTTGATGTTGGCTTCTCACAACATTTTGAACCCCGCTAACGGTGCTCCGATTACCGTACCTTCTCAGGACATGGTACTTGGTCTATATTACATCACTAAAGGTCGTAAGGGAATTCCTGAAAACCCATGTCGTGGTGAAAATGGTACCTTCTACTCTCCACAAGAAGTAATCATCGCGTTTAACGAAGGACAATTGGATCTGCATGCGCATATCAAAGTTCGTTGGACGGATGTTAACGGCAACGCAAGCATCATTGAAACCACCACTGGTCGCGTACTTTTCAACGAAGTAGTACCTCACGAAGTAGGCTTCATCAACCAAGTGTTGACGAAAAAAGCTCTTCGCGATATCATTGGTGATATCTTGAAAGTTGTAGGAATTGCTCGCACTGCGAAATTCCTCGATGATATGAAAGACCTCGGATACTCTTGGGCGTTCCGTGGAGGCTTGTCATTCAAATTGACTGACGTAGTTATCCCAGCTGAAAAAGAGAAATTGGTAGGTGAAGCAACTCAAAAAGTTAACGAAGTATTCGATAACTATAACATGGGTCTTATCACCAATAACGAGCGTTACAACCAGGTAATCGACATTTGGACGAACACCAACTCTCGTTTGACCAACATCTTGATGGATCGCTTGAAGAGCGACCAACAAGGCTTCAACTCTATCTACATGATGTTTGATAGTGGAGCGCGTGGTTCTAAAGAGCAGATTCGTCAGTTGGCCGGTATGCGTGGATTGATGGCGAAACCACAGAAAAACGCTGCAGCAGGTGGACAAGACATGATTGAAAACCCAATCTTGGCAAACTTTAAAGAAGGATTGTCGATTTTGGAGTACTTCATCTCTACCCACGGTGCTCGTAAAGGTCTTGCCGATACGGCCTTGAAAACAGCCGATGCGGGTTACCTTACCCGTCGTTTGGTTGACGTTGCTCAAGACGTTATCATCAATGAAGAAGACTGTGGTACTCTTCGCGGTATCGTAGCTTCTGCCTTGAAGAAAAGCGATGAGATCGTTGAAACATTACGTGAGCGCATCTTAGGTCGTGTAACTGTTCACGATGTATCGAACCCAGAAACGGGCGAAATCATCGCAGAAGGTGGCCAAGAGATCAATGAAGATATTGCTAAACTTATTGAAGAAGCTGGCATCGAAGAAGTTGAAATCCGTTCTGTATTGACTTGCGAAAGCAAGCGCGGATGTTGTGCGAAGTGTTACGGTCGCGACCTTGCTACCGCTCGCTTGGTTCAAAAAGGATTGGCTGTGGGTGTTATCGCCGCTCAATCAATCGGTGAACCTGGTACACAGTTGACCCTTCGTACCTTCCACACGGGTGGTGCGTCGTCAGCTAGCGCGATCGACTCAGATCTTCGTGCAAAATACTCTGGTACTGTCGAAATCGACGAGCTACGTACAGTAGATCGTATGTCAGACAATGGCGAATTGAAAACAATTGTAGTATCTCGTTCTTCAGAAGTGAAGATCAACGACGATAAAACAGGTGTTACATTAGCAACGGTTAACCTTCCATACGGTTCTACCCTTTCTGTTAAGATCGGACAATCGGTGAAAAAAGGCGATATCCTTTGCGAATTCGACCCATTCAACAGTGTGATCATCACTGAGGAAGAAGGTACTATTCAATTCGACGCTGTAGAAGAAGGCATTACCTTCAAAACAGAAGTCGATGAACAAACCGGTTTCTCTGAAAAGATCATCATTGAAACAAAAGACAAGAAGAAAAACCCATCTATCGAAATCGTTCGAAACAAAGAAGTGGTAAAAGTGTACTCACTCCCAGTGGGCGCTCACTTGAACGTTGAAAACGGTCAACGCATAGGTAAAGGTATCATCTTGGCTAAGATTCCACGTCAGGCCGGTCGTGGTGGTGACATCACCGGTGGTCTTCCACGTGTAACGGAATTGTTTGAAGCTCGTAACCCATCGAACCCAGCAGTAGTTGCGGAGATCGACGGTATTGTAGAATACGGTAAGATTAAACGTGGTAACCGTGAGGTTTCTGTTAAATCACGTACCGGTGAAGAGAAAAAATACCTCATTCCACTTTCTAAGCACATTCTTGTACAAGATGGTGACTTCGTTCGTGCAGGTATGCAGCTTTCAGACGGAGCTATTTCTCCAGGCGACATCCTCGATATTCAAGGTCCAACTGCGGTTCAAGAATACTTGGTAAACGAAATTCAAGAAGTTTACCGCCTTCAAGGGGTGAAAATCAACGATAAGCACTTTGAGGTAATTGTACGTCAAATGATGCGTAAAGTTGAAATCCTTGATGCTGGTGACACTCGCTTCTTGGAAGGAACCAATGCCGATAAAGCAGAGTTCGTGGAAGAAAACGACCTGTTGTTCGACAAAATGGTGATCACCGATCATGGAGATTCAGACCGTTATAAAGTAGGTCAAATTATCAGTGTACGCGCTTTACGTGATGAGAACTCTCAGTTGAAACGTAAGGACAAAAAAGAAATCGAAGCTCGTCAGGCTATTCCTGCAACCGCACGTCCAATGCTTCAAGGTATCACTCGTGCGTCATTGCAAACTGACTCTTGGATTTCAGCTGCATCGTTCCAAGAAACGACCAAAGTATTGAACGAAGCTGCCGTACAAGGTAAAACTGACTACTTGATCGGATTGAAAGAAAACGTAATTGTAGGTCACCACATTCCAGCTGGTACAGGTGTACGTCGCTTCCAATCTATGATTGTTGGCAACAGCGAAGAATTGGTTGCATTACAAGCTCGCAAAAGCAGCGAACGTTCAGTAATTGCTGAATAATTCGAAAAACATAAGCATAAAAAAACGCTCTGAAATTCAGAGCGTTTTTTTTTAGTCTTTATTTTTAAAAGAAGCGCGATATCCAACTCTCCTTTTTCTTTTTTGGAGCAAAGCCTGGGAAATAATATCCCTTTTCGGTGATCTTTATACAAAATGCATTCGTGGCGCTTACCTCAATCAGATCCATAGCGAGCAACTCGCCTTTCAATTCTTCCAAAAGTGTGGGATTATAACCCCACCTATTTTCACAAAACACATCGAGAAGAATAAAGCTATCTGGATTTTTCTTCAAAAAACGAAGAACCTCATCTAACATCGACATTTTGTTCATTTCTGGTTTGTTAAATGGTTTCGTTTACAAACATACCCAAATAAAGATACAAGTACCTTGATTTAGGTATTAAATTATTCGTAATGAAATGATAAGACGTCAAAAACATCTCATTGGAATCCACGAAAGGCGGAGAAAGAGATAACCTTTCAGTAAACTAAATGTAATTTCTATGACTTATAATTGCAAACCAAGATGGCTCACTGGATTGCAAGATCCAGTAATGCAAGTTAAGAGTCAATTTTAGTTAAGGTTTGACGGACTTCAGGAACGCCTGAAGTCTGTCATTCATTTGACGGTTGAATTGTTAATAGTTGCCCCACATTTTGATCATTAGCCATCATTAATCGACGAAAAAACCAATAGCGTCGATAAAAAAAGAAAAAAGATAGATCAATAATCAGTCGTCTTTTTAAACTTTTCTTCCTATCTTTCCTCATACCGCCAGCGTATGAAAAAAGTAATCCCATTTCTTCTCTTTGTCCTTTTTAGCCCGCTTATTAAGGCGCAAGACCTTTACTTTCCACCCACCAGTGGCACCACTTGGGAAACCATCACGCCCCAAGAAATTGGTTGGTGTGCTGATGAGCTGCCGGCCCTTCAAACCTATTTAGACGAATCCGATACGAAAGCCTTTCTCATCCTTAAAGATGGTAAGATTGTCGTAGAATGGTATTTTGGAACCTTCACTCAAGACAGTGTTTGGTATTGGGCTTCCGCTGGTAAATCGCTGACCGCTTTCCTCGTAGGGCTCGCTCAGGAGCAGGGCTATCTTTCCATTGATGACCCGAGCAGCAATTATCTCGGAACAGGTTGGACCAGCCTTACGCCCGAACAAGAATTGGCAATTACCATCCGAAATCAGTTAACTATGACTAGTGGTTTAAACGATGGCTTAGATGATCCATTTTGCACTGATCCTGCATGTTTGCAATACATAGCCGCCCCGGGCAGCAGATGGGCTTATCATAATGCTCCCTACACTTTATTGGACGGAGTGCTTACGGAAGCCACTGGCTCGTCACTCAACCAAATGGTGCTAAACAATCTCAGTTTTACGACCGGAATCACTGGTGCATACATCCCATCAGGCTACAACAACACATTTTATAGTAGGGCACGATCGATGGCCCGATTTGGGCTTTTAATGTTGAATAACGGGGTTTGGAATGGGAATGTGATCATGAATGATCAATCCTATTTATATGATATGATTCACCCCTCTCAGAATCTGAATCAATCCTACGGATACTTATGGTGGCTCAATGGCGGCGACAGTTTTATGTATCCGCAAAGTCAAATCGTTTTTCCTGGAATGCTGATGCCCAGTGCGCCAGCAGATTTGTATGCCGCTGAGGGCAAAAACGCTCAATTCATCAATATTGTTCCTTCCGAGAATTTGATTGTAGTGCGCATGGGAAATGATCCTGTAAACACTTTGGTTTCTGTTACTTATAACAATGAAATATGGGATTACCTCAATTTGGTTCGATGTGGCGGGCAATCCATTCCAGAGTCAGTGCCGGAGCTCTCCCTTTTTCCTAACCCAGCACAGGATAAAATTTCAATCCAAGAAGGTCGATTCATTCAAGTTGAAGTTTTTAATTCTTCAGGTGAAAAACAGAAAATTGATTTTAATTCAACGGAGGTTGAAATCACTTCTTTGGCGCCGGGTATCTATTATTTGAAAGCCGAGACCACCAAAGGTGTGGGCTCCAGTAAATTCGTGAAGCAATAGGCTTGAAATGTTAAAAACACACGTCAAAACCTCGATTTTTTGCGCCTTTTGAATTTTCATCGATAAAAAACTGCCTTTAGACAGTAACAAGTTCAAGTAAAATAAGTACATTAGCGCTAGGCATAGGAGGTTTGCGAGACCATTATTCCTAAGCTTAAACTAACAACAACTTATTTCCTTATTCTATGTCCCTTTCTACTTATTCAATTCAGAAGTGGATGCTGGTGCTTATCAGTTTTATTACTGGTGCATTTGTAGCTTCCCCATTGATGGCGCAGGAACATTCCGTTGCAATGAAATGGAATGAAGTACAGCTCAACTGTATTCGAAAAGACGCTGCCCGTCCAACTATTCAAGCACGTAACTTGTTTCATGCATCTGTCATCATGTACGATGCCTGGGCGATTTACGACAACGACGCAGATCCATTTTTCATTGGAAAGACATGGGCAGGCTATACTGCTCCATTCAATGGAATAACGCCGCCTACTGATGTAAAAGCCGCTCAGGAAAAAACCATCAGTTATGCGATGTATCGATACCTACGCAACCGCTATCAAAATGCACCGAATAACAACTGGAACTTATTCATGTTGGGATATTGCAATGACCTCATGGCGGAATTAGGTTACGATACCGAAATCACATCGACGGACTACTCAGATGGTGATCCTGCAAAATTGGGTAACTATATCGCCGCTCAGATGCAAGCTTTTGCCCTGCAAGATGGCTCTAACCAACAAAATAATTACGCCAACCTTTACTACCAAACAGTAAATGGTAACCTTTTCCCTGAGTTACCTGGTAATGCGCTGCAATATGACGGTAACCGTTGGCAGCCACTTTCACTAACCGTTATTTTAGATCAAAATAACTTCCCAATAGCAAACGGCGCTCCGGCCCTATCACCAGAATGGGGCAATGTTGTTCCATTTTCATTGACGGAAGCCGATAAAACAGTTTATCAACGTGATGGCCATAGCTGGAATGTATACCATGATCAAGGTGCGCCTCCCATGTTGGATACAATCACTCCTACCCCAACTCAATGGGACGAAGATTTCTTCAAGTGGGGAAATGTTGTAGTAGCCCTTTGGCATTCTTTCCATGATGTATCAGATGGTGTAATGAAAGACATTTCACCCAATAGCATTGGTAATGTTGACATCACTAATCTACCGAGTACCTTCGAAGAGTTTAAAGAATTTTACAACGAATTTGAAGGTGGTGACCCAAGTGTGGGATATGATATAAATCCAGTTACCGGCTTACCTTATGAAGAACAATGGGTTCCTCGCGGAGATTACTCACGTGTATTATCGGAGTATTGGGCTGACGGACCTAGCTCAGAAACACCACCTGGTCACTGGTTTACACTTACGAATTACGTTAGCTCACACCCCATGCTCGAAAAACGTTGGGGAGGCCAAGGTCCTATTCTCGACGATTTAGAGTGGGATGTTCGCAGTTATTTTGCCATGGGCGGCGCCATTCACGATGCTGCTATCGCTTGTTGGGGAACAAAAGGGTATTGGGATTACACTCGACCTATTATGGCCATTCGTTATATGATTGACCATGGTCAGTCTTCCAATCCAGAATTGCCGAGCTTCCACCCAGCAGGTATTCCTTTGATTCCTGGTTTTATTGAATTGGTGCAAGAAGGAGATCCTCTCGCAGGAGAAAATAACGAAAACGTAAACAAAATAAAACTCTACACATTCCGCGGTCCAGTTGCTGCAACAGGTCAAGACGGTGTGGGTTGGATTTTAGGAGAAAACTGGTGGACATTCCAACGTCGCACTTTTGTAACACCTCCTTTCCCAGGATACTACTCAGGTCACTCGACGTATTCACGGACTGGTGCAGAGGTATTAACACGCATCACCGGAACGGAATACTTCCCAGGCGGTGTTGGAGAATTTTTTGCTCCACAAAACCAATATCTAGCAGCATCAACCGGACCTTCTGTAGATGTGCATTTGCAGTGGGCAACCTATGGCGATGCTTCTGACCAATGCAGCCTGTCACGTATTTATGGTGGTCTTCACCCACCATGCGATGACATTCCTGGTCGTCGTGTGGGTTTGCTTGTTGCTCCTGAAGCCTTCGATAAAGCTCAATCTTACATGTTAGCTGACGCCCCGCACATTACTGCGGTTACTCCTGAAGCTGCTTTCATCAATGAATCCTTTGATGGTCAAAACTTTCATATGATGGCAGAATTTTCTGAGCCTATGAATATGTCGGTAGCACCAACAATTGCATTTATCAATGATGATCCAACCGGCTCTACTATGGTTCCGAACGGTGGTACCTGGTTAGATAACCGTCACTATGAATTTGAGTTTTCAGTAACTGATGCTGATCTTTCATTTGATAACATCGTAATCAAAATTGAAGGTGCAACAGACTTTGATAGCAATGTAACTATTCCAGCACTTAGCCCTGTTTTGGTGATTGATATGAATCAACCATCTGTTACAGCGCTGGATGCAAACGAACAACTCGTAAGCGATGCCGTAGTGAGTGAAAATACAATGAATTTAACCATTCATTTCAACGAGCCTATGAGTAGCGTTGCTCCAAGTATCGCCTTTGGTGGTGCTGATGGTTCAAATACCATGACCTACAACCCTGCTTCGAGCACTTGGACAGATAACCAAACCTTCAATGCTGTATTTGATCTAGTTGATTCGAATGAAGAAGTTTTGGGTGTTGGATTTACAGTTTCAGGTGCCATTGACGCAGCTGGAAATAGTCAAGATATTTTCCAAATCGGAGAAGTCGTAAACATCGACACTCAAAATCCTACCGTTATTGAAGGAACTATGGCTACTGCAGTTCTTAACGAATCTAACGTAGGCCAATCTGTTGGCGTTAGCGTTACTTTCAGTGAGCCAATGGATCCTGCTTCTACACCAACTATTTTGTTTGATGGATTATCGGCTGAATCCGTAGGATTAATTGCCAATGGCGGCGGTTGGGATTCTTCTACTGCCTACAGTTTTGTTTACACCTTGACCGATGCAGATGCTACTGTATTGAACAGTACATCAATTGTAGCATCAGCGCAAGACTTAGCTGGCAACATTCAGACAACTGCAGCGCTCATGGATGTGGTATTAATAGATACCCAGAAACCAAACGGGTTACTTTCTTATTCCAACGAAGTGATTACCGATGCAGATGTGTCCACTCCTTTTGAGGTAACTATACACTTTGATGAAGCGATGAACACAACTTCAACTCCAGATTTGAATTTACTTTCTGGCGCTGATCAAACGTTGCAATTCAACAGTGCATCGAGCAGTTGGATTGATCCACAAACATATTTAGCATCTTATGACATCATCGACACCAACGTCGAAAACGCCAGTGCTACATTGAACACTGCAGGTGCAGAAGATATCAATGGAAACGCTGACGAGCTTGATTCTGGTATTGCTCCGCTCATTAACATCGACACTAAAAATCCAGCCGTTGCTTTGACATTGGCCAATACGTACAATGTGATTTCTGCCAATATTGGAACTGATGGATTTAACGTTGTCATAATTTATGATGAGCCGATGAACACCGGTGTTGCTCCTACTCTTACATTCCCTGCGGAAAACTCTGCTGCTTTGACCTTTAATGCAGCGGGTTCGGGTTGGATTAGCAACACTGCTTATAATGCAAGCTTCAATGTTGCTGGCCCTCTGACTACCGTACTTGACATTGATGTAGCCATTAACGGAGCAGAAGATGCGCTAGGTAATTTGCAACTCACAGAAACCATCGCCAATTTCTTTGATGTGAACGATGTTGTATCAGTTGAAGAAAATAACTTCTCGGCTACTTCAGTAATGATGTATCCTAACCCAGCTATCGTGGGTCAACCGATTACTATCGCGTTCAAAAATCTACCATCAGACCTTCAGGTGATAGTTCTTTCAGCTGATGGTAAACAAGTGGATACGAATCGTAATGTGAACACCACTTCAAATACCATTACAGTAGATACCAACGGCTTTGCTTCAGGTATTTATTTTGTGCAACTAATGAGTGAAAACGGCAAACTCAATTTGCGTTTCACCTTGAATTAATTCGCCTTTTGAAACCAGTTCTCCTCACTTGGGAGAGCTGGTTTTTTTTCATACTCATGAGTACCTCTTCTACCACATCTTCAGCCGTAAGAAGCGCTTGGTCCATATCCGATCAAGTAAGCTGGTTGTTGCGTTTTGGTATGTTGGGTTGTTTTGTGGGTCATGGTATTTGGGGTCTTTTGCATAAACCCGGATGGCTGCCTTTTTTCGAAATCTATTTTATTCCCAAACACATCGCTTATCAATTGATGCCGTTTGTTGGGATAATGGATATTTTAATTGGTGTCGTTGCTTTTTTCAAACCCAATCGAACTATCCTTATTTGGGCAGCATTTTGGACACTTTTTACCGCCTTGTTGCGCCCTTGCGCAGGCATGGGAATGTCAGAGTTCTTTGAGCGCGGCGGCAACTACGGACTGCCTTTAGCTTTACTCTATATCGTTGGTTGGCCAAAGACAACCAAAGATTGGTTTAGTGCACTTTCGTTCCAATCTATTGAACACAAAATTACTCACCCCCATTTCGAAAAAATTGCTCGATTGTGTTTGGTAATGCTCCTTGCCGGACATGGTGGTTTAGCGTTTTTTGTTCAGAGTCCATTATTGGAAAAACACTTATCCTTTTTAGGCTTATCTCTTCCCAATCAATTGCAGTGGTTTGGCTTATTTGAAATGGCGTTGGCTGTTTTTGTGTGGTTTCGCTCCCGCACTCCCTATCTCATGTTTTTCATAGTAGCCTTCAAGCTTTTTTCAGAGTCACTCCATCCGATAGTCGGAGATACGCGAGATGTGCTTGAAACCATTGAGCGCATGGGTGATTACATCTTACCGCTTGTTTTGTGGACACTGTATAAGAACGAGCAGTAAAACTGCTTTTCATTTCACTTCGTTTCTGATCTAGAACATTTCGCAGTGCAGCTTATGTTGTACTTTTGAATACATACATTTTAAACATGAAAAAGCTTCTGAGCATTTTTGCTCTAACACTCCTTTTCAACGCTCCGCTTTTTTCCCAACAAATAGCTCATTCTATATATGATACTTCCGATGAGTTGACTACTCATGAACGCGGAAAAGCTTTTGCGCATTGGTTTGTAGACCAACATTTCGCCGACTTTAATGCCGCTTTCGATCAATGCAAAACTTATGGAATACCCATCATGGAAATGATGAGGAGTTTCAAAAAGCACGGAAAAGAAGGCGAATTTCCCGAATTTGTGCAAGAGTTAGAATATTATGGCAAACAAGATTCTATTTCATTAGCGAGTTTTGAAAAACAGCTATTAGCCTTTAACTATAAAGTACGCGCTAATTGGGAAACCAAAATGGCAGAGAGCAAACAATCCCTTTGGTTGGTTTACACAGCTCTTCCCAATCAATTTCAAATTGTAGGAAAAGATCTTCGAAAAGGGATTAAGCTCAAGACGGCATCATTGGGCAATGAAACCAACTTAATCTTCGAAAAAAATGGTTTTTGGTTTAAAGATGCCACCAAGTTTTCTACCAAACCTATTAGCTCTACTCTTCAGAAGCAGTTAATTATCCGAAAAGACAGCAGTGAGGTCAAATTCAGCTACACCTTAAGCACGGGAGAAACGTGGAATTGTATTTTACCCGCATTGAAAAAACCAAAGCCCTATATCAAGAGCTTTTACTCCAATTTTACTAAGATTGACGAGAATCAACGAATTGCATTAACGTGGGTAGTGTGGGGTGTAGATGAGGTAACGATCAATCATAATATCGGTCGTCAACAGCCTTTGTGGCAAGTAATGCTTGCGCCAGAATCTACGATTGATTATGAAATCACCGCTACCAATAGCAGTGGCACGAGTACGAAGAAACAACATATTGATGTGACTCGCACTTATCTTACAAAAGTGACTGTTACCTATTATCAGCACAAAGACTCTGATCCAAAAGAAAAAGGAACCGTGGTCATTGAAAAATTAGAGAACATTCGTGGAGAAATCGTGGCAACATCTGAGGTTGCCAAAGATATAACCCTCACTAATGATGGCAATTATTACGGCCCATTCGAAATTGCCATTCAGCCCAATACCATTTTAAAGAAAGACCTTATTCATGGAAAAATACATATTTCTATGAGTAATAATGGAAAAGACAAATGGAGCTTTACCCCTATTGTTGTTCTCTCTTATAGTGATGGCACCAACAATAAGCTATTAGACAATGGACTTCAAACATTGAGCGACAGCACTCAAAGCTACAGTATCAACTTTTAACACCTTTCCTTCAACCTTTACACCAATTAAAACGTATAGGTTTTCTACGCAAAAAAGCATATATGATCAAAAAAGGAATCCATATCACATTCGCACTTTCTCTTTTGGCCAAGCTCCTTTTAGCCCAAGGATTTACTGATGTTACCAGCTTATATAACATCAATGTTTTTCCTTCAGGAGTCATTGTTCAAGGAAGTGGATGTTCCTTTTATGATTTTAATAAAGACGGGCTGGATGATTTGACCTATGCGGTTCGTAACGATTCTGTAGTCTGCTATCGCAATACGGGCAATGGCTTTGTTCGTATGGAAATTGTTCCCAATACAACGGACATTAAATCTGTTATTTGGGTCGACTTTGATAACGATGGTGATAGTGATTTGATGACTTGCAAGCGTGGAAACAGCAGTCGTTTTTTCCGAAACGAAGGCAACTTTGTAATGACGAACATTACCGACTCACTCAGAATACCCAGTATTTCCGGCACCAATATTTACGGTTGTGCATGGGGCGATTATGACCGAGACGGATTTTTAGATGCTTATTTCTGTACATTGAACACACCACAAACGAGTGGACTTGGTGGCCCCATCCTCAACTACCTCTGCCATAATAATGGCAATGGAGGCTTTGACGAAGTAGCTGTTATGGCCGGTGTTAGCGATGGATCACGAGAAAATTTCCAACCCGTTTGGATCGATCTCAATATGGATGGTTGGTTAGATCTTTACCTCATTTCAGAACTTGATGGAGGGAATGCCATGTACCTAAATAACGGCGACGGCACCTTTACCGACGTGAGTGACCTCAATGGATCAGGCATCGAAATACAATCGATGAGTAATTCATGGAGCGATTATGATCACGATGGCGATTGGGATTTATACACGACCAATGACATAACTGGAAATGTGCTTTTGCAAAACAACAACGGTCAATTTACCGACGTAGCAAGCGATGCGGGATTAACAGTTGGCTCATTTTGCTGGGGAGCTTTGTGGATAGATTACAATAACGACACATGGGAAGACTTGCACATTACCACAGCTACCAATCTTTTAAATCGAGATTTTTTCTACCTCAATAATGGGAATGGCACCTTTACAGAAGCCAACTTCTCAGAATTTGCTTTTGACGAAACCTTCACTTATTCCTCCTCAAAAGGTGATTTTAACAACGACGGATTTTATGATTTCACCGTTACAAAAACGGGAAGTAATTTTCAGCTTTTTCAAGGAATTCCGAATGAAAACAATTGGGTGAAATTTGGTTTCCAAGGAACACATTCTAATCGAGATGCGGTAGGCACTTACTTCGAAGTTTGGGCAGAAGGCAAAAAGTATATTCGTGTTACTCATTGCGGTGAAGCCTATCTCAGTCAAGATTCACAATATGAAATTGTAGGACTTGCCTCTGCAACACAGGTGGATAGTTTGATCATTCATTGGCCAAGAGGCTTGGTAGAAAAAGTGTACAACCTTCCCGCTAATCAAGACTATTCATACATCGAAGGACAAAATACATCGGTTATTATTTCAAGTTCTTTACCGGTGATTTGTGGCGATCAAAGTGCTACACTCGACGCTGGGGAATACCTCACTTATCTTTGGGATAATGGCTCAACGGACCGCTACCGTTCGGTATCTACCAGCGGCAATTACACGGTAACGGTTACTGATCAAAATGGCTATACCCTAACGGGGGAAATAAGCATTTCGTCATTTGAGCATCCTGTCGTTTCCGTTAACTTCCAGTCGCCTTTATGCGCCAATCAATTAAATGGGACTATTGCCCTTTCCATTGTAGATGGGAGCATCAACTCCGTTATTTGGGGAGATGAATCCACTGATGTTTCGCGCGTTGATTTGGGAGCTGGAGTATACACTTACTCCCTCATGGATAGCAACGGATGCACGGCAAACGGTGAAGTTGAATTGATCGATCCGCTTCCTCTTTTTGGAGAGTTAAGCGTCCAAGGTGTTTTATGTAATGGCGAAGCTTCGGGTATTGCATCTCTTATCGTAAACGGTGGTACAGGAAATACAATCATCGACTGGGGAGTTAATAATCCAAATGCCCTTCCCGCAGGAAGCTATACCGTGACCTTCACTGATGAAAATCTTTGCAGCGTTACCCTTCCTTTTGAAATTACCGAGCCGAATGCGCTCAGCATAGAAATTTCTGCCTACAATGCTTTTGATGGTCCGAATGGAAGTTCTTCCGTCGTGGTTTCCGGAGGAACAGAACCATACACCTACCTATGGAGCAATGGCGATGAAGATGATTTAGCGGAGAACTTAGCACAAGGAAGTTATAGTTGTATTGTAACGGATAGCAACGGCTGTGTTATTGAAGCCAGCACGAGCATTATAGATCTTAATGTGTCTTCTCTCCAATCACTTCCGATCTCTTTATACCCCAACCCGACTTCTAGTGTGCTTACCATAGATGCCAACGGTGCGCAATATGAATTCATCATCATTACCGATGTGTTAGGCAAAAAAATCGCAGAAAAACAATCCTACACACCTTCGAAATGGATCGTGGATGTGAGTGATTGGACAAGCGGCACCTATTTTGTAAATGTTCACACGAGCAATGGAATACATTCCGTTCCTTTGTTGATCGAGCATTAATTCTATGAAAAGAACATCTCATTTCATTACCGCCATTTTTATTGGCTTCATTAACCTTGTCCTCTCCTCTTCAGCATGCGGACAAGCCAAACTAGCGCAAATCAAAGGCTTTGGAAGTAATCCAGGAGAATTGTCCATGTGGTTTTACCAGCCCGCCGAAGCCAAAGGAAAACTTCCTTTGGTGGTTGCTCTTCATGGCTGCTCTCAGCGATCAGGCAATTTTGCGAAAGAAACAGGTTGGCTAGATCTCGCTGTTATGCACGAGTTTGGTCTATTGGTACCCGAGCAAGAAATCAGTAATAACCCCACCTTTTGTTTTAATTGGTTCAATAAAGAAGATCAACAAGGCGATAATGGTGAGTTGGCCTCCATCATACAAATGATCGATTATGCATTAGAAAACGGCCCATTCGATCCCGCACAAGTTTATGTGTATGGGGTATCAGCGGGAGGAGCTATGACGATGGCGCTTATGGCTAATCATCCTTCTTATTTTGATGCAGGAGCCTGTATAGGCGGCGTTCCCTATGGCTCAGCCGAGAAAATGTCAGACCTCGTAAACATGACCACCGCGGTTAAAGAACGCTCTCAAGAAAGTTGGGTAAGCGAAATAAAATCACTTAATCCAGAGTACCGAGAGTCGTATCCTAAATTAATTGTAATGCACGGTGCAACAGATAACACCGTCAATCCCGGTTATGCAAGAGCCAATGTTTTAGCCTGGACTGGCCTTCACAGTTGTATGCCCGCCCCACAGTCGCAGATGCCAATGCTTCCACATACAGATCTCAACCTGTACACCTATGTTGATCCCAAAGGCGATTGGCAGGTGAAATACTATGAAATACTCGACAGTGGACATATTATTCCGATTAATCCTGGAACAGGCACTGACCAAGGAGGAAAACCAGGAATGTTCACCAAAAAAATGAGCTTTTTCAGCACCTATCTTATCGCGAAAGATTTCGGATTAATCAATTAATTTTAATCCAAGCACATTGATGAACACAATTTTTCAATTTGCAATTCTTTGTTTGAGCGGACTTCTTTTTTCTTCTAAACAGCTGGTAGCTTCAACTCTACCTACTACACAAATTGAAGCATTTATACCTCAAGGTTATGCCCTACTCGATTCGGTTTCTGGCGACTTAAATGGCGATTGGCGAAAAGATTGGGTCATTGTTTTGAAAAAATCGAATGAGGATTCGTTAGCTGCAATTGGCATTGAAACTACACGTCCCGTAATAGTTTTGTACTCCGACGTGAATAGTCAACTTTATCAAGTTCACCGCGCAGATAACTTAGTTTATTGTTTAGGATGCGGAGGCATTTGGGGCGACCCATATTCAGGAATTGAACTGGTGCCCCACGGCTTTAAAATCTATCACTATGGCGGAAGTAACTGGCGCTGGACGCGCAATTTGACCTTTTTCCGAAGCGGTAATGAATTTTACCTCGAAGAAGATGCCAGTACCTCGTTCAAATTGATTGGAGAAAAGAACGATGAGTTAATCTATGACACGGACTTCACGTCTACAGTGCGCACAGCTCAGGACTTTGGCAAAGTGCGTATGGAAGATTTTCGCATAGAACAATGAACAAGGGCTGAAAACATTATTGGGCCTATCGGTTGAAATTGGTTATCAAGGCTTATTTTAGCCCCCTGTAACCGATTTTTAACCAATTACCCTGTGAAAGCTCTTGCAGTAACCGCCATAGCCATTTACGGCTTTTTCTTATTGTTCATTTTCACTTATTCGCTTGTGCAATTCAACTTAGCACTGCGCTACGTGCGCGGGCGCAAGAAGAAGCTTGTAAAGCCTGAGTTGAAAGACAATGAGTGGCCTGTAGTGACCATTCAACTTCCCGTATTCAATGAGCTTTACGTTATAGAGCGATTGATAGAATCCGTTTGTGCATTCGACTATCCGAAAGACAAAATGGAAATCCAAGTGTTGGATGATGGTAATGACGAGTCGGTAGAACTAGCTGCTCGCATTATTGCAGAAAAACAAAAATTAGGTTTCGATATTCAGCATATTCGCCGCCCGAATAGAGTAGGATTTAAAGCGGGTGCCTTGGCCTATGGACTCGACATTTCCAAGGGCGATTACACAGCCATATTCGACGCTGACTTCGTTCCTCGTCCAGACTTTTTGCGTCAGACTATCCCTTACTTCTTTGTTCACGACCGCGTAGGTGTGGTACAAACCCGTTGGGAGCACTTAAACGAAGATTATTCTCTCATTACCCGTTTGCAAGCATTTGGATTAGATGCACACTTTACTGTTGAGCAGATGGGACGTAACTCCGCCAATCACTTCATCAACTTCAACGGTACTGCGGGTGTATGGAGAAAAGCAACCATTTATGATGCTGGCGGATGGCAGAGTGATACGATCACAGAAGACCTGGACTTGAGTTACCGAGCTCAATTGAAAAATTGGGAGTTCATCTATCTCCCCGAGATTGGTTCACCAGCCGAATTGCCCGCAGAAATGAATGCTTTAAAAGCTCAACAATTCCGTTGGACCAAAGGGGCAGCAGAGTGTACCGTTAAAAACTTGGGCAAGGTAATGGGTGCCAAACACATCACCTTGGGCAATAAAATACACGGAGCATTTCACTTGATGAATAGCGTGGTTTTCCTTAGCATTTTGGGAACATCATTGCTCTCCGTACCGATGCTTATCATTAAAAAACACTATCCAGAATACAGCGTCATCTTCTTAATCGCATCAGTGTTTTTGATAGGCTTTTTTATTCTCGGATACTTCTATTGGGTATCTCGCCCACCTGCGCCATTCTTCACCAAACTCGGGCGCTTCGTCTTTGACTTCCCGATGTTTTTGTCCGTAAGTATGGGACTTTCATTGCACAATGCCGTTGCCGTAATTGAAGGATTCACCGGAAAGAAATCAGCTTTCGTGCGTACGCCTAAGTTTGCCATTTCAACAGGAAAACAAGGAACGTGGGTGGACAAAAAATACCGTGCAGCGAAGATCGCTCCGTTGACGATTGCGGAAGCCTTAATGGCTTGTTACTTTGGATTTGGTATTTACCTAGCGTTTGATTATCGTGATTTCGGATTATTTCCTTTTCACTTCATGTTGACCATGGGATACTTGTTTGTTACCTTCTATAGTATCAAACACGCCAATCAGAACTAAGAAAGAGAAAGTATATTCAAAAAAAATCCCGCACATCGCGGGATTTTTTATTTTCGGTTGATTTCATTTCAGAACAAGTGCGCCATGGTCAATTCCATTTCGCGCTGAATATGTTGCGCTTCTTCTTTTGCTTTTTGAGCAAAATCAGAACCAGAAGAGGCGTATAAAATAGATCGTGAGGCGTTCACCAACAGGCCTACCTCTTTATTCATTCCATACTTGGCAACATCTGATAGGCTGCCACCTTGAGCACCCACGCCTGGTACCAATAAAAAATGATCGGGAACAATAGCTCTAACGTCAGCAAAAGCTTCACCTCGGGTAGCGCCTACTACAAACATGGTGTTCTCCGCACTTCCCCACTGGGCGGTAGTGCGCAATACATGCTGAAAAAGTTGTTCTCCATTACTTTCTAAGGTTTGAAAATTCAAAGCCCCTGGATTAGAGGTGAGAGCGAGTACGATGGCCCATTTTCCTTCAAACTGTAGGAAAGGCTCTACACTATCCTTACCCATGTACGGAGCCACGGTAATGGAATCGAAAGCATAGGTATTGAAAAAAGTTTCTGCGTAATACGTAGAAGTATTTCCGATATCCCCTCTTTTAGCATCAGCGATGGTAAAATGGTCATTACCGATGTACTCGGCCGTTTTTTCTAATATGTCCCAACCTTTGGTGCCAAGTACTTCATAAAAGGCAATATTCGGTTTATAGGCCACGGCAACATCTCTAGTGGCATCAATGATGGCCTTATTAAAATCCAACAAATCCATTCCCGCGGGAATCTTCTTCGGATCTGAATCGAGTCCTACGCAGAGATATGATTTTTTGGAGAAAATATGGTTTACTAATTCAGCGCGTTTCATGACTTTCTATTAAGCGTTACCTTCTTTTAATTTCTCAGCGTTTTCGGCCAATTTCAAGGCGTCAATGATTTCCTCAATCTCACCGTTCATTACAGCATCGAGATTATATAAGGTCAAACCAATTCGGTGATCGGTCATACGACCTTGTGGAAAATTGTAGGTGCGAATTTTCGCACTACGGTCTCCGGTGCTCACCAACGATTTTCGCATGCTTGCTCTTTCCTCTTGACGGCGCATAACTTCCGCCTCGAAGATGCGAGTGCGTAGCATCGTCATGGCCTTTTCTTGGTTTTCATGTTGTGAGCGTCCTTCTTGGCAAGCCACAATAACACCAGTTGGAACGTGCGTTAATCGCACCGCAGATTCTGTTTTGTTTACGTGCTGTCCACCCGCTCCGCTTGCGCGATACGTATCACGTTGAATGTCGGCAGGATTAATCACCACATCAAATTCTTCCGCCTCTGGCAAAACGGCCACAGTAGCAGCAGAGGTATGCACACGACCTTGAGCTTCTGTTTCAGGAACACGTTGCACTCGGTGCACGCCACTTTCAAACTTCAAGGTTCCATAAACATCTTCCCCATGCACTTCGAAGGATACTTCTTTGTAGCCTCCCATGGTACCTTCATTCACTGTCAAAATTTCGAACTTCCATCCTTTATCCGCAATGTAGCGGGTGTACATACGATAAAGATCTCCAGCGAAAATAGAAGCCTCATCACCACCGGTTCCAGCTCGTATTTCAACGATACAGTTTTTCGTATCTTCAGGATCTTTCGGAATCAACATATACTTGATCTCCTCTTCCATCTTTTCAATGGCAGGAGTCAATTGATCATATTCTTCCTGAGCCAACTCTTTCAAGTCAGCGTCTTCTTGACCATATAAAATTTCTTTCGCAGCAGCAAGATCCTTTAATGCTTTCGAATAAGCATTGAACATGTCTACATATGCAGTTAGTTCCTTGTATTCACGCATCAATACAGGATATCGCTTCATATCCGAAATAATATCGGGGTCGGTAATCGACTTCCCTACTTCACTATGTCGATCAGCAATAGCTGATAGTTTTTCTAATAAATTCATAACTCTCTTACCTCTTCAATCAATATTCAAATGTTCCGTGCTCACTTATGATGGTGAGTTTTTTCTCGGAAGCTTTTTCTACCCTGCCAATAATCTGAGCTTCTATACCCATCGATTGAGCTAATGCGATCATTTCAACCGCAGCTTTTTCATTGGTGTAGATTTCCATACGATGCCCCATATTGAACACCTTATACATTTCCTTCCATTCTGTTTTTGATTCTTCTTGAATCATGCGGAACAATGGTGGTGTCGCAAAGAGATTATCCTTGATAACATGAACCTGATCAACGAAATGAAGGACTTTGGTTTGTCCGCCACCGCTGCAGTGCACCATGCCTTTGATCTCTTCTCTGCACTGATCAAAAATAGCTTTCATTACTGGAGCGTATGTGCGGGTGGGCGAAAGAACCATTTTACCCGCATCAAGAGGCGCATCTTGCACCGGATCTGTCAATGCATAAGTGCCTGCATAAACTAAACTCTCAGGAATCGATGCATCATAACTTTCAGGATAGCGCTTGGCTAATTCTTTATAAAACACATCATGACGTGCAGAGGTTAAGCCATTGCTTCCCATACCGCCATTGTATTCCGATTCATATACCGCTTGACCAAATGAAGCTAAACCCACTATCACTTGACCTGCGGCGATATTAGCATTGTCAATCACTTGATCGCGGCGCATTCGGCACACCACAGTACTATCGACAATAATGGTACGAACAAGATCGCCCACATCAGCCGTTTCGCCTCCGGTTGAGCGAATATGCACACCGTGTTTATCCAACTCGGCTAATAATTCCTCTGTTCCGGCGATGAT
>JBDKGH010000092.1:0-5110 GCA_039798265.1 Bacteroidota bacterium | reverse complement strand
AAATGGAAACGGACACCTATGCTCTTCACCATCAACAAGATTTGATCGATCATTTAACGGCGGAATAATATTATTTTTTTTAATTGGTATTTCCTGTGACTCCTATTGAGTCATGGTTAATTGATTAGCCTTGTTTTCTTTTATGCGGAGCATATCTAGCGAGTGGCGGCTAGATTAAGCGTGGCAATTTTTTCCTTTCACTCGAAAAGAAATTTTATCGTGATGGGGTTTCTCCTGCACTTCTTCTAAAGCCAGAGCGGTCATACGATAAAAGTCTACTTGATTTTCTTCCATAACAGATAAAAAAAAACCGACTCTGATCAGCAGAGTCGGGTTTTATTTTTTTATTCGACCACCACATTTCGAGTGGATAATATCTTCATTTTTTCATCCTTCAATCGCAAGGTGTATATCCCCGCTGCGAGATGGCTGATCGTTTCTCGATGAGTATATTGACCAGCTCTTACGCCTTTCACAGCGGTTGACTGAACCACTTTACCTTCGCTATTAATTAGCTCTACGAAATAATTATTTTCCGTTTTTACCAACCATGAAATAGAAATTTGATCACTTGCAGGGTTTGGATAAACCGCGATCTGAAGCTCATTAGCTGCGTCATTTTCACTAACATTGGTGATGTATTCATCCCACACCAAGAAATCATCTAATGCCGCTTCAACGAGTGATCCACCCTCTAGATTTTGTCCAGGACGAATACTGTCTGAAGCGATGAACTGAAACTTCATAGTCGCCGTTGGCTCCATGAAATCGCGAACACGAAACGCATTTCTTCGCCATGAAGCATCGGACGTTTTGGTGTTTTCTACATAAGTCCAAGTAGCACCATTATCATTGCTCATGCGCACTTGCCAAAAGTCAGCCCCAGGATTTGCTCCACCAGGAGGACTATTGGTGTACCAGCGGTAATAACTTACAATAGGCTCTGCCTTTTCAGACATATCGATCACAGATGATTGCAGCGTAGTACGACCGCCATCTACATCACTTTCACCAATACCTGCATTAATATTAGATGCATTTTGAGTGACAAAACAGAACTCACCGCCAGCCGTTACTTGTGTATCCGCAGCAACAACAGTTCCTGGGTTTACATCAGTTGTAAATGACCCCATCGGAGTTTCCAATTCCCAATCCCCCGTAGAAGAGTTATCACCAGGCAAACCTGTTGTCCAAGCCCCCCAATCTTCATGATCGTCACAATCGTGAATGCCCTCTATTTGAGCACCAACAATAACGATGTAAGGAATATTAGGATAATCCGCTAAAGCTGCGCCTACAGGTAAAACATTGCTTACCGATCCATTAATATCTGTGGTACTTAAATAATAATACACCACACAGGTATTATTTTGACCAGGAATATTGGCCTGATAAATACTACCGCCATCATCGGTCATAGGAATAGTGATCCAATCGCCATTATTGACTTTATAGGTGCAATTCACTTGCTGTAAATAAATATCGAATCCTAATTGAAGATCGAGCGAAGCTTCCACCAAAATATCTTGGTTGAATGGAGCAAAGGTTGCCTCTGTATGATCTAGCGTAGCATTGCTCAACAAAGTAATTCCATGAATATAGAAACCTTGTACAATAGCATTGCCATTAGGAGTACCATTACTGAGATTGGCATCGTCGTCATCTGCTTGGAGGGCGTCGAGGAGCACATCGGTAAAAGCAACCCCTTCGTTTCCGTCAAATGTGGAAGCTTGTAAACCTGCATAAGCCTCAACAAAAAGAGGCATCGTCAATGTCCAGTCACCGCCCATTAGCAAATGGGTATCATACCAAGCGCCCATAATGATTTCGCCATCGGCATGAACCTCTCCAATCAAATCGACAGGATATACTTTTGGATCTTCATCATAACGGCGAATAGGATCAAGGTTATCGATATTAAAGCCTACTCCCAATTTAGGATCATTGGTTAAAGAAATAGCCCAGAAGTCAGCATAGCCTTCACCCATGGCTCCATTCTGAAAAAAGTCGTTCAAATCTTGATAAAAGAAATCATTGATTCCATGACCATATTCGTGATATGCGATATCTGGAATGAGCGATGAAGCGTTACAACCACCACCGACATCAAAGAAGTTGATAGAAATCCCATTGTAAAATGCATTACACTCTCCAGCTTCGTCCACATTGGTGGTCAATTGATAATCCATTCCAGTAAACTCCGGCATCCATTCTTTCATGTGGTCATGAATTTTTTGAACCGAAACATATGCGGTACGCTCTTTAATATTGGCGTTAGCGTCAAAACTCAAATCGTTGGTTCCATCCACCAATGTGGCTGACATTTGCGGGGTAACTCCTGCGGTATAAACACGAGCCCAAGGGCCCATTAATCGCACAGTAGCAGGGCTATTCGGATTGACAGGCAAGGTAGCCGAACCATTTTCATCCATTGGATAATCTACACCTCCAACAGTTACATAAACATTTGGGAATCCTTGAACAACTGCAGGATCATTCGGATTAGTCAAGTGAATATTACCACTCACATTTACGTCCACCGCCAATGGCATGGTAGGTTGTGGGTTTGGACAACTGTGAGGTCCACCGGGGCAGATATGACGCACTTGATTTACGCGATATACTACCTCGCCAGAATGCGCATCTACTAACACGCGGTAACGTGCAGGAACACCCGTGCTATTAGTAGCTTTCACCTCGATGGGATACACCAGGTGCCATTCATACAATGCAGGACCTGGAATAGGCAAAACCGATACGCTTCCCGTGATTACTGCTGACTCAATGGACTGCGAAATACCAGCGCTAGCGGCAACTAAAGCAGCATCCACTCCGATGGAAGGAGTAGTTGAAAGATCGGCAATCGGATATAAATCCATTCCGAATTGAACTACTTTGTTTCCTTGCAATTTGATGATCAAGGCTGACTCAAGCACCTCTACGCCATTATAAAGTTGTGAGAAACGTACTACGTCAAACTTTTTACTCTTGGCTGTTGGCTGTGCCACAAGTGTATAATTTTCCAATGACCAAGCTTGCAAGTGATCAGTGATGAATTGTTGAGCACGCTCTTCAGGGGTGGTTCCTGCGACTTCAATTCCCTTTCCGTATGCACGATGTGGCATGGCACTTCGTTCGTCGAGGTGAACATTCCAATCTGGATGAGATTCTGTGAAAATTTTCCAAGGACCCGATTGGCGAAGTGTTGCCTGCTTTGTTTTATTCAAAGGAGCAACATGTTGACTGTATCGGATTTCAGCATCATCAATCGTGCGGTCCAATGCACCTTGGCCAAACGAGGCCAAAGAACAAGAAAGCGACAAGAACAAGAGTGCGGTAGAAATGAACGTATAACGTTTTTTCATGAGTAGGTTGGTAAGGTTTTAATGCTAAGATAACCGAACTCAGAAAAAACAAGCCCTTTTCGTTTCGAACTTTTGTCAATTCTTAGAAAGCTAAGAACCATTCGAAAAGAAAAGGGCCGATAATGTTTTTGTCAGGGTTAGAGAGGTTAAGCCTTCTGGCGAACATTTTTATCTTGGATAAAGGAGAACATGCTTTGCATGATTTCTTCTCTTTCCATGAGCTCACGTTCCAGCTTTTTGTTGCGGGCTTCTAGAACAGCCAACTGATCGCGCATCTCTTGGAGTTGCTGCTCTTCAGCGGTAGGCTTTCTTTCGGCCAGCTTTCGGTAAGCATTGGTTTGTTCCATTGGGTCGTTTTATGGATAGGACACAAATATTATAAAATTCCAATCGCCACGGGTAAAAAAAAGACAATGCTTACTAACAATCAGTCGTTTAAGGGTATGAAGTAGCAAAAGAGTGACATAAGTCAGCATTTCGCTTGACCGCACTCATAACGCAGGTGATAGTAGCAGGCCACCTTTGCTCCTATAAATACCACCAACATGAAAGCAATACTAGCGGCTACCGATTTCACCAAGTCATCCATCAATGCGGTAAACTATGCGGCCCAAATGGCTATTGCATCGGGTACTAAGTTGGTATTGATACATGCCACTCACATTCCTATTGTGAGCGACAGTTTTTTTGATCTCACCACCACATTAGATGAGTTGCGCGCGATTGATCAAGAGCAAATGAATGAATTGAACAATAAGCTCAAGGCAAAATATGGCGATCAACTCAAATTAGAAAAACAGGTAAAAATCGGATTCACCACCGAATTGATCCGTGAATTCGCAACGAAGAATGATATTCAATTAGTCGTTTTAGGCATATCACACCTCGATCAATTTAGCCAAATTGTTTTCGGCAGCACCTCTACCCATCTCACCGGGCAATTAAATTGTCCCATACTGATTATACCCGAAGGCAAAAAATTCCGTCCATGGAAACGCATGGCCTTTGCATTTGATCAAAAACCTGTAAGCACGGGCACCGGTATTCGCATCATTCGTGATTGGGCTAAACTATTTGATTCGACCATTCATTACGTGAATGTAATGGACGACAATTTTCCGAAGAAAGATGATAAAAGCCTGAGTTCTGTTTACAAACTATTCAATGAAACAGAACCACGACTTCATTTTCTCAACCCAGTAAAAGGAAAAACGACCACAGTCATTGCAGACTGGGTGAGCAGACATAAAGTAGGAGCATTAATCATGATTTCACGCGAGCACAATCTGCTTTGGCGCTTATTGAAAGAGCGCACCACCAAAAAAATGGCTTTTGAAACAAAAGTACCTCTTCTCATCATCGGAGAAAAAAAACAATGATCAATCTTATGCGCATCACTATTCAGAAAGATAAAACCATTGGCGAACTCCAAAAAGAGTTCAACGATCACTTTCCTTATTTGCGAATTATGTTTTTCTCTAAGCCCCATGAAGTAGGCAAAGGAACAGAGCGCAAATACATGAAAGACGCCAATGTAACTCTTGAGACTTGTCGTATCAAAAACAACGGTTCTCCAATAGAATTTGATCAGTCCACGACGGTAGGTGAGTTGGAAGAAAAATTCGCTAAAGAATTTGATCTGTTCATTCAAGTATTTCGTCGTTCGGGCAATTTGTGGCTCGAAACAACCGCCACCGATAATTGGAGCTTACATCATCAAAACGAGCAAGGTCGTGAACTTTCGG
>JBDKGH010000091.1:0-6880 GCA_039798265.1 Bacteroidota bacterium | reverse complement strand
GTAGCCTATGAAACCGAGCAAACAGAAAATGCCAACGTAGCTATGCGCGCTGAAGTCCTCAACGTACTTCAGAAAAAAAAGGATGGCGCTATTGTGGTCACCTACGCCGAAGCCATCGCCGAAAAAGTAGTGACTCAAAAAGAACTCGCTTCAAATACCTACGACATTGAAATTGGTCATCAACTTTCACTCGAATTTATCGATGAGATTTTTCATGACTATGGTTTTGAAAAAGTAGATTACGTTTACGAACCTGGTCAATACGCCGTTCGCGGTGGAATTCTCGATGTTTTTTCCTTTTCCTTCGATCATCCTTACCGCATTGAATTGTTCGGAAACGAAGTCGATAGCATCCGGAAATTTGATCCCGTATCGCAACTCTCTGTTGCCAAAATGACTCGCGCTACTATTGTACCCAACGTAAGTGGGAGAAAAAGTGAAGAGTCGCGAATCAACTTTCTCGAGTTCATTCACCCTGCCGCAACCATCTGGATGCGCGATGCCGCCGGATGCTATGAAACGTTTGAAAAAGAATTAGAAAAAGCCACCGCGCAATACAACAAACTTCAAGGAGTCATTCAACATGTAGCGCCCGATCTTTTATACACTCCGAAAGAAGAATTCAAACGAATTCTCCAGCAATTCAAAGTTGTTGAATTCGGCCAGGCACGCAGCTTTGCCGAAGGCCAAGTGCTAGAGTTTGATATGTCGCCGCAACCCGCATTTCGCAAAAACTTCGAGTTACTCGGTGAAAACTTAGGCAACAATGAAAAACAAGGCTATGTCAATATAGTAGTAGCCGGGCAAGCCAAACAAGTAGAACGACTCTATCAAATATTTGAAGACAAAGATCACGCTGTTCATTTTCATCCCATCACCATCGAGCTCAGTGAAGGGTTTGTAGATAAACAGCAAAAAGTACTCGTGTACACCGATCACCAAATCTTTGAGCGCTATCATCGATTCCGCCTGAAAGAAGGGTTTAAGAAAAATAAAGAAGCACTTACGATAAAGGAAATCATGGCGCTCCAACCAGGAGACTATGTTGTGCACATCGATCATGGCGTGGGTCAATTTTCTGGCTTGCAAAAAATAGATGTGAATGGCAAAGAGCAAGAGGCCATTCGCTTAACTTACAAGGGAGGTGATATTCTTTATGTAAGCATACACTCCCTTCATCGCATTAGCAAGTTTGTGGGAAAAGATGGTTCTGCACCATCCATAGATAAACTCGGAAGCAATGCTTGGCAAACACTGAAAAGAAAAACCAAAACGAAGGTGAAGGAAATAGCCTTCGATTTGATCAAGCTCTACGCCAAACGAAAATCAACGAAAGGCTTTGCCTTTTCTCCTGATAGCTATCTGCAAACGGAGCTGGAAGCATCCTTTATGTATGAAGATACTCCCGACCAATTCAAGGCTACGCAAGCCGTAAAAGAAGACATGGAATCGCCTGCACCAATGGACAGACTCGTGTGCGGTGACGTTGGTTTTGGAAAAACAGAAATCGCCATGCGCGCGGCATTCAAAGCAGTGGCCGACAATAAACAAGTAGCCGTTTTAGTGCCTACTACTATTCTTTCTTTACAGCACTTTAAAAACTTTGCCTCTCGTTTGAAGGACTTCCCGGCTAAAGTTGATTTCATCAATCGATTCAAATCCGCCAAACAGCAAACCGAAACTTTAAAGAAAGTAGAAAAAGGCGAAGTAGATATTTTAATTGGAACACACGCCCTTCTCGGAGGCAAGGTAAAATTCAAAGACCTCGGCCTGCTCATCATCGATGAAGAACAAAAATTTGGTGTTGCAGCAAAAGATAAATTAAAAACATTCAAAGCAAACGTGGATACGTTAACGCTCACGGCAACGCCTATTCCACGCACCTTACAGTTTTCGTTGATGGGCGCGCGAGACCTTTCTATTATTCAAACCGCCCCTCCTAACAGACATCCCATCCAAACGGAAATAAGGCCTTTCAACGAAGAAGTAATCCGCGATGCCGTAAGCTATGAAGTTCAACGCGGAGGCCAAGTGTTTTTTGTGCACAACCGCATTCAAAACCTCAAAGAAATAGCGGGCATGATTCAACGTCTATGTCCTGATGTGCGCGTAGGCATAGGTCACGGACAGTTAAGCGGTGATGAAATGGAAGAAGTAATGACCACCTTTATCGAAGGCGGATTTGATGTGCTGGTGAGCACAGCCATTGTGGAAAGCGGCATCGACATCAGCAATGCGAACACCATCATCATCAACGATGCGCATCACTTTGGATTGAGCGATTTGCATCAATTGCGCGGAAGAGTCGGAAGAAATAACAAACGCGCTTTTTGTTATTTGCTTGCACCACCCATGCACCTCTTACCGGAAGATTCGCGCAAACGACTAACGGCGATTGAACAATTTAGCGACCTCGGATCTGGTTTGCACATTGCCATGCGCGACCTTGATATCCGTGGTGCGGGTAATTTGCTCGGTGGCGAACAAAGTGGTTTTATCAATGACATTGGTTTTGAAACTTATCAGAAAATACTGAACGAAGCCATCGATGAATTGAAGCAAGAACACTTCAAAGATTTGTATGAAGATGAAATGAAAAAATCACAAAACTATGTGCGCGAAACCGCACTAGAAACCGATTTTGAAATCCTCTTCCCTGATGAATACATCAGCAGCATTACGGAGCGCATAGCGTTATACAAAGAACTTGATGACATTCGCACTGAAGAAGAACTAAACGCTTACAAACAACGACTCATCGACCGTTTTGGAGAACTTCCTCCACCTGCAGTCGCTTTGGTAGATACGATGCGTTTGCGTTGGTTAGCTAATGAAATTGGGTTTGAAAAACTGGTGCTCAAAAGCGGAAAGATGATTGGATACTTCATCAGTAAACAAGATTCGCCCTATTACCAATCGGATAAGTTTAGCCACGTGTTAGAGTTCATAAAAAAATACCCTACCGCTGGAAAGATGTACGAAAAAGATGACACCTTGCGTATGTCATTCAACAACATCATTACGATGAATGATGCTTTACGACAATTGAAAAAAATGGCCGGATACGACAACTAAATGATCATCTCATGAAAAAAACGTTCAGCATTGCCCTATTGACTTTGACCGTCATCTTAGCCTCCTCTTGCAATAACTGCGATGATGCGGAGTGCTCAGGATCTGGACTCGTTATTCCGATCAACGTTCTTCGCATAGGAGATGACTCCGACCTCTTCGATGGTGAGACGGGCATATATAACGCCTACGAATGTTCTCTTTACCGCCTATCAGGCTCTGACACCATCTTTTTCACTGTCGATTACAGCACCACCAATATCAACACCAACGACAGTGTTGTACTGCTTCATGTAGATGCGAGGTATTTTGATTATTACTTCGAGTTCAGCGATGGTGATGTGGATACATTATCGTTTCGCTATAATACATCCCCATCCGAATGCTGCGGCGCTATTTATGATCAAAATAGTTTGATCTGGAACGGACGCACCAAATACCCGAGTAACGATGCAATACGTCGATTTACTATTCGGAAATAACGAAGGGTTTAAATCCAATACGTCCGTGATGATCTGTCACTCGTAAACGATAAAGACCAGCAGCAAGAGTTGAAACGTTCAGCTCATTTTGTCCAGCTAGCAACTGTGTACTGAACACTTCCTGTCCAGTGATGCTGAATACCTCTACTTGATGTATTCCTGCTTCCCAATTGAATCGAACAATATCCACAGCAGGGTTAGGATACAAGCTCCATGCTGTCATGGCCAATTCCTCCACACCCACGAATACCGTAGTTACTTCGCTCATGATGGTGCAGCCGAACGGAGTAACAACCTCTACAGCGTAGTTACCATTTTCTGGATTGGCAATAAAATAGTCGGTAGCACCATCGAGTGGCAACCCGTTAAAATACCATTGGTACGAAACCTGATTCGCCGCTACAGAAAGAAGATCAGAGGCTACATTAAATTGCGGTGTGATCTCGGGACAAAACAGATAAGCGTCACTCGTGGCCGAACAACCAAAATCATTGGTAACATACACTTGATAATTTCCTCCCAAGTCCATTCCCACAGAAGGTCCTGTGGCTCCATCGATCACCACATTTTCAACGGTCCAGGTGTAAGTGAGCAAATTCGCATCATTACACACCAATGTATTTCCATTCACGGCAAATGAAGCATCGGGAATGGGAAAAACAGAAACCGTTGCCGTGTCAACAATGTGATTGACTTCATTCACCCCAATCACCAATTCAAGTGTGTTACCATTGTTCGAAACAAAACTATTTCCAATCGAAATGGAAAAACCCACCGTACCTAAATTATCATTTTGCGAGATTACATCTTCGTCCCAAATGATCAAGGAATAAGGAGGATCATTTAAAACCACATTTAAGCCCGTCCATTGATAAGATGTGACATCAGATGCCGACGACGAAGAAAAAACAGTTGCTCCTGATCCATTCACCACTTCAAAAAACGGATCGGCTTCGCCAAAAAAGTCATCAATATCGCCGCCCCAGTTTCCGCCGATATTATCGAGGTTTACTTGGTTGAGCACATAGTCCGAAATACTCGTGGTCAGTATCACATCATAATCGCCCACAGCATCGTAGGTAACCACACCCGGGTTGGGCACGTTGCTCGTTTGGCCGTTATCAAAATTCCATTCATAAGTGGTCAATTGATTCGGTTGACCTTGAAGTAAGGCTTCAAATTGCACCTCGAGAGAGCCACAGTTAGCAGGAACATCATAGGAAAAACTATTCGTTCCGCCAGGACCAGGATCTACCACAAACACTTGGGTAAATGATTGCGTTTGGTTCACCTCTATACCGAAAGCTTGAGCTAACACATCCACTACCACCGTTACGTTGTAAACCCCTGGCAATACGGGCGTACCGCACACAGAAGCACAGCCATAATTCTCACCATCCACAGGATGATAGATAGAATCGGCGTCATTGATCGTGTATTGCATGCCGAAAGGAATGCCATACACGTTGGTAATATGAATCTCTAAAAGTGTAGCCGTTACGCCACTACCAGGATCATCGATGGTTGTAGGCATAAAAAAAGTAACCGGTTCTTGATAGAAAACGCCCACCGTAGCATGCGGTAATTCTGCTGGACACATCGTAGGAAAGCCATCAGGGCTTGAACACGACACATCTGGGGTGCACGTAGAGCATTGCGCCGAGCTAGCGAAAGAGAGGCTTAATACGGCTATAAAAGCCAAAAAAACACGTAGCATAAAAAGTTAGTTTTGGTCAAACAGCTGCAATATGGTTAAAAAACCAATTGCCCTCGCCCTAAACACCTAAGAATCATCGAATCTCCTATCTTTTGCATAGCGAAAACTTCATAACTTTTCCATCAAATACTTTGCACGTTGTCAGGAATTTAGAACTTCGTAACTAGAAAATATCGTGCTCAACCCTAATTCCATTTTTTCTGATGAAAAAACTTTTACTCATTTGTTTTGCACTCTTGTCCATTCACTCGCAGGGGCAATTGCGATTCACTATGGTAAATCCTGCAACATCTCAGGCTACCATTAAAAACTTCGGAGCAGCAGACGCTGACATTTCAACCTATCGTCTTTGTGCGCTTTTTAGCTATGCTACATTGAACATGGCTCCCACAAGTGTAGTGAGTGGCGACCTTTATCTCAGCCCAAATGAAGAAGTAACTGTGCAATGGAACTTAAACGCAACAGCATCGGACCTTGGATTGTATTTACCTAGCGGTAGCTTTGGTTCAGCCGCGGCTATGGTTGCATTCGTGGAATGGGGTGGCGGAATGCTCGGTCGCGAATCCGTAGCCGTTTCTGCCGGACTTTGGGCCAACAATACCTTCATTACTGGCACCGGACCATTTTACTATACCGGCAACGGAACACAATCTGGTGTGGGATTTTGGGGTACCGAGCCTCCAGCGGTTGATGTAGCTTCTGTTGTCATCAACGAAATCGATGTTGACCAACCTACGACAGATACTGGGGAGTTTATTGAAATCATTGGTGAGCCCGGCGCTTCCCTCGATGGACTTGTAGTCGTTTTCTTCAACGGAGGTTCTGTCAATGACGCCAGTTATTTTTCAATTGACCTCACCGGCCAAGTGATCCCAGCAAGCGGATTCTTCGTTTTAGGAAACGCCGCAGTTCCCAACGTAAACCTCACCTTTTCCGATAACAGCCTCCAAAATGGAGCTGACGCCGTTGCCATTTACGAAGGTACTGCTGCCGCTTGGCCTAATGGTTCATTACCAACCGCCACCGGTTTGGTAGATGCAATCGTGTACGCTACAAACGATCCTGTTGATCAAGCCCTTATTGATATTCTCATTCCTGGTGGATCTCAAATTGACGAAAGTGCAAATGGCAGCAGTGTAAGCGATGCTATGGCTCGCGTTCCTGACGGCGGCACTCCATTAGATGTTTCAACTTATGTAACACAAGCCCCAACTCCTGGCGCTACCAATTTCATCCCTGTCCTATGTGATGGTGCAGAAATCAATATTGGCGCTGCTACATCGGCTATCAATATCTGTAACGACCTAGACAATCTACCCGTTACTGTTGCCAATAACTCCTCAGCAGCGGAAACCTATTGGTACATTGTAACAGATGATTTAAACAATATTATTCTTGTTAGCCAAGTTGCTGATATCGAACTCGACGGATTGAGCACCGGCGATATGCGCATCTGGGGTATCTCATTTACAGGCACACTCGATCCAGCTACACTCACACCAGGCCTTCCCGCCTCTGGCATAGCTGGTGATGCATGTATTGATCTTTCAGATAACTTCATTGATGTGATCCAACAGGTGTGTAACCCAGCTTCCTGCGATGGTGGTGA